>JAZSHD010000006.1:0-21027 GCA_045533055.1 Victivallaceae bacterium | reverse complement strand
TTTCCCCTCCGTGACCTCCCTTGCTCATTGGGCAGCAACATCCAGCGTAGTTCTTCACGATCTTTAATTAAAGCGGGGGCTACGCCCCCTTAGAGCGATTTTGAGCAAAGCTCAAAATCGTCCTCAAACGCCGGATGGCTTCGCTCGACTCCGTTCGGCCTCGCAGCATGCTGCCTCGGGTTTGCAGGAATTTATCCTGCAAACTACTCTCACATCCGCTCGCGGGGCTGACCGCCCTTGTTGCTGTTGGCAAGCGACATCAACAAGTTTTGCAACAGCCCCAGTGAAAGTTTTACAGAATTTTTACGCCGGGATGAACTCGAAGAGTTCCACGGAGTTGCTGGTCATGAGTACATCGCCCTGCCAGGTGTTGGAGCATTTTTCGTCGGCACAGGGCTGTTGGAGCTGTGCACGCTGATTGATCTGCTCGCGTTCCCAGACGGTGGGCTGTGCCGGAGAACCGAGGCGGCTCCAGGCGGTAAAGGCATTGCTGAACATTTCGTCGATCCGGTAACGCTTGAGTGTGCAGTTGGCCGGAAGGTTGTCGAACTTGAGCGTGAACTTTTCGTTGCTGCCGAATTTGCCGAAATCCGATTCGTGGTTATAGACTGCCACAACTACGGCTCCGTCGGCACGGCGGGTACCGATGATGCCGCAATTTTTGGGCATTGCCACGGGTATATCGAAGCGTTCTTCGCCCAGCTTGCTTGCCAGACTGAAGCCCAATGCAATGGGTTTGCTCCAGCCGCGGGCGGTGTAGAAAGTGCGGTGCCCGTCAAAGTCATTGGTGTTGAAATCCTGCCCGGAGAGGCAGATCATCATGCGTTCCGGCGGCATGGGCAGCTTGGTCATCAGGTCGATCAGGTTAAAATAGAATGCCGGATAGTATTCCGTTTCCCGGAAACGCATCCGGGGATCCCGGTCGATACCCAGATACCCTTCAGCCGCCGCCGCCCATTCGTCAATAATGGCAGGACGGTCGCCCAAACCATGTTTTTCCATAATGCTGCGGTAAACTTTGTACTGGTTGACAATGCTTGTCGGGCAAACTTTATAGCGGTAAGGATCGTGCACATCCTGAGGAATGGAGCTGTAACAATGCAAGCTGGCAAAGTCGAAGCGGGTACCGGTTTTGCCGGTAACATAGTTTTTACCGCTGGAAACATGTTCCATGACCCGTTCAAAAAATTCCTTGTAGTGTCCGCAGGAGGGACCGCCGACTTTGATCTTGTCGGATACACTGTGCACCCCGGCTTCAAAGTAGTCGTAGAGCTTGCAGTATTCGGTCATCTTGGCTTCCTGCATTTCAGGGGTACATTCAAAGAAGAATTCAGGATACATCCAGAATCCCAGATCCGGCTCGTTCCAGCAATGGAAGAACCACTGGGAAATAGTTTCAATGCCGTATCGGTCGATCAAGTGTTGGGTCTGTGCCTGACAGAGAGCCTGCCATTCGGTGTAATCGGCGGGTTTGGAACGGCAGAAGCGTTTGTCTTTGTAACGCTTGCCGCTCAAATTCACCGGATCGGCAGCCATCACTACGGGCATGAAGTTGAAGCACAGCAAGACTTTGAAGCCCATATTGACCACAATATCAAAACGCTTGTCCTGTTCGGAAAAGTCAAAGACGAGATTGCCGTTTTCATCACGGGTGACCACATCTTCAAACATGGCATAAAGCCGGAGGTACTGGGCACATTTCTGCTGGGCAAATTTGTTCAATACTTCCTGACCCCAAACATCTTCCACGGCATCGGTGGGGTGAAAATGGACATTGTTCCAGAAATTTTTCTTGAGGCTGCCATTGGCGGCAGCATTCACATTTATCTGCATAATTATATTCTCCTAAAAAAAACTTACTTTGTTTCAGCATCAAGGGTTTCGAGCATGCCCCGCAAATAGCCGGTGGCAAACAAATTGCCCTGCATGGTGTAGCCGAAGCTTTCGTTGCTTTCGCCCGCCATCGTCGGGGTATGGTCGGGGCGGATCAGGCAATCGGGGGCACACTTTTTAAGATGTGCCAGAAGTTTGGGCATATCCGTGGGGCCATTGTCGTGGAAAGTTTCCACAAAGTTGTCGCTGACTCCTTTGATATCCCGGAAGTGGAAGAAGAAGACCTTTTCGCCGAATTCTTCCAGCAAACTGTAAACATCTTCGCCCATGGCACGGAAAGTCGCCTGACAGAAAGTTACACCCAAAGCCGGACTGGGTACTTCCCGCAAGACCCGGCGGTAGGCATCGGCATTGATAAGGATCCGGGGATAGCCCAACAGTTGGGGTATGGGCGGATCATCCGGGTGCATACCCATTTGCACGCCCGCAGCTTCCGCCGCCGGAGTTACGGCTTTAAGGAAATATATGATATTCTCCCAAAGCTTTTCGTGGCTCATTTTCAAGGGTACATCGTTGTCGATATCTGCTACATTAAATCCGCTGGTAAGGGCGTCGCCCCGTTCCAACAGATCGTTTTTGCTGCGGTACCAGCCCACGCCTGCCATAAAGTTGAAGCAGAGGAGCTTCAAACCAAGCTTGCCCATATTAGTAAGCATGGCACAATATTTTTCAATATCTTCATCCCTGCCGGGCAGACCCATCTTGATACGAGTCATATCAAACTCGTCGCCTTCCAGAGCGTAGAGTTTGAATCCGGCATCGGCAAAGCGGTCACGGACGATTTGCAAAGAGTTGTAGTCCGAGGGATCGGGCATACCGGTAAGTTCCGGTGCCGCTTTGGTCACAGCATAATCTATTCCCAACTGCCGTGCCAACTGCCATTGCAAGTTGGGCTTGGCAGGGAGCATAAGTGAGCATTTCATAGTTTACACCCCGGTCGAAGCCAAAAATCCGCCATCCACCGGCACAGTTATACCGGTTACGAAAGCTGCTTTGCAGTCATCCAGCAGCCACTCCACGCAGCCCAACAGTTCGGGTGCTTCGCCGAAACGCTGTAATGGAGTGTGCTGCATAACGCGTTCGCCGCGGGGGGACAAGCCGCCGTCGGGAGTACGCAAATATTTGATACTGCGTTCATTAACGAAAAATCCCGGAGCGATGGCATTGACCCGGATGTTGGCAGGAGCGTAATAGTTGGCAAGGAATTGCGTAAAGTTGGCAATAGCCGCTTTGCTCATGGCGTAAGCCGCAACCCGGGTAAGGGGTTTGTAGGTATTCATGGAGGCAAAGTTGATGATGGAGCCGCCGCCGGCTTTCGCCATTTGAGCTCCGAAGATGCGGCTGGGCAGCACAGTACCGATGGTGTTGATCTTCAGCACACTGGCAAAGGCTTCCATATCTATTTCAGCAAAACCTCTTTCCCCTTCGGGCAAGGTGCCGTCCAGTTCCCGGGGATCGAACTGGGTAATGGTGCTCATGGCGTTGATGTTGTTACCGCCGGCACCGTTGATAAGAATGCGGCAAAGACCCCATTCGGCAGCCACGGTATCAGCGATTTCCTGCATACGCTTTTCGTCGGTCACATCCCCCGCTTCGATGCGGCAAATGCCGCCGTTGGCAGTGATTACATCGGCAACAGCCTGCAATTTTTCGGCAGTTCTGCCCACCATGACGACTTTGGCACCTTTGGCAGCAAGAAATTTGGCGATTTCCGAGCAGAGCGTACCGCCCGCACCGGTTACAACAGCTACTTTGTCTTTCCAGACCATCTCATTCATTTTTCAATTCCTCCAAGATATTCGGCGGCATTTTCGTAAAACACCGCTTTAACGATTTTTACAAGTTCATTTTCATCGGCGGGCATTTCGCCTTTGGCGGCTTTTTCGGCAAGCCATGCACAGAAAACTCTGCGGAAATACTCGTGCCGCACAAAGCTCAAAAAGCTCCGGGAATCGGTGGTCATGCCGATAAACTGGCTCAACACGCCGAATGCGGCACTGTTTTCAAAGCCGTCACGCATACCGTAAATGTGGTCGCAGTACCACCATGCCGGGCCCAGCTGGACTTTGCCCCGCACGCCGTCGCCGGGGAACGATCCGGCAAGTACCGAAAACGCCGCATGATCGGCAGGGTTGAGGGTAAAGAGTATCGTCCGGGGCAGACCGGCGGGAGCAGCTTCCATGTCGTCAAGCATAAAAGCCAACGCTTCAGTATTGCAAGTGTGGCCGATGGCGGCAAAACCGCCCGCCGGACCGGCAACCGCACGGAGCCGGCTGCTGGTTTTGCGTTGAGCACCGATATGAAGCAGCAAAAGCCAATTACGCTGACTGTAAAATCCGGCAACTTTTTTCAATATCGCCGAAGCTAAAAGCATTTTTTCTGCCGGGGTAAGCGTTTCATTTTTCACTGCTTTATCATAGAGCTTTTCAGCAGTATCATCATCGCAGAAAGCGTAAGCAAAGCCGTTATCCAGCGAGTGGTCGGCAATGCGGCAAGCGGCTTTGTGGAACTCATCTATGCGTTTTTCCACGGCGTTGATAAATGGAATAAAACCGTTGACCGGCATCCGGGTATTTTCCGCAAGTTTGCTGACAAATTCAGCAGTAGGTGCAAGTATATCATCGCCCCGCAACGAGGGTACATTGCCGGGAATATGGGCAAAACACTCCACATTATCGTTCAAAGCACAGCAGGGGGCTGAATAGACTACATTGAAGCGTTTGAGCAAACTCCGGCAGGAGAAATCAGCTCCGGCAAGCTGCACTCTCGTATTTTCCCAAATTTCATCGGCAGTTTCCGGCGTGAGAGCTTTTTCGATATTGAAAATGCGTTTAAGCTCAAAAATGCTCCAGTGATAAAGGGGGTTGCCAATAAGTTTGGGCAAAGTTTCCGCCCAGGCATTGAATTTATCCCGGTTGGAGGCATTGCCGGTAATGCGCTCTTCCGGCACGCCGCAAATCCGCATGGCACGGTGTTTATAAGGGTCGCTGATGACCCACAATTCGGCAAGGTCGTTATACTTGCGGTCTTCGGCAAGGTCTTTGACCGGCAAGTGGTTGTGAAAGTCAACGATGGGCAGTTCTGCTGCTTGATTATAGAGCTTTTGAGCCAGAGGATCGTTGAGCAAAAGATTTTCGTTAAACATTTTTACACCTTTATTTACGGCATAAGTTCTCCGCAGAAGCGGGCGGTTTTCCGCATGGCATCCAGCAATTCTGCCAAATCATTTTTTGCCAATTCTCCGGGCATACTCAACAATGTAAGCACTCCGCAAACGGATTTATCTTCCGCAAAAACCGGCACGCTCAAGGCGTCGATCTGCGGCCGTTGAGCAGGATCATCAGAGGCGGCATTAAGGGAAAAACCATCCCGCTTATAATCGGAAATCAGCTTTTTCAGTTTTGCCGGATTTTCCGCTTGGGCAAGTATAGCATTGCGTTTGCTGTTTGCCATATCTGCCAGCAGGATTATAGCTACCGAACCGCCGTTTTTGATTTCAAAACGGGTTCCGGGAGCCGCAGTCAGGGCTATATCCCACGGAGCTTTGGCACTTAATACGCTTACATGTTCACTGGCATCGGGCACCGAAAGTTTTACCGAGTGCCCCACCTGCCGTGCCAGATAGTCCAACGCAGGTTGCAGCGGGCGGTATTTTTCCAGCTGCAATTCGGTCTTGCGGCTCAAACGGGCGATGGCAGGGGCTATATCGTACTTGTTGCCGGGGAGCTTCACCAGCCAGTTGGCTGCAACCAAGGTGGCAATGATCCGGTAACAGGTTGCCTGCGGTATTTTCAGTGCGGCAATAAGTTCCGGCTGGGAGACGCGACCGGGGTGGGAGGCTATGTACTCCATAACCTCCACGGCACGCTCCAGCACCGGAATTTTATTTTTGATTTCAGCTATCAAAAATAACCGCCTTTGGCAATGATTTCAGAAATACTGTCGCCCTGATGCACCCAGCTGAAAATATCCACTTCGGTTCTTTCAATGCCTTCGGCACGCAGCAGCACCGGGTAAGCTATTTCCCGGGGGATGCAGAGCACGCCGTCAATATCGCCCATAATGATATCGCCGGGGCGGACGGTAACTTTGCCCACCCGGATCGGCACCTGATAGTGGGTGATCATACAGCGGCCCAGAGAGCCGTTGCTGGTGCGGTATTTGTAGAAGACAGGGAAATCCTGTTCAAGGATCTGTTTGGTATCCCGGATGCCGCCGGCAATGACGGCACCGCGGATCTTTTTGCTTTTGGCAGTTGCGGTCATAACGCCGCCCCACAAGCTTGCTTCGGTATCTTCAGAGGTATCCCAGACCACCACGCCTTCGGGCTTCATATCGTCCAGCATCTGAGCTCGGAAGGTCATTTCGCCTTCGATCATGCAGTTAGGCGCACTCTTGACGGTAAAGGCTTCACCGGCAACGACCATTTCGTCCCGCAGCGGCATGATGTCGCTGGGCAGATTCTGGTTCAACAGGCAGTTTTCACGCAATACATCGTTGATACAGCCGGTATAAAGTTTTTCGTAGCGTTCGCAAAGTTCCTTGACCGGAATGGGAAAATCGTTGGTCGGAATGTGCTGACGGTTTTCGATGAGCTTGTCAAGTTTCATCAAACCGGCTTCTTTGGCTCGTTCACGCATGTCCTGTAATGAAGGCATAGTCTTTTCTCCTTATATTTATAGTTAAGGGGCGTTAAATCATATACTTTTTGGCAATCGCGGCAGCATCTTTTATAACGCTGTCTTCGCACTTGTTGAGCCAGGTGCCGCCCACGGCAGCCACTTCCTTGATGGCAAGGTAATCTTCCACATTGGCAGGCTTGACCCCGCCGGTGGGCATGAATCTTACCCCCAGATGCTTGTAAGGAGCGATCAGGGATTTAAGCATATTCACGCCGCCGGCAGCTTCCGCCGGGAAGAATTTGAGTGTAGTAAAACCAGCCATCATCGCCTGTTCGATTTCGCTGGGGGTGCAAACGCCGGGAATAAAGTCGAAGCCGCATTTTTTGGCTTCGCCAGCCACCACCGGATTGAAGCCGGGGGCAACGCCGAACTTGGCTCCGGCATCGGCGGCACGGTGCAAGTCGGCAACATTAAGAATGGTACCAGCTCCGATATACATTTCGGGGAAACGCTTGGCAGCTTCCCGGATGATGCTTTCAGCAGCTTCGGTACGGAAAGTGATTTCGGCAGCGGGCAAACCGTTGGCACACAACTGTTCGCAAACCTGCAAGCCTTCTTCCAGAGTATTGAGTACCAGAACCGGTACGATCTTGATTTGATTGAGTTTGTCAGCGATCATTTTTTCACCTCAAATTATAAGTTTTATTCTTATTTGAATAAAGATTATTCTTGAATTAAGGTAATATACACTGATTTTACAAATATTGCAAACCCAAACCCGCCGACTCAAAAGAAAAAAGCGTAAAAAACGCCGCATTTTATCAGCAAGCAGTTGACAATAAAAAACTCCGGCATTGGGAAAATCACCATGCCAAACACTTATGATTTTGTTTCAATTATAGTTGAAATAATGAATAAAATATTATTTTATTTCAATTATACTTGAAATAATTGCAATTTTATGTTATATTATCAATCATAATAGAAAGGTGGTGCATTATGGTAAGGCGTCAGTATTATTTGGATAAAATCAAGCCGTTTCTGGGTAAAGGCATAGTCAAAGCAATAACCGGTCTGCGCCGGGTGGGCAAGAGTGTTTTTGTCCGCCAGATCATTGAATTGCTTGGCGAAAATGGTGTACCGCAATCCAATATTGTTTATATAGATAAAGAATCTCTGGACTTTGATTTTATCAGAGATTACAAAGACCTGCATAGCTTTGTTGAGGAAAAATCTCAAAATGTCACCGGGAAAATCCATATTTTTGTGGATGAGATCCAGGATATAGACCAGTGGGAGAGAGTGGTTGCATCGTGGTCCGGCAAACCGGAACGGTACGATGTAGTGATTACCGGTTCAAATTCAACGATGTTTTCGGGGGAACTTTCCACAAAACTGACCGGACGGTATATTGAAATTCCGGTTTTTCCGCTTTCTTTGAAAGAATTTCAACATTTTTATCCGGAATATGAAGATTGTGACGAATTGTTCAAAAAATATTTGCGGTATGGCGGTATGCCGGGATTGCGTATGCTTGATACCCTTGCGGATGAAACGGTTTTTCCGTTTTTGAGCAGTCTTCACGATTCTGTTGTTTTAAAAGATATTATCCGAAGAAAAGGTTTCCGTAATACAGCACTCTTTGATTCGATTTGTGAGTTTGCATACAGCAATATCGGCAATCCGATCACGGCAAGCAGTATTGCCGCATATTTGAAGAGTCAGCGGATCAATACCAATGTGCAGTCTGTTATCAACTATATGTCAGCATTGGAAGATGCACAACTTTTTTCCAAGGTTGCACGCTACGATATCAAAGGCAAAAAAATTCTGGATATCAACAGCAAATACTACGCTGCTGATCTGGGGCTGCGGCATGTAAAATGCAAATTCAGAGCCGGAGATATATCTCTAATGATAGAGAATATCGTATATGTGGAATTGTGCAGAAAATTTGATAAAGTCTATGTTGGCGATGTAAGTTCTTATGAAGTTGACTTTGTTGCCGAAAACGCTGCTGAAACTTTTTATTTCCAAGTAACAACTTCCTGCAATGACCAAAAAACTTTTGAAAGGGAGGTACGCTCACTTCTGGCAATCAATGACAATTATCCTAAATTTATCATCTCGCTGGAAAAAGTTTATTGCGATGATTATAACGGAATAAAAATCATCAGCTTACAGGATTTTTTACTGAAAAAAGAATAATAAGAAAATCGCAAATTGAAAATCATTTTTTCAATGCTATATTACATTGAGTCTGTTTGATTTTTGGATTATCAACCCGTTGGGAAGTGTAAAGATTTTATGATATATTCAGCATTGATCAGTTTAATGCGAACGCTTGGCAAGTGTTTTGCCGGAAAAGAACCTGTGCAGAAACGCCATCAAATCACGGCGGGGGCGGTTGAGTGCGGGGCGTTGTGTTTCCCGCTGCTGATTTTCGGAATATTGTACAAATTTTTTCCGCAACTTAAAAATATCTTTGATGTCTGGTACGGCGGAATCTGTTTCTTTGCCGGAATGAGTTTGTTGATGATACTATGGGGGCTGTTTTGCATATTGCTAAAAAAATGGTATGTTGCAATGACTCTTTCCATTGGAATAATTATAAGCTGGATCATCCAAATTGCAAATTGAAAAAATCAGGTGAATAATGATCATCAAATGCAATATCTGTCACCGGGAAACGGAACAAACTCTTGTAAAGCAGAAACATTATGTGTACAGCATGTTGTGTCCGGAGTGCCTGTTCCTTGCCAAACAGCAGAAACAGCCGCTTGGACCGGAAAAGATGATCTTGCGGATACTGCACGCTCATCTCATAAACCGGAAGGTCGTTGCTGAAAATAAGTTTGTGTTTTGGAAAAACATGCCGTATTTCCGGGATAAAAAATGTCCGGAGTTTTGGACAGAATCTATTTTTGGAGATTTTCTCGAACGCAAATATCTGGTGAGCTATTTGATGAAAGAAAACATTGAGGTTGCGGAAAAGTTCGGAGCCGCTTTACGCAATGCTTTTGATGAAAAGCAAAATGGAACCAATATTTTTGAGTTCGACTCAAAGCATCTGACATTTTCAGTAACATCTGTTTTTCCGATCAAACGGGATGAAAAAATCCCCGGCTTGGTTCAATATGGCTGCGTGGTGGAATTTTGATTTTTCAAGCTGAAAATCGCAAGCAGCATAACAAAATATTTGATTTTTTGTCTATATGATGTATATTTTGTAAAATATTGAATTAAATTCAAGATTTTACAATGAGATTATTATGAAGTATATAGAACGGTCTATCGAACGAAAAGTGCTTGAAAATGTCCGGAATTATAAAAGTGTTTTAATTACCGGAGCACGCCAGGTAGGTAAATCAACAATTTTAAAAAAGATATTTCCGGATTATAAATACATATCGTTGGATGATCCGTTTTTGGAGCAGCAGGCAAAGGAAAACGGCAGTATGTTTATGATGCTGAATCCGCCTCCGGTGATTATTGATGAGGTGCAACATGCTCCGGAATTGTTTCGCTACATAAAAATCAAGTGCGATGAAACAGATGAACGCGGGCTTTTCTGTCTTTCCGGTTCGCAGCAGTTCAGACTTATGAAAAATGTTTCAGAAACGCTCGCAGGACGCATATCTATTGTTGAATTAAACGGGCTTTCTTTGAGAGAAATTCAAAAAGATCCCTTTGCTGAATGTTTTATTCCGACCCTTGATTATGTACGGGAAAGAGAGAAAACAGCTCAAGCCCCCGCAAACATCTGGAATATTATTCACCGGGGGGCATATCCGGAACTCCAAAACTTTGATATGGATTGGGCTTCATATTATGCAGATTATGTAAAAACATATATTGAACGCGATGTCAGAGAATTATCTGCGGTTCATGATCTTGACAGTTTTAAAAGATTTGTGATCGCTGTTGCTGCCAGAACCGGAGAAGTCCTGAACTGCTCCAATATTGCCGGTGAAGTGGGGAAGGATGTGGTAACGATCAGAAACTGGATTTCCATTCTGGAAGCCTCCGGTATCATCTATTTGTTGGAACCTTATGCCAACAGTGCCTTGAAAAGAGCTGTTAAAACTCCAAAACTTTATTTCCGGGATACAGGACTTGCTTGTTATCTGACCAGATGGCTTTCTCCGGAAACTTTAGCGTATGGGGCTATGAACGGGCATATGTTTGAAACATTCGTTATTTCTGAAATCATCAAATCTTTTGCTAATAACGGTCTTGACTACCGTCATTTTGTTTCATATTATCGTGGGCATGACAAGAAAAAACAAACGGAATCCGGAGCGCTGGTTACGAAAGAAAGCGAAATAGACCTTATTATAGAAAAGGACGGCATTTGTTATCCTGTTGAAATAAAACAAAATTCCAATGTTTCAGCTGCTGATACATCGGCATTTCAGGTTTTGGATAAACTGGAAAATAAAAAACGCGGTATGGGGGCTGTTATTTGTAATTGTCCGCAGCCGGGAATGTTGCGGGAAAATATACTCCTGCTGCCGGTTTGGTATATCTGAATAAACAGAGGATTTTCTGCTGATGAAACGGATTTTTTTGTTGGCTGGTGCGATCGGCTGGGGCGTTTCCATATTGGGGGTGCTTCTGCCGTGGAGCGTTATGGATGTAATATTGCAGAATATGGGTGCATCGGCTCCGGTAACAGATGTGCAAATACAATATTGGTTCAGAATGGCAACAACGGCATGGAGCATGATCGGCTTTCTGTATTTGATTGTTTTGCTGAAACCACAGAAATATAATAATCTCATTCCGTTGCTTGCGTGGGGAACGCTTTTTGAAAGTGTCGTGTTGCTGGTTCACGGTTTATACTTGCATTTACCAATATTCCCCTTTGCCGGAGATGTGGGATTCTGCCTGATCGTGGGCGGCGGATTGCTGTTGTGCAGAAAGAGAAATACTCTATGAAAAAAGATGATTTTTTCTTTCAATACAAATACGATTACGAATTGGATGCCAGATTAAAAAATCGGCAAGAGCGGATGTGGCATTATTGGAAAAAGGTACTGATATTCAGCGTGCCAGCTTTTGTTATTCCGCTCTTTTTCGGTAAAATTGATCTATCAGCCATTATTTTTCTGATTGCATTTGTCGTTTTTCTGTTATGCGCGGCTGTATATATTTTTACTCAAACAATGATACACCCGCGTTGCAGGAAGTGCGGAAAACGGATGTTGAAAAAATACATATCTACCAGTTACAATGGTGAAGAGCAACTTTATTTTTATTGCCCCGATTGCCGTATTTATTCCGATGCTTACTTCCGGCGGGATTAAAAACTTATTTTGCAGAAAGGATTGCAACATGACCAGACCGCATTGTAAAAGTTTGCTGCTGCTTGTCATCTGGTGTTTGATCGGTTCACTTCCCCAATGGGGGAAATGGGGTTCATGGATCTGGCTTGGAGTTTTGATATTGCTTGCGGTGCTTTTCTGCCGCCGCAAAAGTGCTGTTCCGGCATTATTCTTTGCCGAATCTTTCCCTGCCGGACTCTTTGAGCTTGAGCAATTACATTATAATGGTGTACCTTTGAAAAGAACCGGCAAGGATTTGGATTTACAGACCTTCTGGAATAAATTTGTGCAAAATCAAAAACACATTGATTACAGTGAAGGTACTGCTGTTGTTTTACTGATCGTAGGCGGTATCATGGGTTTGGGCGGCTTCGGGAGGGCTTCTTTGTTCTGTTTGATTATTGCCATTTTCCCTCTTGTACTGCTTGCTATTTACAGTTTTGCTGTTTCCCGGCAACGCCAAGTGATTGACTGCAACCACTCTCCTGAACTTGCCAACCGCCCGGCTTTTGATGGTAATGATCCGGGAGTGTGCAATCATCTTGCCCGTCATTTTTCCAATGCTCTTGAAGCAAGGTACGCACTTTCGTTTCTGCGGGAGTGGCAGATCAAACATCTGATTTATCCGGAAGATGAACTGCTGGCGTTCATCCCCGGCGGGATGCTTGCAAGATACCCGCTGCTTGCCCAAGTCGAAATCTGTACCTTCGGCGATTTTGTCCGGCAGTACATTGCCTTATGGATGCCGGAGTGTAACGGTATGGAGTTTTGCAAAAATCCGCCGCCGGAACTTCCGGAGGAAATCAAAAAGTTATTTTGCTATAAAAATGGAGAATTGCAGCCGCTTAAGAGCGGAAAGGTCACAGGTTGTTTGAGCAATGGAGTTACCCGCCCACTGTTTGACCGGGAGTTATTTGTTTCGTATTGGGCGACCAGAGAGGAAGCGGAAATCGCCTGGGCGATCCGGAAGATCGTTATTGAACAAATGGAACGCCCGGAAGATATGATGGTTTACCCCAATGATCCCATGGCGTTGATGGATTTCTGGGATTGGGATTCCATGGAAGATGTGGAATTTATCATGGCATTGGAAGAACACTTTAAAATCACAATTCCCGACAGCGACGCCCCAAAATTCTTTCAGGAATTCACCTTAAAAGACGCAGTAAACTACATTCAAAGCAAGCTGTAAAGCCTGTAACTGTTGTAAAGAATAAATGCAGCATCCCCCAATCAAAGTTTCTTTAAGATGAAAGTTATTTTTTAGTTCTGAAACATCCAGTATTTGCTTCCCACTCTTGAGTAATTGACGATTTCCCGCAAAAATACAAAACAAAATGCATCAAAAACACAAAATAAAATGCCTCAAAAATACAAAATGAAACCTTGCAAAAACACAAACTTGCGTTATAGTATAGTAAGCAAGGAGATTGAGAATGAAATATTTACCCCGTATTGTTGATGCCGAATTAGATTTGCGGTTGCGTTCCGTAGGAGCCGCATTGATCGTGGGCCCCAAGTGGTGCGGTAAAACGACCACTGCCAAGCAACAAGCCAAAAGTGTACTGGAAATGCAAAATCCGGACTTGCAAACGGGGTATCTGAAGCTTGCAGAAACCAAACCGTCTCTTTTGCTGCAAGGTGAAAAACCGCGATTGATCGATGAATGGCAGCTTGCTCCGGTATTGTGGGATGCCGTCCGTGCGGCAGTTGACAACAGTGGCAAAAAAGGGCAATATATTCTGACCGGTTCGGTGGTTAAAGATGATTCCCAGACCAAACATACCGGTACTGGCAGAATATCCCGGTTGGAAATGACTCCAATGACCCTTTGGGAGTCAGAAGAATCATCAGGACATATCTCTTTGGCTGAAATGTTTAGAAATCCGGTCAATGCAGTGGATGGTGCAATGGGTAAACTGTCTGTTGAAGAATTGATTTTTGCCGCTTGCCGCGGGGGATGGCCTTCGGCATTGAGTGCTGTGGGAGATGATGCAAAGCTTTTTATTGCAAGTGATTATGTTAATAATGTTGCAGAAGTTGATATATCAAAAGTCGATAATGTAGCAAGAGATCCACTGGTTGCTTCTTTGCTTATGAAATCTTATGCCAGAAATATTTCCACCCTGGCGAGCAAAATAAGTATTCGCAAAGATATTCTTGCGGTACAGGATATTTCCATGCCGACTTTGGATTCATATCTTGCGGCGTTACGCAAATTGTTTGTAGTAAGTGATATTCCAGCGTGGTGTCCTGCTATTCGCAGTTCAAGCAGTATGCGTTCTGCTCCCAAACGGGGGGTGTGCGATCCTTCGGTGGCTGTTGCTGCTCTTGGGGCTGATCCGGAATATTTCTTAAAAGATTTCAAAACATTCGGATTTATTTTTGAAAGTATGGTAATGCGTGATCTGAAAGCATATTCAATGGCTCTCGGAGGTAAACTCTCTTATTATCGTGACCGTTACGGGTTGGAAGCCGATGCGGTTCTGCATTTGAAAGACGGTCGCTATGCGTTGATTGAAATAAAACTCGGTTCCAAAGAGATAGAAGAAGGTGCAAAACACCTTTTGAAGATACGGCAGCTTATTCGTGAATATAACAAGATTGAAAAGCAATGTCCTCTGGCAGAACCGGATTTATTGATGGTTATTACCGGTGGGAAATTCGGATACACCGATGCGAATGGGGTGCATATTCTTCCGATTTCAGCTCTGAAACCTTAATTTTATTGTATACTCTATTTTAATAATTAGCTCTGTTCCCAGTATCTGTTGATAAACAGTAAAGATATTGAATAAGATTTCTTCAAAACTTAAAGGGTGATGGGGGGGGAAGCATCAACCTCTATCGGGAACAAAGCTTAATAATTAAACACTTATTTGCTGAAGAGTTTTTTGATTTTTGTCCACAGACTTTCGTAAATCTCTTTTTCCCAGACAAAAAGCTGCTTATATTTGCCGTCATTGCGATAGTAGGAGATAAAGGCGGCTTTGATTTTTTCCTGATTGACCGGGTGATCGGCAACAAAATAATGCTTGTCGCCCTCGTGGTATTCCAATGCACCGCCGGAAGTTTGGATAAAATCTTTTCCGTTATCCATAACCACAAATTCTACTTTCTGGTCAAATTCTTCCTGCAATGCAGTTAAAATTTCTGCTTCTGAACGAATTGTTTTGCCGTCGATTTTCATTTTTGCTTACTCCTGTTTCCGCTTTATCCAAAAATACCTTATTGCTGATTTGATCATCCATGCTCCGGCGATCCATGGGCAATGGATCAACAGCAATATATCGACTTCGGTTCTGGTTCGGGAGTGGGCGGGGAGTTTGCCGAAAAAGCTGTTGATGTCAAATGCTCCGATTTTCCAGGCAAAAATGATTCCGCCGATAAAGAGAACGAGCCCGATAATCAATACAACCAACATCCCGCCTCTTTCGATTTTTTCCGGCGGCGGCTCGTCGGGTTTTGGAGTTGCAAAATCCCACTTGTTTTTGCTCATAAGCGTACTCCCTTAAAAAAGCCGGACAACTTTTATTTGAGTTACCCGGCTTGATATTTATTTTTTCCAGTCGTCGATCCAGAATGGAATTGTTGCATATTTTGCCATGCGGCTGCAGGGCGTCATTACTGTCCAGAGTTCAGTTAAGGTGGTGAACGCCAGATTAGTGGAGTAGTCACCGGCTCCGTAATATATACGCAAGGTGTTGTTGTCATCTTCCAGCACCGCCCCGCAGGGGAATATTGTAAACTCTGTCCAGAGTTTATCCAAACAGCCGGTTTCGTAATCGGCTTCTGCCACCAGCAGCGGCTCTTTGGTTATGGCAATCAGTTCGGTGGGGTCTTCCAAGCTGAAGAGTGCTGCACCGGCAGTGTAACGCTTTTTCCACTCCGCACAATGAGGCAGTTTGGCGGTGTGGATCGGGTTTTCGTCAACGGCATGGAAAATCATCAGCCAGCCCCGGTCGGTCTTGATCCACGGAGCTCCGCCGCCGATTTTGGCTGATGCAAAAGGCACATCTTCGCAGCCTAAAAGCAATTCAGAATCGCCCCAGTAACGCAAATCCGGCGACATGCTGTACCAGATGTGGAACGGGTCGTGCCACTGGTTGGAAGGCCGTTCAAACCGCATATACAAACCATTGACTTTTTCCGGACATAGGATCATATTCCGCTGTTGGGGCACCCCGACAAATACGGCGTCAAAATCCACGCCTTCGCCACGCCAGCGGGCAATGCCGGGCCGTTCGGAGTGTTGATTTTCGAAGCAGAAACTCAAATAAAGCTCCCCTTCCAGAACTGTCAATCTTGCATCGCATACCCACGGCAGAATACCGCCTTTGTAGTGTACCCGGATGGGGTCGGGGGACATTTCAAACTTGATCCCATCACTGCTTACTCCGAATCCGGTACTGATGGATCGCATGTTGGGTTCGCCGGGTTTTTTATCCCTGTTCCGCAAATCCACCCGCGGGGCGATGAAGTATTTGCCCTGATAACGGATAACTCCGGCATTGTATACATAATCAGCCGGGTAGGGGACATTGGCCGCAGTCAGCAGCGGGTTGTTTTCGTAACGGCGGATGATGGGACTTGTGTGCAGTTCGCCGGGCATTTCCCGGTCTTTGAAAGGATTGAACATAATAAATTCTTTCTGTATGATTGCAAATTTTTACCGCAGTTTGAGTGTGCCCAGTGCCATTAAGGCAAAGATGCCGGAAAGGATCCAGAATCTTACTACGATCTGGGTTTCCGTCCAGCCTAATTTTTCAAAGTGGTGGTGTATGGGCGTACAGAGAAATACCCGTTTGCCGGTAAGTTTGAATACCGGCACCTGGATCATTACCGAAAGGATTTCCATAACAAAAACTCCGCCCACTAAAAAGAGCAGAAATTCCTGCCGCACCAGCACCGATAACAAACCGATGATCCCCCCCAGTGCCAGACTGCCGGTATCGCCCATAAACATAGTTGCCGGGTGGCAGTTGTGCCAGAGAAATCCGATACATGCACCGATCACTGCCGCCGCAAAAACCACCGCTTCGCTGGCTCCCGGAATAAAGGGGATCAGCAAATATTCTGCAAACACCCGGTGCCCGCTCAAATATGCCATAACCGCATAAGCTATGGTCGCAAAGATCATGCACCCGGTGGAAAGACCGTCTTTACCGTCGGTCAGATTCACCGCATTGCTGGCTCCCATGATCGCTCCTACTGCCACGATGGAAACCCACACGCCCACAGCAACCGGATTATGGACAAACGGAATATACAAATTCCGCATATAGGGAGCAAATTCCGGAATGTAATAGAGCCAGACTACCGCTGCCGCCGCCACCAGAAACTGCCCCAGCAGCTTGACTTTGCCGGGAATACCATCCCGTCTGCGGTAAGCAACTTTGGCAAAGTCGTCGGCAAACCCCAGCAAGCCCAGCAGTACGGTAGAACCAACCAATATAGCGGTAAGTTCCAAAGGCTTCATACACAAAATCGCCGCTGCGGTTATACCCAGAATTATCAAAACTCCGCCCATGCTGGGGGTTTTATCTTTCTGTTCATTGACAAACTCTTCAACCACGCCGCCGTAACGGCTGGGGGCGGTCGCCCGGAATTTTTTCAGCATCCGCACCGTGGCGGGCCCCAGCAGAATAACTATCAGAAATGCCAACGCTCCGGCACAGCCTACCCGGAAACTTACATAGTTGAACAAGCGGAAAAATCCCAAATCAGGATCGGTACTCAAATAAGATAAATAATAAAGCATTGCTTTCCCTTTATATGTGTAAAAATAGTTTATATAAACTGCTGCAAACTCAACTTTTTATGGCTTTGAAGACAGATTTTTTTATTCCGCCGCTGAAAGCTGTAAAAACAAAAAATACCAATCGCCTAACTTTTATATTACCAGTGCAATTCGTCCTGTTCGGTGTTTTCCGGCAGTTTGTAGGGCGTAATGTGCCCCACATCGGAAAAGTCCAACTTGCACTTTTCGATAACGAACCGCACCAGATTGGGTATGGGCAAAGTTGTAACGATGGAAAGCACCACGATAGCGTTGAAAAAGTCGTCAGAAAGCATCCCCAGATCTTTACCGATCGCCGCCGCCGCCAGCGTTGCCGAAAGCTGCGGCACGGTCATCAAACCGGCACAAAGACCTTTGCCGCTGTTGAAGCCGGAGAACTTCATGGCAAGGAAGCCGGAAAGCACTTTGCTGCCCACCAGACCGATAACGGTATAGATTATGATCGTCAGGTTATCTGCCGATTTGAAGATCAGCCGGAAGTCGGTTTTCATACCTATAGAGATAAACAAAAACGGTATCAGCAAGCTGTAACCGATCCCTTCAAGTTTGCTGAAAAGTGCCGAACTGCCCATGCCTTTGACCACTTTGGAAAGCCCCAGACCGGCAATAAATGCACCCACCACCAGGTTGATTCCCAGAAATTCCCCAGCCAAAACTGCCAGCAAAATCAGAAACAAAAAGAATGTCACCAACGCATCTTCATCATTGGCAAGCCATTTTTTTGCCTCGTTGCCAATGCGGTTTACTCCATAGCAGGCCAACCCCATATAGAGCAATGCTATCAGGAGAAATGCCGGTACGAACCAGTTGCCGAAAATTGCCGGATTTATATAGTCGAAAAGCGAAAGACTTTTAATTGCCCCGGTGCTGCCCACGCCCATTTCCATACGCTTGAGCTGAACACTTACTGCCAGCAGTACAATACTGCCGATGTCGGTTATAACTGTGGAAATAAGCACCGCCGCACCAAAGCGGGTCTTGGCAAGTTTCAGCTCGCGAATGACCGGGAACACGATACCCACCGAGTGCGAAGCAAACAAACTGGCGTACAAAAGCTGCCCCGGCAAATCGGTCGGCACAAAGTTGAAGTAAACCAGAAATCCGGCAACTGCGGGCATGATAAAGGTAAGGATGCTCAACCAGATCGTCGGCTTGCGGACAGATTTGATAAGTTTGAAGTCAGCCTCCAACCCCGCAAGAGTCATCAGAAAAACCAGTCCCAGCGAACCCAGAGAGTTGATCATGGTAAGCGAGTGGGAACGCACCACCTCCGGATCCACCCCCAGAAAGTTCAAATGCTTGGCAAGAAAATTCAGCAGCCCCAGCCCGTTGGGTCCAATCACCATACCCATTACCAGCAGCACGATAACTGACGGAACTTTGAATTTCCGGAACCCCAGCGGAACCAGAGAAATAATCGCCCAAAATGCGATGAAGATGATCAAAAATGCTTCTGTACTCATTGTAAACAGCCTTACTTATTTTACAGTTAAAAACACATAAAGTCAATTTACATCTTCTATGAAGTTTTGGCAACTGGCAAGAGCGTTTTTTTTGCAAAAAAATGCAAATAAGTCACGCTTGAGTTTTTTTGCTGAAAATCAAAGCTCCCACCGCAGCGGTAAATGGTGCTACCAGCACCAAACCGAAACTGCCGACCAGCGTCTTGACTGCTTCGCTTGCCACATACGGGTTGTTGATAAAATCTATGGGGCTGGTGCCTTGAGCCGCAAAGGTCATCATCAAGGTAAGATAGCCTCCGGAGTATGCCAAAAGCAAAGTCGTGGTCATAGTACCCACCACGCTTCTGCCGATTCGGAGCCCTGATTTGAAAAGTTCTTTAGCGGATAGACCGCTGCGGCGGCGATCCACTTCTTCAATGCCGCTTGCCACATCCATAGCCAGATCCATTACAGCTCCGGAACTGGAGAGGAAGATCGCTCCGATAAAGATTTCGGACAAATCCAAGTGCGAGTAACCGCTGTTGAACAAACTCTGGCTGTAATGCATCACCGCACCATTGATTTTGAATAGATAAGTGAATATCCACCCGGTGATACAGCTTGCCAGTACCCCCAGAATGGAACCCGCCAGAGCTGTAAAACCTTTGCGGGTAAAACCGGCGATCAGGATAATGATAACAAACGATAAAAGCAGCACTGCCAGAAATGTCACCAGCAGGGCGT
Source organism: Victivallaceae bacterium (assembly GCA_045533055.1). Classification (GTDB taxonomy): domain Bacteria; phylum Verrucomicrobiota; class Lentisphaeria; order Victivallales; family Victivallaceae; genus SIG78. The sequence continues at coordinate 1,199 of JAZSHD010000006.1, read as the reverse complement.
TGACTCCGGCAAGGCAAAGGGGGATCACCGCTTTCCACACTACCAGACAGCTGAAGACAAAGGATAAAAGGGCGTTGAACCCCGTCCAACCGGCAAAGATCAGCAAAAGCAATCCGAACAAAGCAAAAAGTAGAATCGTCCACTCGATGCGGTAATGGTCTTGAGCATTGATCGTATCACGCTCGGGGTCGGCATCGTGCATCATGGCTGCCAGCACTGTATCGCCAACTTCAAAGAGTTTATCCAGATCCATTTGCATCCGCAGTATATTCGCTGCCCGGAAAACTTTGCCCTTGTGTTTGCCGGTCAGAACTTCGATCTGCAAAGTCTGCGAGCCATAGCAGAGAAAGCCGTTGCGGATCACTTCGCTGTTGTCCACCGAAACGACCCGGGCTTTCTCTTTAGTGCCGACCGTATCTTTTTTACCCGGCGGAGAAATGAATACCAGCAGTAATGAAAAAGCGATCATTACCAGACTCATCACCCATTCGCTCCGCTTGGTTTGCAGGAGCGTTTTCAGCCGGATAAAAAAGTTTTTCATCAACGGACGACCATCTTCAGCTTTTTAGCTATATCAGTGTTGTCGATAAAGCCGTTGAACATTTCGGAATTGGCTCCGCTGGCAGTGGTCAACACCGGCAAGGCAGTGTGAGCTCCGGTCGTCCAGCCCACGGCACACTTGTTGTTGAAGATCCGGACAATGGTGCGGGCAAGGAGATTGCCGCCCTTGTTTTTGCCTTGGGGAAACTGTTTGGCAAAGGCTGCTTCAAGCTCTTTGATTTCAGCTTTGGTCAGAACCAGCTGTTTGGTTTTGGCGTTTTTATCTGCAACGGTGTGCAAGTTGAAGTATTTTTGCATCAAAGGTTTGACATCGTCAAACTTGAGAACTTTTTCAGCTTTGGCAAGGTCGGCGATCTTGATACTTATACTGTTCAGCGAACACTTCTGATATTGCAGATTTTCGAGATATGATTTGTAGCCGGTTCCGGCAAAACCCAGCGTAAGACCGCCGGTTTCGTGGTCACCGGTAACAACGATCAAAGTTTCTTCGGGGTGTTTTTTGGCAAATTCGGCAGCCACTTTTACTGCATTATCGAAGTCGATGATTTCGTGCATCACTGTTGCGGCATCGTTGCTGTGGCAAACCGGGTCGATCCTGCCGCCTTCGGTCATGATGAAAAAGCCTTTTTCGTTATCCA
>JAZSHD010000029.1:0-47846 GCA_045533055.1 Victivallaceae bacterium | reverse complement strand
GTGGAACCCCATTTTCCAAAAACTTTCACCGGAATTGCTTTTATTACAAGTAATAAAAGCAATTCCAATTTATTTTATATAAAAGAGATACAACATTTTACCTGTAATAATTTTTACTACTGTTGTATAAAATCAAGATTGCTGATTTTTTCGACAGCAAACAAAAATTTCTACAAAAAAACAGGGGAATGGCAACCTTTTATGAGGTTTTGCAACACCCCCTGCTGCGTAAATTTTTGCTTAAGTTTTATTCAAAAATCGAGCGGTGGATCTTTACCACTACCTTCTTTACGGTTCCGGGATTTTCTCTGCACTCAATGCAGGGCATGTGCCCTTCTTCGGGGAAGAGTATGGCAAAGTTGCCCGGTTCCAGCTTGCAGGCGGTGGCGAATTTGGGGTCGAACTCATAAAATCCGCAATCTTTTTCGGGGTCAAAGGGAGTCTTTTCCTTCAAATCAGCCAGCGGAGAATAGTAGATGTATTCCGTTCCGGCAAGCAGGGTCTGCAAGTCCACAAAATCTTTGTGATACTCAATAGCACCTTCGGAGAGCTTCTTTGGGGTGTACTCCTGCACATTGGCATAGATAAGACCTTCTTTGAGAACATGTTTGCCTTCGGCGATGTCGGGCGTGAAAGTCCGCAGAAATTCGATTGCCTGACAAAATTCCGAAGCGTTGCGGTGGGGTACATAACGCCGCCAGAAAGCTAAATCGTCGTAGATCATAAGTTATACTCCATTGGTTAAAATTTGATATATTTATTCAAGTTTTCAGCAAAACGGTAATACCCCAGATCGTTGAAGTGGCAGCCGTCCATCATGCACTCGTCCCAGTCCACGCCCAGAAGTTTTATACCGTTGATAAAGTATAAATTACTATCTCCGGCGGCACGGCGTTTGCCGATGACTTCCCGCTGGAATTGGCGGGCAAGATAACTGTCTTCATAAGTCAGATCAGTTTCGTCATCTGCTCCGAAAGATACCATGGTTCCGGCATGGGGTGCTTTGGAGATCACCGTGATCGGCACCGTGGGGTGTTTGCTGCGGAGTATATCCAGAAAAGTTTCCAGCGTTTCTCTTGTTCTTACATTGTGGGCGTTGGCTTCGTAGTCCAGAATGTAGCAGCGGGGATTTTTGATGCTTGCCATGATCTCTGCTGCCGCCGGTTCACCTCTGCCGCTGCCGGAAAAACCCATGTTGTAAAATTCGCAGTTGTGCCAGCGGGAGAGCAGGTTCGTCCAAGCTCCGCCGGGGTGGGAAGCACATCCGCCTTGAGTTATGCTGGTGCCGTAAACCACCACCGGCTGGTCGTGGCTCCACGGGGTAGGCTCCAGAATTTCGCAGCCGTCTTCCAAGCCGATAAAGAGTTCTTCAACGCTGTTGTAGAGTGGAAAGTTTATCAAATACTCCCGCAAGCCCGGTTCGGGGCGGTTGAAAAGCTCCACAGTATACTCGGTGGCGTGCAAAGTAAAACGCCCCGCCCGCACCAGCCGCCAGTTGCCGGGGCCGCCCACATAGAGGTCAAAACTCGATGACCCGGTCTGGGGCATGTGGTGCATGAGCACGCCTTCACGGATCTTGGCTTTAACGATCACCCGGCAACTGGTGGATTTGAATTGCAGCTGCATACCGGCGGTATTCCATGCCAGAAAATCCACGCCTTTGGAAACAAATGGCTCAAAAGGTATCCGCCGGAACTGGTGGCCCATAAGTTCCTGAAAAGCACTGCCGCCCAGGCGGAAATGTTCTTCAAAAGGCGAGTGATAGGTTATCCCCTCTTCGTCGGCAACGGGTATAGCCATATAAGGGTCGATCTTTTCGATGTTGGTAGTTGGTTTATCGCTCATAGTACAAAATCTCCATAGTTTGCCGGTTTGGTGTTTAATATAACTGGCAATAAGGGGAAAATCAAGATTTTTGAGTATATTTTTCTTGGTAAAAATATTGAAATTAAGCACTTTTGGCGTTATATTACCAGTACGACATGTGTTTTGATTTTTATTACAATAAAAACAGGAGATAAACTATGGCAAAAATCCATCCTACCGCTGTGGTTGAAGACGGTGCTGTATTGGCAGAAAGCTGTGAGATCGGTCCGCTTTGTTTTGTAGGTAAAAATGTAACCATCGGCGAAGGCACCAAAGTTATTGCCCAAGCCCACATCACCGGTTACACCACTATCGGCAAAAACAACATCATCTATCCCTTTGCCTCCATCGGCTGCGATGCACAGGATCATGCTCTTGACCTGACCACCAAGCGTTATCTGGAGATCGGCGACGACAACATCTTCCGGGAACACACCGCTATCCATACCGGTACCATGGCAGATACCAAAACCGTTATCGGCAGCCATTGTATGTTTATGAACTGCAGCCATGTGGCACACAACTGCACCATCGGCAGCAATGTCATCATGGTCAACGGTTCAGTGGTCGGCGGCTACGGCGAAGTCCACGACCGTGCCATCCTTTCCGGATTGGTGGCGATCCACCAGTTCTGCCGGGTGGGCAAGATGGCGATGGTCGCCGGCGGCTCGGTATTCAGCAAAGATGTGCCGCCTTTTATGATCTGCGAAGGCCGGAACGGCACCCCCATTGCCGTCAACCGGGTAGGAATGAAGCGTGCGGGGTACAAAGTCAATGAGATCAACGCCATGCGGGAGATCTTGCGTATCGTTACCTTTGACCGCTTGAGCATACCCAACGCTCTTGCCAAGATCAAGGCGGAAGTCGAACAGTGCGAACCGGTTAAAGAGTTCATCGAATTCTGCGAAAACAGCAAGCGTGGCGTGCTTATCGGCGGCGAATCCGAACGCCGTGGTTAATAACAGTAAAACATTAATTGTAAAATATTTAAGGATATAGTAATTATGTTGGAAGCTCTTAAAAAGAATTCTTCGTGGCAGGGCCGCCGCGGTCCGGTGGTACTTTGTATTGCTGACGGTGTGGGTATTGGTAAATACAGTGATGGCGACGCAGTCAAGGCCGCCAGCACTCCGGTTTTGGATGAACTTTTGGCATCTTGCCCCAATACCGCTTTGAAAGCTCACGGTACTGCGGTTGGTATGCCCTCCGATGACGATATGGGCAACAGCGAAGTCGGTCACAACGCCATCGGCTGCGGCAGAGTATTTTCGCAGGGTGCCAAACTGGTTGCCGAAGCAGTGGAAAGCGGCAAACTCTTTGAAGGCGAAACCTGGAAAAAGGTCATTGCCAATGTTTTGAACAACAACTCCACACTGCATTTTCTGGGCTTGTTCAGCGACGGCAATGTGCACAGCAATATCAACCACCTGAAAGCCATGGTCAAAGAGGCCGCTGCTGAAGGGGTGAAAGTCATCCGCATCCACGCTTTGCTGGACGGCCGTGATGTGCCGGAAACTTCGGCACTGGATTACATCGACCCCTTTGAAGAGTTCCTTGCAGAGATCCGGGCAGCGGGCTGCGATGCCAAAATCGCTTCCGGCGGCGGCCGTATGAAGATCACCATGGACCGCTACAACGCCAACTGGGCAATGGTGGAAGCCGGTTGGAAAGTCCATGTTCACGGCGAAGGCAAGATGTTTGCTTCCGCCCACGAAGCAGTTACCGAATTGCGTAAAGCCACCGGTGCCATCGACCAGGATCTGGATGCTTTTGTCATCTCCGAAGATGGCAAAACTCCGGTGGGTGCCATGAAAGACAACGATTCGGTGATCTTCTACAACTTCCGCGGCGACCGTTCGCTGGAAATCACTGCGGCGTTTGAACAGGACGAATTCCCCTATTTCGACCGGGGAGTACGGCCCAATGTAATGTATGCCGGTATGATGGAATACGACGGCGACTTGCACGCCCCCAAAAACTATCTGGTAAGCCCGCCTGAAATCGACCGCACGCTGGGCGAATACCTTGCCGTAAGCAAAGTCAAGCAGCTGGCTGTAAGCGAAACCCAGAAGTACGGCCATGTGACTTACTTCTTCAACGGCAACCGCTCCGGCAAATTCGACGATTCTCTGGAAGATTATGTGGAAGTACCCTCCGATGTGGTACCCTTTGAAGAACGCCCGTGGATGAAATCTGCGGAAGTTACCGATGTGGTGGTCGACGCCATCAAGTCCGGCAAATATCCCTTTATCCGCCTCAACTACCCCAATGGCGACATGGTTGGTCACACCGGCGATTTTCAGGCGGTGCTGGTCAGCATGGGTGCGTTGGATATTGCATTGGGCAGAGTGGTCAAGGCGGTCAAAGAAGCCGGCGGCGTGCTGGTGTTTTCTGCCGACCACGGCAACGCCGACGATATGCTTGAACACGACAAAAAAGGCAATGTGAAGCTGGATAAAAAGACCGGTGCACCTGCCCGCAAGACCAGCCATTCGCTGAACGCCGTGCCGTGCATAATCTACGACCCGGAATACAAGGGCGAATATGACCTCAAGCTGAACGAAGGTCTGGGCATCAGCAGTCTGGCTGCCACCTGTCTGGAACTTATGGGTTACGAAGCTCCCGAAGGCTACGACCCGGCTGTAATGAATATGAAATGAGTTGAGTTATGAATAAAGCAGTTATCTTTTTAGCTGACGGCATGGCAGATTTGCCCATAGCCGAACTCGGCGGCAAGACCCCGGTGGAATACGCCAAAACTCCGGCCATGGACAGCATTGCCAAAAATGGTGCTTGCGGTACATTCTTTACCCTGCCGGATGGTTTGCCTACTTCCAGCGATGTAGCAAATATGTCGGTGCTGGGTTTTTACCCCGAAAAGAACTATCCGGGCCGCGGCCCGATCGAAGCAGTAAGTCAGGGTATTGATCTTGCTCCCGATGATATTGCGTGGCGGTGCAATCTCGTTACAGTTTCCCCCGAAGGGGTGCTGCTGGATTACTCCGCAGGGCATTTGGACGAAACCAAGGCCCGGATACTTATGGAAGATTTGCAGAAGGAATTCGGTTCCGATAAGGTATCGTTCTACCCCGGCGTAAGCTACCGCAATCTGCTGGTGCTGCACGGCAAGGATTTTTCGCCCAATCTGGACTATCACAAGCCGGATTCATCGCAGGGGATCCATGTAAGCGAACTGAAATTGACCGCATTGGATGACGACCCCAAAACTGCTTATACCAAGAAGTTCCTCGAAGATCTGGCAGTCAAGACCGATGAGTTTTTGCGTAATCACCCCTTGAATCAGAATTGCGAAAGCCCCGCCAACGCCATCTGGCCCTGGAGCCCCGGCAGAAAGCCTGCCATCGACGGCTTTACCGCCCGTTACAACGGAGCAAAGGGCGCAATCGTCAGTGCAGTGGATGTAGTCAAAGGTATCGGCAAATGTGCCGGTATGGATGTGCTGGAAGTATCTGGTGCCACCGGTTTTATCGACACCAACTACGCCGGCAAGGTCGCTGCGGCACTGAAGGCGTTGGAAGATCACGATCTGGTCTATATACATGTGGAAGCTATCGACGAGTGTTCCCACATGGGCGATATGAAACTTAAACTGCAAGCCATCGAAGACTTTGACAGTAAAGTGGTCGCTCCGGTGCTGGCAGCGTTGAAAGACCGCAAAGATGTGCGGTTTGCCATTCTGCCTGACCACCCGGTGCCCTTGAGTTTGCGTAAACACACCACCACGCCGGTACCGCTGGCAGTCTGCGGAGTTGATATTGCCGCAGACAGTGTGGAGTTTTACGGCGAAAGCGTCTGCCCCAATGGCTCATTGGGCAAACTTGCCGGCGATCAGCTGGTGAAACTTCTGCTGGGTTTGTAAGCTATGGAACTGGTGCTTGAACGGCCGCTGGTATTTTTTGATATAGAATCTACCGGCACCAATCCCTACCGTGACCGCATTGTGGAAATTGCGGTCATCAAAGTCATGCCCGACGGCTCCCGGGAAGATGTGGTACGCAGGATCAACCCCTGTATGCCCATACCCGCCGGAGCCAGTGCGGTGCATGGTATTTACGATGCAGATGTAGCCGATTGCCCCACCTTTGATGTGGTGGCACACAACCTTTACAAATATCTGGAAGGGTGCGATTTAGCCGGTTACAACATCGTAAAGTTCGATGTGCCCATGCTGCAGGAGGAATTCAAACGCTGCGGACTTGAGTTGAGCATGAAAGAACGCAAACTCATTGATGTATTCAACATTTTCTGCCGTTTGTACCCCCGCAATTTGAGTGCGGCATACAAGTTTTTCTGCGATGGCGATCTGGAAGATGCCCACAGTGCTTTGGCTGATACCGATGCCACTGTGGCGGTATTGTTCGGTCAGCTTGCCAAACACCCGGAATTGCCCCGGGAGATGGCGGGCTTGGCAGAGTTTTCTTCCGCCAGAGATGCTGACTTTGTGGACTCCGAAGGCAGATTGAAGTTTTCCGGCGATGAAGTGGTGATAAACTTCGGGAAAAATTCCGGCAGACGCTTGCGGGATCTGGCAAGCGAAGACCCCGGATTTTTACGCTGGATGCTCCGAAGCGACTTCTCCGACGAAGTGAAGAAAGTTATACAGAACGCCCTCGCAGGAGAATTTCCCACCCGCAAAGCGTAAAGGCACTACGCCGCAGGCTCGCGGGCATTTAGGATATATGGCGGCTGAACGGATGAGTACGGAGAAGATTGCTGCCAGTTGCTGCAACAGTATGGGTGGCGGCAAATGCCGCAAAACAGCAGCAGCATTGTGCGTGGCGGCGAGTGCCGCCCTTATCGGCAACAAACCTTAAATCACAAAATTTGGAGGCAGATCATGGCAAAAGAGAAGGTATACAAATTTACTGACCCCGCTAAACCGGCAAAAAGTTTGGTAGTATTGCTGAAAATTGCCGTGATCCTTTCGCTGGCAGCGGTGTTGAGTACCCTTAACGAACTGAATATACTCCACCAGCTCAAGAACAAGAGTTTTTCTTCGGAGGAAGCCATCGTAGCCGCCGCCAACCGCAGTGATTTGATCGAAATAGCTGTTGGCAGTGTGCAGATCATCGTTTCGGGCATAATATTGATCGTATTTCTCCGCTGGATGTACCGGGCGGCAGCCAATAATCAGGCTTGGAAAATCGAGAATATTACCCAAAAGCCTCATTGGGGCTGGCTCAACTTTATCATTCCGGTCTGGTCATTGTTCAAACCCTACGAGTTTTTCCGGGAAATTTGGAACGCTGTGGAGTTCAACAAAGATGAGCCGGAGAATTGGAAAAAGCTCCCCGCCCCCGGCTGTTTGAAGATTTTCTGGGCAATGTTCCTTATCAGCAGCCTGCTGGGCAGAGCCACATTCCGCTTAGGCATGAAAGCTGAATCGTTTGAAAGTCTGATAAATCTGGATTGGCTCTGTTTGACCAACGAAATGGTGGATATGGTTCAGAATCTGGCACTGATCGTGCTGGTGTCGGGCATTATGGAACGCCAGAAAATATACAGCGAAAAACTCTCCGCAGAAAATCCTGCTGAAAATGCTTGATATAGAGCAAAATCCGCAAAATTTCCTCAAGCTATCCTTTTGCCGGTAAAAACCAGTTTTTTTATTTGCATTTTTCTTAAAACAGTTGTACTTTACAATGTTCTTTAGATAATTATTGAAAAGTGCTCCGGTCAATATCTCAAAAAATAAAGGAAAAAGCTATGTGGAAAAAAACTTTCTGTTCCGTTGCAGCAGCGTTGTTGGCGATTGCCCCGGCTGTTGCAGAAACCGTGCTGACTCCGGTGGTAAGCGAACACATCAAAGTTGACGGCAAACTGGACGAAGCGGCGTGGAAAAAAGCCAAATTTGTGGACTCATTTCTGCTGATGAATACCAACAAACCCGCTAAACGCCGCACCGAAGTAGCGGTGATCAACAATGGTGTGGATATCGTATTCGGCTTCAAGTGCCATATTCCTGAAAATGAGATCAACAACTCCTCGCTTTTTCAGGAATGTGTGGAAGTTATGATCGATCCCCAGGGCGACAGTGCCAGCTATTACCACTTTGCGTTGGGGCACAACGGCAAACTTTTTGACCGCTCCTGCGATCAGGGGGGCTTTGTGCAGGATGTAAGCTACGACTCCGGATTCCGGGGCAAAGTCCAGCACGGCAAGGAGTTCTGGACTGCGGAGATCGCCATACCCTTCCGGGCGTTGGATCTGCGGACTGCCAACAAGGATTTCTGGACGGTCAACTGTGCCAGAGAATCTTCGGAGATCTCTGCCATCGGCAAAAACGGCGTACTCAATGTCAAAGGCGTGTTTGTAAAAATGGCTCCGCCCCAACTGGATACGGCATTTTATGCATGGGAAGTGGGCGAACCGAAGATCAATGCCTCCATCAAAAAAGGCAAACTTGCCGCCGATTACCAGATCACCATCAAAGAAGCTGGCGGCAAAGCCCGGAGCGTGGTGCCGGAAGTTATGTGGAAAGCTCCGGACGGCAAATGCTTTACCCGTACATTGTTCAAACAGCAAGTTGCCGCCAACGGCACGCTGAACATAAAGTTCCCGACCCAAATGCTGGAAAAAAGCGGCAAATACCAGGTAACTTTCTCCTTGCGTGATGCAGAAAATTACCGCCTGCTGGCAGAAAAGAAAGTTACTGAAAATCTGGAATTCACTCCCATATCCATCGACTTGATCGACCCCCATTACCGGCAGGCGATCTTTGTAACGCAAAAGCTGGATAAGGTGCGGTTCAAAGTTTCCGCTTCTGATCTGAAAAAAGGTATGCTCATACGGGGCTCCATCCGCAAAGCCGGAGAAAAAACCGCATTGGTTTCTGCCAAAAAGGCGGCAGCCAAAAGCGTGAATTTTGAGTTCGATGCTGCCAAACTGCCTTTCGGCAGATTGGAAGTTGTGGGCGAATTGGTCGATAAGTCCGGCAAAGTTACCGCCGCTACTGCTGCTCCTATCCGCAAACTTGAATACCGCAAAGGCGAAGTGTGGCGGGGCAAAGACCGCAACTGGTATATCGACGGCAAAAAGGTGTTTTTGCTGTTGAGCTGGAATACCAAAGATTTCTACTTTCCTGAATTTCTGGCAGTTATGACCAATACCGGCAAATATCCCAATGTCCGCAGTATGACTCCCCTCGGGTTCGGGTTGGTAGCCCCCGGTTTCGGCTTGCGTAATGTGCTTGCCAAACAGGGGATCACTCCGGAAGCGGAAGCGTTTTTCCGCAAGCGTGTGGCAAGGTATATGCAGCCCGAGAATGTCTTTGCCCACTACTGGGTGGACGAACCGGACTGCTCCGGCTTGAGCCGGGAGTCGGCAGCCAAAGTCGCCGCTATTGCGGCGGATGTCGACCCGTGGCACCCGGTGGTCATTTCCACCGGCACCAAAGGGGTGATCGCTTACCCGGATTGCGGCGAAATCAATGGTTTCCACTGCTATCCGCACCCCAGCCAGACGACCGAGATGAGCAATTTCAAGAAGATCGTTATCTGCATGGATATTGCCGCAGAGTATTTCAAAGATAAAGTAGATGCCCAGAGCATTGCTTATCTGCATCAGGGCTTCAACTATGGCGAACACGGTTCCCGCCGCAGCCGGGTCCCCAGCTATGAAGAGTACCGTTCGCAAAACCTTTTGGCATTGATTTTGGGGGCACAGGGCTTGCTGCATTACAATGTATTTCAGGGCGATTACCCGGAAATCATGGTGGGTATGCCCCTTTTGGTCAAAGAGCAGAAGATCGTGGGCGAAGAAGCTGTTATCCACACTCCGCTCAAACCCCAAAGCCCCACTAAAAGTCTGCGGTTGCGGGCGTTCAAAAATCCCGAAAGCGGTGCAGTCTGGCTCCTGGCATGCAATGTGGAATACGAAAGTGCCGAGTACGAGTTTGAACTCCCGGAATTTGCCGACAGCAAATTGCAGATCTTGAGCGAAAACCGCACGATCAAAGCCCGAAACGGCAAGATCAAAGATAAATTCCGCCCCTTTGAAGTACATGTTTACACTACTGATATGCGTGATTTCAAACTCAAAACCGTTGTTGAAATCAAAGCGATCATCGAAAAAGAGTACAAAAAGCGTGAAAAACCCGGCAACATCCTCTTTCAGCGTATGGAAGAAGAAAAGCTGGAAATCATTCCTTCCAGCAACGCCAAACGCCGTCCCCGTGACCCCATTGCCAACCAGTTGTGGCATGTTACCGACGGTGTTATCACCACCACCAGTCCCCGGGGCGGCTGCCCGTGGCAGGACAACACCCCCGGAAAGTGTCCTGACTGGATCGAACTCAATCTCAAAAAATCTGCCACTATCGGCAGAGTGGTGGTCTATCCGGAAAAACAATCGCTGCGGGACTTTGAAGTGCAGCTGAAATCAGGCAATGGCGACTGGAAAACCGTGGGCAAAGCAGTGAACAGCAAACAGGATATGTACGAATTCAAGTTTGCCCCACAAAGTGCCGACAGCATCCGCATTTATGTAACCAAAAACAACGGCAAGAACACCATAATTGCCGAAATCGAAGCATACGCAAAATAATTTAATAATAAGGATTGAAAAAATGAATTTGCTTAAAACTCTTTTTGCCTTTGTTGCTTTGAGTGCTTTTGCCCTTTGCGGAGCCGAACCCTACTTGAGCTTTCCTTTGAACGAGGGCGATGTAAACAAGGTCAGAGAAGCCACCGGCAAGATCGACAAAGTGACCGTTTGGAACGCCAAACAGTTTGAGGTGGTCGATGGCCCCGACGGCAAAGCCTTCAACTTCAACACCCCCGATAAAATCAAAACTTACGCCGGAATTTGTTTTAACATGCCCTCCGGATTTGATCCCGCCAAAGGGTTCACCTTTACGGCATTGGTCAAAACTCCGGAAAAGATGCACCGCAGCCGTCAGTACGATATCTTTTTCTGGCGTAACGGTCATCAGGTGGGGCCGGGATTCCGCATTTACATAAGCTGGAAATCCCTCTATACATGTATGGGCGACGGCAAAAAGAATGTGATCCTTGCCAGCAAAAATTCCCAGGGCTCGCTCAAAGACAACACCTTTTACCGGGTCGCTGTCAGCTACGATGGCGAAACTGTCAAAGTCTATGTCAACGGTATTTTGCGGAACTCTGCAAAAGGCGTTATGAAAAAATCCACCCGCAAATGGGCAGCCATCGGTGCCAGCAGTTCCAGCGGTTCGGCATACGGCTTCAACGGCATAATCAGCGATGTCAAACTCTTTGACAAAGCTCTTACCGATGCCGAAATCGCCGAAATGAAACCCGAAAAGTAAGGCTTGAACCATGAACGCAACTGTAAAAATAGATTACTCGGTTGATACGCTTATTCTGGGGGCGACCTTTTACGGTTGCGGGCTGGCTGCGGCGATAAAAAATTCGCTGGTGGTGGAAAGTTCCATTGCTGTCGGCAGCGATCATGCTTATGGTTTTATGCAGGGCAAAAACTGGTCGCAGCCCTTGACTTCCATTGCCGCTGAAGAGTTCCGGCAGGAGCTGGCTCTTCGTCATGCTCTGGAAAACGATCGTATCTTACCGGCGGCACTGGCTCCAACGCTGGCGGCGTGGTGCATGAAACACCAGATCCAACCCCTGCTGGGGCTGGAATTCATCCGCAGATCCGGCAAAGTTTACACCTTTATCGACTGGGGCGGCAATGAAATAAATATTGAAGCTGAAAAGGTGATCGACGCCCGGAGTCAGGGTACTGAAAAGCTCTTTACCGCCGCAGTTTTTTCCGAAAAAGCTCTTGCTGAAGGCAAATACGGCAGCTTTGAGTTGTTCCGCACTCCGGCAGAGAAGATATACACTTTGGAAATGCCTTGCAATTCTGCTGCCCCCCCCGACCTTGCCCGGCAGAATTTGCAAAAGCTGTGGTCAGCTCGCCCCGATGAGTTGAGCGAAGCTCAAATCATCTGGTCAGCTTCCCGTTTCAGTTTCCCACGCTTTGACAATGCATCTATAGCGTTGGATGCGGGGCTGCAAGGCAAGTATGAATATGCCCGAATACCCGATACTCCCGCCCCGGAACGCTGCGAATTTGATTGTGTGGTCGCAGGTTTGGGTACTGCCGGGATCATTGCCGCCATCACTGCCGCCCGGCGTGGTGCAAAGGTGTTGGCGATCGAAAAAAACTTCTACCCCGGCGGCGTCTGGACGGGGGGCTTTGTTGCCCGGTCGTATATCCAGAATGTGGGCGGGCTTGCCAAGGTGTTACAGGATAATTCCGAAAAATACTCCGGCTATCACTCCATGAGCGAGAGTTTGAAGCTGGAACTGGAAAATGCCACCCGCCATGCCGGAGTAACTTTGGAATACGGTTCTGCCATTGCCGGGGTGGAAAAATCCGGCGACCGGGTCACTGCCGTAACTTACCGCAACGCTTCGGGCAAACTGTACAAAGTATCGGCTTATACATTCATAGATTCCACAGCTGATGCGGTGCTTTGCACCATGGCAAACGCCCCTTTGACTTGCGGAAGAAACGGCGATGGGGAGTTCAACAGCTACACCAACAGCATGGGCAAGATCGGCGGCAAATTCTTTTATGTGCAGAACTTCGATGCCGGTCGGGTGGCTCAATATGATCTGGAAGATTTCTCCAAAAGTTTCCTTTACAGTGCAAGTTTGCATTTGCAGGATGATTTCCGCACTAAACGGCTCTGCATACAGCTTGCCGACAACCCCGGCGTGCGGGAAGGTTTGCGGATAAAACCAGTTGAACCTTACACCATCAAAGACTTTTTTGCGGGCAGGGGGGAACACAAAGAAGCATTTTTCCATGTGATATCCAACTTGGATACTCACGCTCAAGACCTCTTTTTTGAAAGCGAAGATTATCAGGATTGGACTATTGCCGCCTCCTGCTGGGAGATCCGCGTTTCCATACCCGTACCCATGAGTTTGCTTTTTCCGGAAAATCTTCATGGCGTGATCGCCGCGGCACGCCATTTGGGCGTGGATCACGATCTGGGGTGTGCCTTGCGGATGATCGCTTTGATGACTGCCGCCGGAGAATTGGCGGGCAATCTGGCATTTGAAGCTCAAAAACGGCAACTTTTGCCCCACGAAATCGACTTTGCAAGCATCAAACACCTGTTGCCGGAAAATCCCGGAGTCCATGCTTCCGCCCAAAGCAAGATACCCCGTGGCGACATCAACGCCGTCTGGCATTCGGCAAGCGATGATGAGATCATTGCCGGTTTGGCTGGCAAAAATCCCGCTCTGGCGATCTGGAACATCAAACAGCAAAATAAAATTGCTCTGGCGTGGGAGCTTTATCAAAGTTCCCCGGAAAATTCCCCGGCAAAAATCAATGCCGCATTGGCTCTGGCTCTGGCGGGCGACAGCAGGACAGTGCCCGAACTGATAAAACTTGTTGAGGGTAATGACACAACTTGCCTCAACGAAAATTTGCGGTATTCAGCACCACGCCGGATCGCCGCAACCTATCTTTTGGGCAAATTACGCAGCGTGGAAGCTGTGGAGCTCTTATTGAAAAATCTGGAAAATTGGGATTGCGAAAAGTTTTTTGGCCATACGGTTATGGCATTGATAAAAATTGCCGATGCCCACTTGGAAACCCGGCAGAAGATCGCCAATGCACTGGCGGCAAAAGCTCAAGACCCCTCATGGCAGATGATCGAAAAGTTAAAGGGCGATGAAGCCCCGGTACGCCGCTCCGACGGCTTGTTAAGATTGCACATAGCCCGAAAGCTTGATGAGTGGAAAATCAGGCACGATACAGTCGAAGCAATAAAAAATATACCGCTGGATGACCACGAAAAATTCCTCTGGAAAAACTACACTCAAACGCTTTGAAGCAAGCCCCGGCGGCTGTGGGTTCGCCGCATACGCCCGGCTTCGTTGCACTACGCCGCTGGCTCGCGGGCGATAGGATAGTTGGCGGCTTTTGTGGGAGGTATTGGGAAGTATTGGGAAGATTTGGGAGTTTTTGAGTGCATTGCCGCCAACATAGCGACATTGTGTGTAGCGGCAAATGCCGCCGGTGGTCGGGGTAAGCCCGGCAATGCGGTTGATGGCGGCAAGACAGATATGGACTGTTCTTGCCGCCATGCTGTGGTCTGTCTGCACGGCAGAGTTTTACTTTACTACCGGTAGAGCCAGTTGGGTTTCGGCTTCGTCTATTCCGCCGAAATTTTCCAGATTTTTGTAGCCTTGCTTCTGCAACGCTTCCATGGCGATTTTTACTCTTCTGCCGCTGCGGCAATAGAGTTTTATATTAGTGGATTTTTCCGGAACAAACGAGCTGATCTTTCCGGCTATTTCGTTGTGAGGGATGTTGATCGCCCCCAGCAAATGGCCGGAATTGTACTCTTCGGCACTGCGTACATCAATGATCACACCGCCGGTTTTTGCTGCCGGTAAGGTACTTTCGCTGTTTTTAGTACAGGAGCAAAGACCTGCTGCCGCAAAAATCACTGCCAGAGTTCTCAATAAAACCATCATTTTTTTCACCTGCTGCAACTTTTCCGGTACAAACTCACATTTTCTGTATCAGGTAGTAGATCGAGGCAAAAGTTCCGCCGATATGGAACGATACTTTGCCGTCTTTTTCCGTTACTTCTGTACGCCCGATGTGCATACCGTGGGAAGTGATGGCCTCCACATGGAATCCGGTTTGGGAGCTTTCCAGTTCAATATCTGCTGCGATCACTTCCGCCTGCACCGGGCCGTGGCCTTTGCTGTACTGCACCGTGCCTTCGTTGTTGTAGACTGTATCGGTGTTGTCGGCTCTGCCCACAGCGGTCAGCAGAATGTTGTCCGATTCAGTCAGCGGAGCATCGGTCAAGCTGGAAAGAGCGATCACCGCAAAGGGATTTTCGCACTTGATCTTGAGATTTTTGAGCTTGATTTCGCCGGCGGCACCCAAAAATCCGTAAGCGGCTTTGGTTCGCTCTGTATCAATGTAAGCGAGTTTTTTGGCACTGTTGCGGTAGAGTTCGCCGCTTTCGGAAACGAATTCCACGGCGTCGCCGGGTACAATACGCTTGCTGCCGTCATGCAGTTCGGCGTTACCGGGTTTTTCCACGCCTTCGGGCAGGGTGCCTATTTTGACTACTTCGGCAGCTCCATCCAGAGCCGGGAAGTCATCCTGACAGAGGATATGATCCTTTCCGTCGGGCAATTCCGCATTGCGGTCGGATGCCATGATCCCTTTGTAAGGCACTGCCAGAAAACGCTTTGACTCTGCCACATCGCCCCGCCGCATGATCAATGCCGCATGATAAAACAAACCGAATTTTGCCGGATCGTTGAAGGTATCAAATACCCCGCTGCGGTAGGGGACTCCTGCCAGAGCATCGCCGGTGATGGGTTCAGCGATCATATCCACATTGGGCCGGCAGTCGTAGCGGTAAGTGTGTATGGCGGTGCCGCCCCAGCCCTGCAAGGCAGATACTGCCGCCAGATTGAGTACACACTCCGCACGCCACGGATTGGGCCACGGTACATCCCACTCCGAAATAAAGAATGGTTTGTTGGCAAGCCGCATGAAAGATCCGGCATTGTACCACGGGTCAAAGTGTGCCAGCATACTGCGGTTATCCACCAGTTTCATTTCCGGCTTCCAGCCCCAGTTATAGTGATAGGGGTGCACATCCATAAAGTCCATTTTGGTCTGCGACTGCTGGCTGGCGGCAAAACCGAACTTCCAGGTGGTTCCGGCAATGGGGATTTTGACGCCGATTTTTCGCAGATAATTATACATATCTTCAAAATAGCGAGCCTGCATTTCCATTTTAAACCGCATAAGTTCGGCATTGCTTTCGCTGGCAAGATCTACGGGAGCCGTTTCCGGAACCAGATCTTTTTTCTGCCGCCACTCTTGATACATATTTTCCAGCTCGGTGCGGTAGGGTTCGGTAAGGAATTTGCAGGAATAATTGCTCAGCAGCTCGTTTTCGTTGACGATCTCCATCATGGCAAAGACCGGGTCATCGCAATATTTGAGCTTGGTGTAGGGGTTGTAACGCTCCCAGATCTGGGAACAGAACTCCTTCTGCCGCTGGATCAGCACCGGGTCGAAGTTGGATGCCGGGCGGGCACCGTCGGCAAGATCTTCCGGAGAGCGGGCACCATCGCCGGTGCGGAATCTGCGGTAGGTGAGCATATCCATATATACATAGATACCCTCTTTTTTCAAAGCGTAGATCAGGTAGTCCAGCCGATCCATGCTTTCCGGGTCAAGGCTCATGGTGTCGTTGAGCCGCTTGCCTTTGGTGAACTGGAAGATGTTGGGCGTTGACCAGTCACCATCCATCTGATGAAAACGCACCAGATTCAAACCGAACTTTGCCAGCCGTTTTGCTACCATATCGCTGTATTCGTGGCTGGGGAAGTTAGCGGCACTGTTGAAGTTGGTGCCCCAGAAGCGGGCAACGGTGCCGTCTTCAAAAACAAATTTATCCTCTTTTTGAGTAACAAAACCGTGTATACCGGCAGGTTTTTCATTTTCAAAAACAAACGAAATATCCACCGGGGCGTTATCCCACGGCAAGGTGTAGCTGACTGTTCTTACTTTGTTGAGCATAAATTAACTTCCTGATTGGTTTGTTAGGGGCTGTTGAGCTTAATGTATTACAGGTAACAGAGTTTGTCAAACACTTATTGATTTTTTTTACAGAACTTTGGAGAAAAATTCTTTGATCCGGTCGTTGGCGGGATTTTTGATCACGCTTTCGGGCGTGCCGTCGGCGGCGATTTTGCCGTGATCCATAAAAATCACCCGGTCGGCAACTTCGGCGGCAAAGCCGATTTCGTGCGTTACCACCACCATGGTCATGCCTTCGGCAGCCAGCTCTTTCATCAAAGCCAGAACCTCGCCCACCATTTCCGGGTCAAGTGCGGAGGTCGGTTCGTCAAAGAGCAGTACATCCGGATTCATTGCCAGTGCCCGGACGATGGCGATCCTTTGTTTCTGCCCGCCGGAGAGCTGGGCGGGGTAGGAATCACGCTTGTCGTACAAACCAATGCGTTTGAGCAAAGCATCGGCTTTTTCCGACGCTTCGCTGGCGGTCAGGCGTTTGGTCTTGACCGGAGCAAGGGTAATATTTTCTTTGATAGTAAGATTGGCAAACAAATTAAAGTGCTGGAAAACCATTCCCACCTGCTGGCGGTATTTGTTTATGTTCATGGTTTTACAATTTATGCTCTTACCTTTGAACTTGATTTCGCCACCGTCAAAAGTTTCCAGCAGATTCAAACAGCGTAAAAAAGTGCTTTTGCCGGAACCGGAGGGCCCCACGATAAAGACCGCTTCGCCTTTATTGATAACTGTGGAAGCTCCATTGACTGCCCGGAGGGAGCCGAACGATTTAACCAGATCATTTATTTCAAAAACAACTTCACTCATTTTTCTTCAACCTCTTTTCCAGACTTGTCAAAAGCGAACTCAACAACATAACTACCGCAAGATAAATCAACGCCACGGCTATGAGCGGCAGAAATGCGTCATAGGTCTGACTGCGGATGATATCCCCGGCTTTGGTCAGATCCTGCAAAGCAATGTAGCCTGCCACACTGGTTTCTTTAAGCAGCACGATAAACTCGTTGCCCAGAGCCGGCAGCACATTTTTGAACGCCTGGGGCAAGATGACCTGTTCCATGGTTTGAGCGTAAGAAAGTCCCAGACTGCGGCCCGCTTCCATCTGTCCGCGGTCGATGGACATGATGCCGCCGCGGATGATTTCAGCTACATAAGCTCCCGAATTGATCCCGAAAGCGATCACTGCAACCAATACTTTATCCACATCCACCGTGCCGAAGATCACAAAGTAGATTATCAACAGCTGCACCACCACCGGTGTACCCCGGATCACAGTCAAATAAAATTTGCAGAGCCAGTTCAAAAGCTTGAATCTGCCGGTCTGGTCAGCGGTGCTGCGGATAACTGCCACGGCAAAACCAATTATCAGCCCGATGAACAACGCCGCTACGGTTATGTAAATGGTGGTGCCGAAGCCTTTGACAAGGTAGATGTAACGCTGGTCTTTAACAAAATTTATGTAAAAAGATGTCTGAAGTCTGCTGATAAAATTTTCGCCGTGAGCAATATCGGCAGCGGACTTTTTGCTGTTGAGTTCCCGGTAATGCTCAATAATATTTTTCAGCGAGCCGTCTTCCTGCATTTGCAGCAGAACTTTGTTGAATTGTGCCAGCAGTTCCGGGGATTTTTTGTTGATGGCAAAAGCGTATTCTTCCCGGGTCAGCGGCTCCGGAAAAATTTTCAGACCGGGAACCTGTTTTATGAACACTTCTGCCGGTTCCTGATCTATGACTACTGCATCGAGCTTGCCTGCTGCCAGAGCGGCTACTGCCAATGCACCGTTGGCATAGCGTTCCGGCTCCCGGAGGTTTTTGGCTACATACATATCGCCGGTGGTGCCGTGCTGGACGCCGATGCGGAGTTTTTTCAAATCCTTAATATTGCTTATTGTGGACTTTTTCGGCAAAATTATCAACTGCTGTGCCACCACATAAGGTATGGTAAAGTTCACCCGCTTTTTCCGCTCTTCGGTTACAGTGATGCCCGAAGCGGCTACATCGCCTTTACCGCTTTGCACGGCGGCAATGACTGAATCAAATGCCATGTTCTGGATCACCAGTTCATAGCCCAGCTCTCCGGCAACATGGCGGATGATCGCCGGGTCGATGCCGTCGATTTTCTGGTTGACCATGTATTCGTAGGGCGGAAACTCTGCATTTGTGACCATTATCAAACGGGGTTTTTCCTCTTTGCCGCACCCCGCAAGCACAATGGCTGTAACCAGCAGCAACAGCGATTTTACAATATATTTCATAACTCCATAACACCTTTTAACTTAAATGTATTGTTTAAAATACAGCCGCAAACACTTTTTTACAACAATATTTGCAATTTTTTAAGCCTTTAATTATATTATGTGTGGTATATTTATAATCGCAGATGATATGATTCAACACTGCAGTTTCACAAATTTGGGGACACTGACATTATATTACAATAACAACTTTATTGAACATTTTCCGGAAGGGTTTTATGCTGCCTTTTGCTTTACTGGCGACTTTGCTGTTGAGTTTTCAACTGCTTTTGCCGCTAAAAATCAACAAATATTGGAAACTTGCCCTGATCTTGCCGATCATGGTTGCGGCGTTCAAGCCGGAGATCATCTTTTTTTTCGGCGGCGATAATTACTTTGCTCCTGATCTGCCGGGCTGGGTGATTTTAACGGCGGCGTGGTTTTACGGGATCGTGTTTTTCAGCTTCTTTCTTTTGCTGATACCGGCAGCGGCAACTCTGGCGGTACGGGTTTATTGCTTTTTCCGAAAAACATCTTACCCGGAAAAACTCCGCAAACTTACCAATGCGGCAAATGCGGTTTTGCTGATTGTTGCCGTTTTGCTGTGCAGTTTTGCCATGTATAACGCTTTGCGTGCCCCGGCAGTGAAAGAAGTGGAATTGGCTTTCCCCGATTTGCCCGCAGCGGCAGAAAATTACCGCATGACGGTTCTGGCAGATTTGCATATCGACAACACATCCACGCCGGAAACCCTCCGGGCGTTGGTTAAGCAAGCCAACGCTTTGCAGAGCAATATCATTGTTATATTGGGCGATGTGGTCGACGGCACCGTTGCCCGGCAGGGCGAAACGGTCAGGGTTTTGAGCGAACTTACTGCCCCCGATGGCGTTTACGGCATCATGGGCAATCACGAATACTTTTCCGGAAAAGGCTGGGCGGAGTTTTTGAGCAAGTGCAATATAAAAATGCTGCTTAATGAAAATGTGCAAGTCAAAGAAAAATTCCACCTTGCCGGAATAACCGACCCCGCTGCCAAACGCCTCAAAGGGCAAGCTCAAATGCCCGATTTGGATAAGGCGTTGAAGGGTATCGGCAAGGGGGATTTTACCGTGCTTCTGGCACATCGCCCCGGGCATGGAGGGCAAGCAGCGGCAAAAGGCGTCAAGCTCCAGCTTTCGGGCCACACCCACGGCGGTATGATTTGGGGATTTGACCAGCTGGTGGGCAGATTCAATGAAAATTTTATCTCCGGAGCATATAAAGTCAAAGCAATGCAGCTTTATGTAAGCAACGGTTCAGCCATCTGGAAAGGGTTCCCCTACCGGCTGGGTCATGATTCGGAAATAACGGTTATAGTTTTTAAGAAAAGTTTAAAACAGAAAGGTTGAACAATGAAAAAGTTGTTGATGTTAGGCGGCATTTCTGCCGGGGTTGCTGTGTTGTTGACTGGTTGCGGAACTTTTGCGGAAAAAGCTCCGGAAAATAAATCTGTGCAGGTCAGAAAAGAGCTTTGTATGCAGAAAAATATCTTTATACCCAAAGATATTTACGCTGTGGAGGGCGAAGAGTGCAACATCTATTTCAAGAATGTATTTTTGGCAGTGAACCATGCCAACTTTGTTTTTGATGTAACTTGCAAGGCGGGCAAACAGGAAGTCAAGCGGTGGACTTTTGTCCCCGGCAAGGCTGATGGCGGCAAGAGCTATAAACTTACACTCAAAGTCTATAATTGCCGCGAAGAACTTGTGGCAGAAGATTTTACGACTGTGCATGTCAGTAAAGCCGATGCCGGAGTTGGTAAGTCCGTCACTATCCTGATGGTGGGCGACAGTTTGACCAATGCCACATTTTACCCCCAGCGGCTCCACGACCTTTGCTCCATGAGCAAGGCTCCGGAATTGCAGATGATTGGCTCTCACGCCGGTTCCGGGCGGGTGGTCAAAGCCGGCGGCGTGGCTCACGAAGGTTACGGCGGCTGGCGTTGGAACACCTTTCTGACCAAGTACAACCCCAAACCCAACCCCAAGGCACGATATGCTTACGCTGCCAGCAGCAAATTCCTTTTCCCAAAGGCTGACGGCAAAGGTGTGGAATTCAGTTTTAAAAAATATCTGGAAAAATACAACAATGGTAAAACTCCCGATGTGATCACTTTCCAGCTGGGGGTGAACGATGTATTCCACAGCACAGCAGAAAATCTGGAAAAAAATATTGCCGGGATCCTTGCCAATGCCGATAAACTCATTGCCGCATTCCGCAAAGATGCCCCCAACGCTCTGATCGGGGTGGGATTTGTTACCGCCGGAGCCAATCAGGATGCGTTCGGCAATAACTATAAATGCAATCAGACTGCATGGGGCTACTACCGCAACAGTTTCCGGCTCAATCAGGCGATGAACAAACACTTTGCCGATTACAGCGATAAAAATGTCGTAATGATCTCCGCCAACACCAATCTGGATTGCGAAAACAACTTCCCCGCAAGGAATGCTGCAGTGAATGCCCGCAACGAAAACAGTTTTTATCTCAAGCAGAACAACGGCGTGCATCCCGCTCCCGCCGGATACCGGCAGATGGGCGATACCTACTACGCATGGCTCAAATACCAGCTGCCCCGGATAAAAATCGGTAAATAACTAAAAGAAAACTGCTTTGATATTTGACAAATCGCCTTTGGCGGGGTATTTTACCTTCAATATCGTTAAAAGATCAAAACTGATGAGGTTGGAATATGGCTTATTTTTTTGTCAATAAAGGGTTTGATGCCAAGATCAACGGCAAAAAACGCGACGATGTGACTTTGACTTTCAACAGCAATGCATTCAATACTATTCAGGCAGCTTACAGTGCAGCCGGGATCAAGTGGGATGCTGTTGAAGAGGGGGATCTGGTCAATAAAGTTGTCTTGCTGGATAACAAGTGCGAGATCACCAGCGGTATAAGCTATCCTGCCAACGGCATGGAGATATTGGCTGATGAAAACGGCAAACTGCGGGGTACGCTCAAAGTAACTGCCGATATTTCCGGCGGCGACAACAAAAGTATACTTTTCAGCAAATTCAGGAATGTGGAACTTGCTGACGCCATGGCCGACGATTTTTACGGCGGCGTGGAAAGCAATTCCAAAACCTCTGAGAAACTTGCTCTGGGCGGTAAGATAACTGTCGGCGAAAATGCCCATGTCAGAAATATCGTTGATTATCAGACTGTTGATATCCGGGGCGAAAACACCCGGGTCACTGAAGTTTCCGGCAACGGCAAAGTGACTAAACTGAATAAAGAAAATAAACCAGTTTCCATGCAGAATACGGTTGCTGGTTCGGTAACAGTTAAAGACGGTGCCAAAGTTCTGGAGGATATTACCGGGTACACCAATGTAACGGTAGAAAAAGCCGCAGTCACCGGCAATATCAAAGGTATTGCCAACGATCTGGATGTTGAAGCTGTTTATACTGAAAAAGTTCTTACCGGTTACGAAATTAAATCCGGTTTGAATGAAAAATATACTTCCGTATCGGTGACCGATAATGTCAAATGGGATGGAACTTCTGCCAAAGGTACTCTGACCATCAAAAAGAGTGCCAAAGATGCCGGTACGGTCAAGCTGAAAAAGGCGGAAGTCGGCGGCAAGATACTTGGTTTTACCACCGTGAAGATCGAAAAAGACTCCATTGTAAAAGGGGTTGAAAGATTTGCACAAATTAGCGAAACTCTGACTCAAAACTACAAGACCGGCAAGGATAATGTGGTTACGCTGACTGAAACGGTCAAGAGTAACCGGACTTTTAACGGCACCATAACAGTTGCCGATTCCAAGGTCAGTTATAAAGATAACCAAAATCAAATGGTACCGGGTGATATTACCGGTTACAACCGGGTAACTCTTACCAACTCCACTGCCGGGAATATCAGCCTGTTTGCCGGAACTGGCGAGGATGTCTGGAAAACCTCGACGGTAAAAAATGTTTACGAAGTCGCCGATGCCAATGTTTTCAAGTCGGAAAACTGGGCAAAAAAAGCGGCAGTTTCCAAGGTTGCCAGCGAAGAAAATCATAAGTATTCTTCCACCGGCTCCGTAACGGTCAAGCTGGATAAAAACTTTGATAACAAGGCAACATACGCTGTGGGCGATATTACCGGTTACAGAAGTGTGACCATTGCCGGGTATTATGATAAGAAAACCAAAAAGGTCAACCGGATCGCTGCCGGAGTGATTTTCAATAAAGTCGATGAAAGCGAAAGTGTGAAAGACAGCCGCAAACTTACCGTTACCGGCGAAGGCAAGGAGCAGAAATCTGTTTATGAAGGTACTTTGAGCAGCAAGAGTTCTCAAGCAGCCGCCGGCAGTTTGAAAGTCAGCTATGCAGATATTGAAGGATTTTCCGGGTATAAGAGTGTAACTTTGGATAATGTCAGTGTCACTGGCAATGGGCTGGGAGCAGCCGCTTCCGGCTCAGAAAAGGAAGACCAAAAAAGCGTTTTCACTACTGCCGAAGATGGCAAGATAAGTGCTGAAATTTCCAGTAAAACTATCACAAAGTCAGCCGGGAGTTTTACCGCAAAAAATTCGAATATTTTCAGTATTATTTCCAATTACCAAACTGTGAAGTTGACCAACAGTTCAGCATGGTATATTCTTAATTCCGACTCAACGGAGGAGGAGGAACTGGTCTACAAGTGGGATAACTACGAAAAGTATGCTCAAGATGCCAGCAATTCAACATACGAAGAATCGGCATTAGTGAGCCATAAACAGAAAGAAAACATTAAAGCCGCCGGTTCGGTAACTATAAAACTGGATAAGGATCTGGATAAAGAATCGGTTTACATGTGCGGCATGATCACCGGCTACAAAAATGTTTCGATCAGCGGTTACAATAAAGATGGTATCTGCAAGGAATATATTGTTGTGGGAGTGATCTCGGGCGGTGATATTATTGAAACATCGCAGTACAAGAACAAATTGACCTCTGTAACTCAAGAATTCAGTTCGGTCGGCAAGGCAACTCTGGAAAATGTCCGGTGTGTCCCCTATCTTGTTGCGGGTATTGCGGGTTTTGCCAATGTCGTACTTAAGAATACTACGATAATGAATGGTGGTGTTATCGGCGGTAAAGGTGTTACAGTAAAGGGTGACGGCGATAAAGAGCCTAAAACCGTCAGTCTGGATGTGGTCGGTTCGCTTTCAATGGAAAACAGCGTTGTTGGCAGCGAAGTAAAGGGCTTCAAAACGGTCAATGTCAAAAAAGGCTTCAACAGCGTTGGAACATACACCGGAACAGCAAACAGCAAAGAAAGTGTGACCATTGCCAAAAATGCCGCACTTGCCGTGAAAAATCTTGCTTTGGACAACGAAGATAAATTAACGGTCAACGGCGAGTTGATATTGCAGGCTGCTCAAGGTCAAAGTGCTTGGAATTCAAAATTGAGCAAGATCGACGGCAAGGGCGTGGTCTATGCCAATGCTGATACATTGAAAGTGGTCAAAGGAATCATTGCCAACTCCCAAGTCGAAAGCAAGAATCTGGGCAATACCAGCGAATATTTTCAGGGTATAGCTGTGGAAAACACCGATAATTCGGCTGCCCAGGCTGCCGTGTGGGATGAAGTTGCCGATTTCGGCGGCTGGCTGGGGGGCAACACCGAAGAGTTTAAGGATTTGGCTTTCCAGGATAAGGAGGACTATATCAGGTTCACAGCCGATGAAAATGGAAAGGTCACGATCACCGGCAGTGACTGGGGCGATGGCACCACAAAAGACATTGTTCAGC
Source organism: Victivallaceae bacterium (assembly GCA_045533055.1). GTDB lineage: Bacteria > Verrucomicrobiota > Lentisphaeria > Victivallales > Victivallaceae > SIG78. The sequence goes on along the minus strand of JAZSHD010000029.1, from coordinate 23,378 downwards.
TCGTCGGAGAGGACACTTCCCGGACTATTACGAATGGAAGCTGCTCGTTTGATGTGACCAAAGGAGAAGAATACATCATTGGTATCACCCGCAACGATGCAAACTCCATGAGTTACACTATTGCATTTGAAGCTAAAACAGTATAAACGGTATACTGCATTATGCAATAACTGCAATTTTCTGCAAAAAAAATCAAAAAAACCTTTGTCGAACCTTGACAAAGGTTTTTTTTGTGTGTATACTTGAATATATACTTGAAAAAGCAAATATATATTTGCACTGGATTTTTAATCAAAATAAGGGGCTCTGGTCATGACAGAAAAACTCTCCCATGGGAGAGTAAAGCACATGCTGTGCTTTACTCTTATTGAACTACTTGTAGTAATTGCCATCATCGCCATACTTGCGGCGATGCTTTTACCGGCACTTTCCGCATCCCGGTTGAGTGCAAAAAATGCCGCCTGTCTGTCTAATATGAAACAGCTTTTGCTGGCACAGCAGCAGTACGCTGCCGATTGGAACGGTTGTTTGAGGCCTTCGACTATTTCCGGGGAATCCGGCACCTGGTGGGGCTTCACCATCCACGAGTATGTTTACGGCACCGGCAAGATCGAGACCCGGGGCAATACCGACAGTCAGAACTGGCAGGCGTTCCGCTGTCCCGCTGAAGCTTTGGGTTTTGCCGCAGATACTGCCGATGGCTGGACTTATTCACAATATGCTTTTAACGCATATCTGGGCGGAGCTAATAAATCCGGCGGCTGGACTTATAAGCCGGTGTATGAATCCATGATGGTCGAACCCTCTAAAGTACCGGTCTTTATGGATAACGGCAGAAAAAATGATCATACCAACAACTATGTGGTAACAACCTATATGGGATTGCGCCATGGCGGAGGATCTTGCAGCGACAGTTACAGCACTAAAGATATGGATCAATGCAATGTAGGTTTTTACAGCGGCAACGCCCAAATGCAGATCTGGGGTGCCAAAAAAGATATTTATGGAACCAACTGGCTAAAAGAGGGCGTAACTTATCTTAATGGTAAGGCACTGTAAAAAAAAGCTGCTTTTTCTTAAAAAAACTTTAAAAAAACCTTTGTTGAACCTTGACAAAGGTTTTTTTTGTGTGTATACTTAAGTATATACTTGAAAAAGCAAATATATATTTACTCGGATTTTTAATCAAAATAAGGATCTCTGATCATGACAGAAAAACTCTCCCATGGGAGAGTAAAGCACAGTATGTGCTTTACTCTTATTGAACTCCTCGTAGTAATTGCCATCATTGCCATACTTGCGGCGATGCTTCTGCCTGCCCTTTCTGCCGCCCGTGAGCGTGCCAAAAGCAGCAGCTGCACAGCCAACCTCAAACAGTTGGCCATGGCACACCGGCTTTATATGGACGATAATCTGGGCTACTATGTCTGCCCTACTGCCAGTCGTTCCGGGCGTATTGTGTGGTACAGCAGCACTGCACTGCCCAAATATTTGACGCAGGTGGTTTCCAGCACCAACTTGAACTTGCAGAGTGTGCTGCTCTGCCCCACCAATACCGGTCGTTGTGACCGTAACCTTGACGGCAAAAGCAGCTACAACTTCAACTATGCCCAGAGTGTCCATTTCGGCGATAAGAGTATTAAAGATAAAAATAATAAGGTGATTCAGGCAGGTACTACCACTGCAGCTGTACAGAATGAAAGCGAAGTCAAAAATCCCTCGGCTAAAGTGATCAATGGCGATGCGTATACTACCGATGAAAGTAAAAATCCCCCGCTTTGCAACTACCGTATTTTTGTCAGCGGCGGAAAATTTTACAAGGGCGGCTACGAAGTCGGCTTTTATCACAATAAGTCGGCAAATGTGCTTTTTGCCGATTTCCATGTGGAAAGCATCCAGCCCGGCGGCGACTTGGAAAAACTTTTTATTCCCACGGTTGAATGAGGTTGGTTGCTATGAAGATGCTTTTTGTTCTGCTGGGAAGTTTTTGCCTTTTTTCGCTGATTGCAGCTGAACCGGCTAACTTGGCGCTGGGCAAAAAAGTTATTTATGCTGTTGCGCCCGATAAACCCACCGATCCAGATTGCACCAAACTTACTGACGGCAAGATCAATCTGCCCCCCGATGCCGGTAAAAACTCTGCCAACGAATACTTTGACGAACTGCGTCAGAGCTACTCCGGCCGGGAAACCATGAGCGACAAGCTCACCGCCGGATGGCACTGGAAAGGCTCCAAAGATACCGAATATGGTCTGGCACTGGCAGTTGACTTGGGCAAGGCGGAAGTTTTGAGCAAGATCCGCTTGCGGGCGGCAACTTTTACCCGCTACATGTACCGCTTTTCGCTGCCCCGGGAAGTGATCGCCGTCGGCAGTATGGATGGCGAAAACTTTTACCGTATCGGCTGTGTGGCAAAAGTTACCAGCGAACTGGCTGAAGACTTGCCCGAAGATGCGGTCAAGCTCAAGGTTTACGAAAAAACCAACCAGTGGCGGACTTTTACCATTGATGCCGAGGGCGTGGAAGCCCGCTATGTAGGCTTGATAATCAAGCCCGAAGGCTTTATGTTCTATTGCGACGAATTTCAGGTGCTTGCGGGGAAAAATCGCAATGATGAACGCAATAAAAAGCTTTATGCCGCAGAAAACCGCCAGCGTTTTGCCATCGGCAAAGGTCTGGCAAGCAACGACGAAGTGGTCTTTGCTCCATACGACGGGGAATTGGTGGTGCCGGAAGATAACTTCTTTGCTCCGCAGATACTCTATTTCCGGGACTATCGCACCGGCAAAGTCAAGCAGCAGTACACATTGTATATGACTCTGCCCCAAGAAGTTGAGCTGGTTCAGACCAAGCTCTTCAAGGCACAGTTTACGGTCAGCGAAAATCTTTTCAGCAACAACACCAAAACTTTGACCATCACACCGAAAAAACATGGCTACAAAGCCAATCTGGGGCGTTTGCTGAATGGTAAATATCTGGGGCCCATCTACTTTAAACTTAACAAAAAATTGCCCGAAAACGCTACTGCCACCTTTGCCGTGCGTGCCGAAGACAAATTCTACACTCCGGTAACGGTGCCGGTCAGGAGCCTCAAATTCCCCACCGAAACACCCGGCAAACAGCCCTTTTCGGTGAGCTTGACCTGGATGCCTGAAGTCTACGCCATGGATTGGCCGGACTTTATGAATGTATACAAAACCTGCGGCTTCAACGGTGTGCCGGTCTTCCCTTATCAGTGGGGATACATGAAGGCTGACCGGGCGAGCTTTTCCGATGAAAACATGCGGAAGTTTGCTGAACAGGTACGGGAACACGGCATGGATGTTATTCAGGTGGAATCTGCTCTGCACGCCATTGTGTGGAAAGGTCAGGAACCTTGCACCTACAAGGGAGCCAAGGTCTTCTGTATATCTTACCGGGGCGAGCGGTTCCAGAAGCATCTGGAGGATTTGAAGCGTGCCAGCAGCGTGGTCAAACCGGCTATGGTCATTTGGGATATTGAATTGATCGGCCGCTCTTTCGGCGGCAGTATCAACAATATATTGAAGTGCGACCGCTGCGGCAAGGGCGTAAAAGAGTCCGGCTTGAGCGTAAAAGATTACATCCTCAAGTGCGGCAACGATATTTACGCTTTACTGCGGCAAGCCCATTGCCAAGGGGCGGGCTACACTCCCAAATTCGGGCAGTACGATGTCTTTGCCGGACAGTCTGAATTGCTCAAACACGCCTATCACTATGCGTGGGATTTTGATGGAAACTACCCGAAAGTGCTGGATCTCTCCATGCCCGCACTCTATTCGGCGGGGTTGTTCGATGTGAACCACAGCCGGGTGCGGGATCAGTATAGGCGTTTGCAGAAAAACTGGGTCACTTCCTGCTGGGTGACGCCGGGGGTATACGGCTATTGTGCACCCAAAAAGATGGAGCATTTGATTTACGAACATATCCTCAACGGCGGCAATGTAATGGTATACAGCATGTACGAAATGCGTACACCCCGTCAGCTCTATTACTACGCCAAAGCGTTGCAGACTCTGGGCCGCTACCGGGAGCTTATGCACAGCGGAAAAGTGGATTTGGGTTTTGCGGTCAACAACGATAAAGTTGCCGTTACCCGGTTTGCTTCCGGCAAAGAGGCACTTATCTACATAGCCAACTATTCCAGCCCGGAAACTGAAAGTTTTAAGCTTGATCTGCCCGCCGGCAGCAAAGTTGCTGCCGCCAGCAGAACGGTGGATGTGAAAAGTGGTAAAAATGTATTGAAACTTGCTCCGTCGGAGTTCGTTTTGATCCATACTCCGTTAAAATAAGGTTTTTTAGGTTATGATCAAAGAATTGTGCTTTGCGGCATTGGCGGGAATTTTCCTTGCCGGGTGCTGCTGTAATACTTGCGTGGAATTCAAAGAAGTCGATCCCGATAATTACCCTGTAAGTGCCAAACGGGTTGCGGAAAAAATCACTATCGACGGCAAACTTGAGGAAAAAGTCTGGCAGAAAGCAGAAACTTGTCCGCTGCACTTTGTGCCTTTTTTCAAAGGTTACGGCAAGGCTCTGGCAAGGGTGAAACAGGATAAGTTCCAGGGTGCAGAAGTGCGTTTTGCCTATGATAAAGAGTATTTTTATGTGGCGGCTACGCTGACCGATGAAGATATCGTGCAGTTTGATGACCAGCCGCAGCAGCACAGCTACAAAAGCGGCGATGCCTTTGAGCTTTTCCTGAAACCTGCCGGTCAACCCTATTATTGGGAAATTTATGTTACGCCGCAAAATCAGCGATCCAGCTTTTTCTATCTGGGGTCAGGTTTGCCCAGTTCAGATGCTTTTGGCAAAAAACATTTTATCAGCACTATGCGTTCGGCAGTGGTGCTCAATGGCTCGCTCAACAAGATGGATGACCGTGACAGGGGCTGGACTCTTGAATTGGCGATCCCGATAAAAGATTTGGCAGTCAAGGGCGTGCCGATGGATGGAAAAGCGGCGTGGACGGTACTGCCGGCACGCTACAATTATGATAAAAATTTCCGTCATGTCCAGTTGTCGTGTTATCCGCCGACCCCGGTGGCGGGCAACCATTTGATCGAATACTACGGTAAAATTCAATTTAAATAAGTTGGGAGTTTGAGTTATGAATAAAGCATTTTTTGGTGTTTGTGCCGCCGCACTTATGAGTTTGCCTTTGTGTGCCGAAGGGGTTTTGCCCTGGGGTGGCAAGTGGGAGCAGGGGCCTTGTTCATCAGCTTCGGGCTTGAAGGTCGAGGGTAACAAAGTTGTGGGCGTTGTGGAGATCGCCCGCAAAAACCGGAAATACTCCCGCTATTCGGCAGATCAGAAAATCACGCCTATCAAAGGGGATTTTCAGCTTTCAGCAACCTTGAATTACGCCACTAAAGACAAGCTGTTTCTGGGTTATGCCTATATGCAGGCAGTCGATACCGCCAACAAAGTCATGGCCAGTGCCGGTTTGTACGACGGCTGGGAGCGTTCTGCCAGCAGAAACTATGCCGCGATCATTGGCAGCAAAGCCAAGCTCCCCATAAAGTATCTTGCTTTTGACGGCAATTTGGATTTGAAGATCCGCCGTCAGGGCAAGCTGTTTACCATATCCATTAACGGAGCCAAAGTTATGACGGGCGAAGGTTCTGCCGCTGACTTGGGGCGTATCCGGCTGGTGTTCCAGACCGATGCCCGGCAGGGGGCACACTTCGGAAGTTTTGAGTTTGCCGATATAAAAGCCGAACCTTTGAGTGCCGATGCTCCTGCTGCCGCTTCGGTTTTTGACGAAGATTTCAAAAACGGTTTTTCTTCCGACTGGGTGGCGGTGCGGCAGATGGGCTGCAAAGGTTTTGCTTACGATGAAAACGAAAAAGCCATGACCATTGTGGGCTTCAAGGATTTTACAGCCGAACCCAAAGCTAAAAGCGTGCAGTATATGCTCCGGCGGACTTTCCCGGAGATCAAGGGCGATTTTAGTGCCATATTGGATATGGCGTGGGAACTGCCCGCCGATAAAGCATTTATGGGGGCCGCGGATATCCAGCTCGTCACCCGCAGCGGAGCGGTCATCGCCCATGCCGGTTTGACCGACGGCTGGATCAAAGGTTCTGCCCGTGCCAGCGGTGCCGTAGCTAAAGAGTATTTGAAAAAACGCATGGATCAACCCGATAAAAAGAGCGAAACATTCCGTATCGAACGGAAAAACGGCGTGATCGCAATTTATATGGGTGCTGAAAAGTTGGTGGAAAGCAGTAACGATTCCGCTCTGGGTGCAGTCCGCTTCCGGCTGGCACAAAATTTGTTTTGGGATAAAGATGGCAATAATTTGAGCAAATTCGGCCGCTTTACCGTTAAACGCATTGCTCTTGATGCACCGCAGGGTAAGTAAATCTTATGGCAAAATACCGGGAAATCTATCTTAAACTGGCCAAACAGATCGTCAATGGCGAGCTGGCTCCCGGTACACGCCTGTTATCCAGTGCCGAGTTGGCACAGGCGGAAAACATCAGCTATATAACTGCCCATAAGGTCTATGAGCTGTTGTGCCGCAACAACATGGTGGATGCCCGCCGTGGACAGGGGTTCTTTGTCCGGAAAAACAGCGAAAGCGTTTACCAGTTTACCGATACATTGAGTGTGGGCAAGATCGGGATGCTGTTGAGCATGGTCGACCGATCTTACAGCGATTTTTATCACAAGCTGGTTTTGCGGCTTTTAAACAGCGGTTCGGCACCCACGGCGTTGGGTTACAGCTGGATGATGGAAGAGTTTTCCTGCGAAAAAGCCGAAAAAGTGCTGTTGAGTTTTGCTGCGTCGGGCATTGAAACGCTGATAATCCGGGGCGATGCACATTTTCCCTACAAAGCGTTGTGGAAAGTCAGGAACGCCTTTAAGAAGATCATCTTTGTCAAGTTCTACAATGGCGAAATGGCGTTTGAGGGTGCCAGCAAGGTGCTCTTTGATATGCGTAAAGCCGGGAGTCTGGCTGCGGGGTATTTGCTGGAAAACAATTTCCGCAATGTGGTGTTTCTGACCCAGGAACCGGCAAAGGAGGAGATCCGCCGCAAACACGGCGTAAGCAGCAGACTTTTTGATATGGATATACTTGACGGCATAGAAGATGCCTGCAAGGCAAATGGTGTGGATTTTTACCACACCGGCAGGATAATTGCCAGCAACATGCCCTATCATGAGCGGGAAAATCAAGTTAAAAAAGAGATCAATGACGCTTTGGATGCCGGGTGCAACGGATTTGTCTGTATGAATGATATACGGGCACTTTCGGTCTATCAGGTGGCAGCCGAGCGGGGATTGGTCATCAATAAGGATATTGGCATAGTAAGCCACTTCAACACAAATTTGTGCGAGTCGCTGACCCCAAAACTCTCCAGTGTGGATATGAATATACCCACATTGATCGAAGCGGTATCTGATGCAGTGACTGCTCCGGTAAACAATACGGTATTGTATGTGGAACCGAAATTGATAAAACGCAAATGAGATAAGAGAACGCAAAGGAGAAAAAATGAACAGGAAACTTTTACTTCCGGCATTGTTGTTTACCTTGATCGGAGCAACAAACATCCTGCAGGCCGTACCGGTTTTGGAACGGTTTGACAAACAGGAAACTTTGCAGGGAAAATTACTCAACAACGGCGTACTTGCCCCCGGCGAAGGCTTGGAAAGCGGTGCCCTCAAAGGCAGCAGCTGCGGCAAGCTGGTTCCTTTTTACAGCCAGAGCATGAAAACCGAAGGCGGCAAAACTTATGTGTTGGCTTTCAACTACAAAACTTCAGCCAAAGTCAATAATTACATGCTGTATGCCAGATTGCGTTTTGCTGCCGCTCCGGGCGGTAAAACGGTGAAGCTGGAAGAAAAACGCCTGATCGCCAGTGCGTTCTGGAAGCATAACCGCATTGAATTTACGCCTCCGGCGGGCACTGTTGAAACCACTGTTGAACTGCTGCTCGATGGCAGAGTGCCCAAAAGTGAAAGCGTCTGGATCGACTTCCTGCGGTGCAACATTTTAAAAGACGGCAAAGCCGCCGGTATCGATATCGAGGGTTTTGAAACTGACTTTGAGATCTGGACCTTTGACCGGCATTTGATTTTTGACCACTTTATGTTCAAAGATGGCGGTTCGGTGGTGACCGAGTGGCGGAAGGCAAAATCCGGTGAAACTTTCTTTCAGGCACAGGGGATCAATCACCCCATGCAGTATTCGCTGATGATCGAAAACATCAAGGTTTCGCCCCGCACCAACTACGCATTTTCGGCACTTATCAACACTGCCAAAGCCTATGGTCGGCATGCTGCAAGCATATTGATCTTTTTCTACAAAGATAAAAACGGCAAAAGTCTGGGCGAATCCCGGCTTTATCCGACTTCCGCCAAAGCCGATCAGTGGCGGGAAGTTGCACACAGCTTTACCACGCCGGAAAAGTGCGAATTTGTGGATATCGGTTTGAATATGCGGCGGGTGGGGCCCAAGGATCTTTTCCTGCTCGACCGTATCAAGTTCTCCCGGGTCGCCGATAAAGCAATGGTGGAATTTTCCATTGATCCGGATAAGAAAACGATGACGGCAAAGACTATCCTGACCGGTGATTTGCAGAAAAATAAAGCTCTCAAACCGGAATTTGTGATCCGCGATACCAACAATAAAGAGGTCAAACGCATCAAGTCAGATACTCTGATCAAAGAGATCGATCTGAACGAATTTAACGATGGGGAGTATGTTTTGCTGGGGGAGTTCAAACTCCCGGACGGTAAGGTATTGGCTACTGATACCCGGAAGTTCGGGATTTATAAAAACCCCGCCTGGAGCAATAATATCGGCGTGCAATCTCCTGATATGCAGCCCCCCGCACCGTGGAAAAGTTTGAGTTTCAGCAGCAGCACTCTGAAAACCTGGCAGCCCCAGCTCAAGTTCGGCAAAGATAATTTGCAGATAGAGTCGATCGTATCTGCGGGTAATGAACTGCTGCTTACCCCGGTAAAATTCAGCTGCAACGGCAAAGAAGTGCTGGGTTCTGCCCAAGCTGATAAGTGGAATGTCCAACCCAGTCTGGCAAAAAATCAGGGCGTCAGCAACGGTACCGACTGGGTTTGCAATGTGGCTGCCGAAGCCGATTATATGGGCTTTACCAGATACACCCTGACGATCAAAGCGTTGCGTGATACTGCTTTGAAAAGCGGCAAACTTGAGCTTGCAGTCAAAGATGCCGAATTTATCAACCACTGCGACTACTCCTGGACAGGGGTCGGTTCCACGGTGTTTTCTGAAGAGCCCGTATTTCAGGCTAAACAGGTTTTCAATGATTTGCAGATGGGCAATGTTGACCGGGGTATCTGCGTTTATTTGCAGGAGGTCTACCCTGCCAAACGCAATATGAGCAAAAATTATCTTTACGCCGATAAAACCGGCAAGCTGACCGTTGAATTTATCAATGAACCTTTGCAGCTTGCTTCCGGAGCTGAACACAAGATAGAATTTGCCATTTGTGCCTATCCCTTCCGACCGGCAGAAGAGTTGTGGCGCAAGCTTTACTTCCGTGCCGGAAAATACCGCAATTTTGACTTGGTCTGGGGTATTTCAATGCCCATGATGAAGCACTCCGGCAGTACGCTGGCGATCGCCGACGATGCCAAAGCCCGGCTGCATCTGGACAACCCAAACCGTCCGGAATATTATTTGATGTATCAGATCCCCACTTACATTCTGAACAATATACCTGAATGGACATATTTTGAAAAGCACTGGCTCAACCATGCCGGCAGCTACTACGATTTGCGCAAAAGTCACGGCGGTCTGCTGCAGGCAGCCGACTACCGGCAGCGTACCTGGCAGGATCTTTACTGCAAGATCATGGATGAAAGCTTGCAGAAGTATACTTGGAGCGGTATCTATTACGACTGTTTTTCGGCTGACTGGTTTGTGGAAAAGGGCAAATTCTATTCGCCGGTCTTCGATTGCCGGAAGTTCCAGGAACGCATTTACAACACCCAACGGGCAAGCGGCAGAAAAGACTCTCTGACCGTCAGCCACACCGGGGCGGCACAGATCTCCACACTGGGTATGTATTCCAATGTTATTTTAATGGGCGAACAGTACCGCGGTCAGCTGATGAACAATGCGTACTACCTTGATTTTATGAGTCTGGATAAATTCCGTTACGAAAATGCAGTCAATGTGGGGCCCGACCGGATGTTTATGCCGGAATACCGTAAAGTTGAGTATATCGACAACCCGACTTTGACCATCCATACAGCTATGCTGGCACTGCTGCACAATCTTATGTACTATCCCCATTCGGTCAGCTGGCCGGTGGAACGCAGAGTGCGGGGCCGCAAGATCGCATTCGGTTTGGCGGATGTGAAATTTCTGCCCTACTGGAAAAGCGATGCGGCAAAATTGATAACTTGCGATAATCCGGCAATCAAAATAAGTGTTTACGAAAAAAGTAATGGCGATTTGCTGGCTGCTGTGTTCAACAACAGCAAAGAAAGCGAAAAATTCACGCTCAAGATCAATGGCAAGGCAACTGCTGTTGAGTATTACGACCCCATGAAAGATAAAGCTGAACCGTGGAAAAACGGTGGAGTTTATCAGCTGGAAAAATATCTGGGTTCGATCGTAACAGTAAAGCGTTGATTTTTATAAAATGTAGTTTTTTACATAAATGAAAAATATATTTATCAGAAAGGGCACGATTATGAACAGGAAAAGAACTGCGTGGACTTTGAGTAGTCAGGTAAGTCATACACATTTTACCTTGATCGAACTCTTGGTGGTCATCGCTATTATCGCCATTTTAGCCGCCATGCTTTTGCCCGCACTCTCTGCTGCCAGAGAGTCCGCCCGGGACAACAACTGTAAAGGTAAGATGAAACAGTTGGGCTTGGCAAACATACTCTATTCGGGCGATAACAACGATAACTTCCATTGGAGCAATCCCAAAGCCGGAAGCGGCAACTATGGCGGGACCCAATACGATGACTCCGGATTTAATATGTGGCAGCCCGGTTACAGCCGTTACGGGGTATGGTTTGCCCGTCAGGCATGTCTTTATCTTGAGCTTGATAACAAACGCACCCCCGGCGATATTACCGCATTTTATTGCGATTCGGTGACCACCTGTTTGACTTCAACACCTATGACGGATCAGCAGCGTAAGGATTACGGTGTATTGACTTACTATTACAACGGCAAACTTTGTGACGAAATAGATGGTGATAAAACAGTTCGTGCCAATGCAACGATCGGTTCGGTTGCCGACCCCAGCACCATGATCATGTATGCCGGAGCCAATAAATATTACCGGCGTGCCCAGCTTATGCCTGCCCGCAGCTGGACAAGCAGCCAAACCAATATGAATGTCAAAGCCCTTTACGGGCTTGTTCACTCCGGCGGTACCACCAGCAATGCGGTTATGTGTGATGGCTCTGTGGAAGCGTTGAACAATAAGCAGTTTCTGGAAAAGAAACGCTATGGTTTTGAATGATAAATTTGTAAGATGTAAGAGGAGATCACAAGTATGAAAAACATTTCATCAAAAAACTCATGTCGGAAGAGTCGGTGCTTTACCTTGATCGAACTTTTGGTCGTTATTGCCATCATTGCCATCTTGGCAGCAATGCTCTTGCCCGCACTCTCCGCAGCCCGGGAGTCGGCACGGGAAAGCCAGTGTACCGGCAAACTCAAGCAGCTGGCATTGGCAGCTATTCTTTACAGTGGCGATAACACAGACTTTTTCCACTATTGCGATCCCAAATTCGGAGCCGGTACTGTCGAGCAGGGCGGCGGCACTATTTACGATGACTCCGGCTTTAACATGTGGCAGCCGGGGTATTCCCGCTACGGCAAGTGGTTTGCCCGTCAGGCGATGCTTTATCTGGAAGGCGACCCCAATCGTAAACCCGGCGAAATCAGCAACTTTTACTGCGATTCGGTAAGCGAAAAACTTACCACTTGGGGCAAAGAAGCGACCGAACGGATCGACTATGGGGTTTTGAGCTATTACTACAATGGCAAACTTTGCAATCAAATAGATGGTGACGGCAAGGAACTCCGTCGCACCGCTACCATCGGATCGGTGAAAAATCCTTCGACCAACATTATCTATGCCGAAGCCAAAAAATACTACAAACGAGCTCAGCTTATGCCCCGGCGTAATACCTCCAAAAGTTCCAGCAGCTTAAAAGGTGCCCTCGGCGGCGATCCGCCCAATCAGCTTTTGGGCAGTCTGCACGGCGGCGGCACCCGGGGCAATGCGGCTATGTGCGACGGCTCTGTGGAAAGCCTTGCCACTAAAGAGTACCGGAATCCGGCACGATATGGACTTGACGATTAAAATTTATAACTTATAACTGAAATATAAGGAAAAACAAACAAATGAAAAAATTTCTTTCAACCCTGTTGGCGGTCGGTTGCGCTTTAGGCGTGTCGGCTGATGTGATCCTGGAGCGTTTTGATTCGCCCGAACGGGTTGCCGGCAAGATCCTGCCTGCCGGTAAAGCCCAGATCCTGCTGGAAGGCGGTACCGAAAAAGGCTGTTTGTATGCCAAAGGCATCAAGCAATCTTTCCAGTACATTTATTCCTGTCCGGTTAAGGGTAATCCCGGTGATAAATTCGCTCTGGCTTTGAACTACAAAACCACCAAAGGCATCGGCGGAGGTTTTATGTTCATTATCACTTACCAGATGCAGAAAGGGTTCAAGGCGGTTCCCACCACCCGGTTTGTTCTGCCCCAGAGTCCCTATCGCTGGACTCACCGGCAGTTTGAATTTACTCTGCCCGAAGGTGCCGCCGGTGCCACAGTGAATCTGCGTTTGGCGGGCATGGCAGAAAAAGATCAGGTTTGGGTGGACTTTCTGCGGATCGCCCCACGGATCAATGGCGTTGCCCGGGGGATCGACCTGATGAATTTTGAAACAACTTTTGACCAGTGGGCTTTTGATAAGCATTTGATCTACGACCACTTTATGCCGGGCAATGGCGGCAAGATCGTCAACGAATGGCGGCTTGCCAAAGTGGGCGAAGCCTTCTTTCAGGCCGAAGGTTCCGGCGAATCCATGCAGTATGCTCTTTATATCGACAACATCAAAGTCAAGCCCAACAGCAACTATGTGTTTGAAGCGTGGATCAAAGCCACCGAAAACTTCAAATACAACGCCAACGGTATGATCATCTTTTTCTACAAAGATAAAGATGGCAGAATCAGCAAAGGCAAACCCTCCCAGAGCCGCTACCAGGTGCGTTACACCAACGGTCAGTGGAAAGAACTTATCCACACTTTCACCACCCCCGCCGACTGCGAATTTGTGGACATCGGTTTGAACATGCGTAAAATGAAGGCAAAGGATGTTATCCAGCTTGACCATCTGCGTTTCAAGGAAGCCGGCGACAAAATCTATGTCAAGACCGAAACCAACAGCCGCAAAGCTCAAATGACCGTTACCACCGCTTTGACCGGCAGTATCAAGCCTGCGGACATCGTTTCCAGCAAGCTGGTGATAACTGACACAAAAAAAAATGAAGTAAAAAGTATCGATCTGGCTGCCGGTCAGGTCAAAACGGTCATCGACCTCAAGACTTTGAAAGATGGCGAATACTACATCGTGCCGACCATCACCCTCAAAAGCGGCAAGGTCATGACCGCCGACCCCGCCTTTTTCGGCGTTTACAACAACCCCGATTGGACGAACAATATCGGCGTGCAGACTCCGGAAATGACCCCTCCCGCACCGTGGAAAGCCCTTTCCGGCGGCAAAGATACGGTCAACAACTGGTCGGGCAATATCAAATTCGGCAAAGATGGCATGATCCAGCAGGTCAATGCCAACAATGCTGACATTCTTGCCGGACCCATCACTCTTTCGGTCAACGGCGAAAAAATTGCTTTCAACGCCCCGGCTCTCAAAGTCCAGCCCAGTCTGGCTGAAACCGCTGTGGCGGCAAACGCCGGAAATTTCACCATCAGCGGCAAAATCACCAGCGACTATTTGGGCAATACCCGTTATACTCTTGATCTCAAAGCCAATGCCAATACGGTGTTGAAAGATGTGGTTTTGAATGTGCCGGTAAAAAATGTGGACTTCGTTCACCGCAGCGACGGCAGCTGGACGCAGATCGGCGTGATCGATCTTAACGAAAAGAAAACTTTTTCCACCAACCGTTTTTACGACAATGTGCTTTTCGGCACCATCGACCGGGGCATGAGTTTCTTCCAGCCCAAAGTCTACCCCTCCACCAAGCGGGCGTTCAAAAACAACTATCTTACGGTGGATAAAACCGGCATGACCATTGACATGGTTGCCGAAGATGTTGCTATGAAAGCCGGTGAAAGCAAACGCTTTGACTTTTCGCTGATGGCTTACCCCTACCGCCCCGCCGAAAAGAACTGGCAGCGGCTCCGTTTCCGTGCCGGTAAAAAATACAGCAACTTCGGTTTGATGTGGCACTCGCACAAGATGTTCAACTATTCCGGCAGTCTGGCGGCAGTAAGTCAGCCCGAAGTTATGAAAAATTATCTGGCAGGCACCAAAGGCTACCCCATGTTCTACCAGATACCTATGTATATAAATGAACGCATCCCCCAGTGGAGCTTTTTCAAAGATCAGTGGTTTGTGCTGCCCAGCCGTGCGTATCCCATGAACGGCGGAGCTTCCACCAAAGGCGATTACCGCAGCAAATTATGGCAGGATCTTTATGTAAAATATCTTTCGGAACTTTTGCGTGACTATCCCTGGAAAGGGGTCTATTACGACTGCTTCGGCAGCGACCACTTTATTGAAAACGGCGAACACTTCACCCCGGTATTTGATGTGAAAACCTTTGCCGAACGCATCTACATCGCCCAGCGTATGCACGACAAAAAGAATCTGACTGTGCATCACGCCGGCGGCGATCAGGGCGGTTTTATGAGTGCATATTCCAATGTGGTGTTGATGGGCGAACAGTATCGCGGTCAGTTCTATAAAGCCACTTACTTCAACGACTTTATGACCATGAACCGTTTCCGTTACGAAAACGCCGTCAACATCGGGCCCGACCGCATGCTGCTGCCCCAGTACCGGCAGGAAGAAAAAATCAGAAGCCCCAAAGTTTCCACCCACTTGAGCGGTATGGCGATCTTGCACAAGCTCCTGATCTACCCCAACTTTATCCACAGCAAGACCGAGTTGAGCGTCCGCGACCGGATGCACGATTTCGGTTTGGAAGATGCCGAATTTGTGGGCTATTGGGAACAGGGCAAGCCGGTCATCAAAAGCGGCAACAAGGATGTGTATGTAAGTTACTTTACCAAAGCCAGCGGTGCATTTGCCACGGTTTTGAACTACTCCAAAGAATCCAACACCGTCAAACTTGATATACCCTTTACTTACAAGAGTGCGGTGATCTTTGACCCGGTAACTCAAAAAGAAGTGCCTTACACCGGTCAGGCGATAGAGCTTGAACCCAGCATGGCAAAGTTTATAACTTTTGTAAAATAAGCTTGCTTGCGGGAATACACCAAATTACGGCGTTGGTTTCTACCTTCGCCGTTTTTTTTGTTGTTTGCCGCATACGCGGGCAATGGGATAGATGGCGGCTGTTTTATGGGAGAGTATGAGAGGGTATGGGAAAGTATGGGAGAGTATGAGAGGGTATGGGAGAGTATGGGAGAGTATGGGAGTGTTGCCGCCCTGCATAGCAACATTGTGCGTGGGCGGCGAGCAATACCCAGTGTATGGCTTGCCGGAGCGGCGTGTCTACCGGCACAGCGGGCTTTGCCCGCTTCCCATACATTCTCATACATTCTCATATTTTCTCATTTTTACAGACCAACCCACAAAAAAAGCACCCCGGTAAAAGGGGTGCTTTTTTCTTTATGCCTGACAATTCAGTTTTGCGGTAAGATGCTGCTTCCTTTGATTATACTCATTTTCGATAAGTCGAAATTCTGATTCCAGGAGTTCAAGCTCCTGTAAAACTTCGAGCCGGTCTTTGGTGCGTTCCAGTTCATTGGTGAGTTCTGACGACGGATTTGACATACTGCCTCCATAAATGTTAATTGTTTTCTTTGCCGGCTTTTGCGTTCGTGGTTGGCAAGCAACCTGGCTATTTCCGGATTTTCTCTGCATTTGCGGCGTATCGCCTGTTGTACTGCCTGCCGTGAAGTGTGGCGTTTGCGGGCTATATCTGACAGGCTTATTTCCGGAGTTTTGACTTTCTCTGCCAAAAGCTCCAACGCCAGTTTATCCAAATTAAGCATATATACGACTACTTCCAAAAGGTCGTTGCGGGAATACTCCAGTTTTTCGCCATTGAGTTTGCGTTGTCTTGCCGCAGTGTGTTCGTCGTTGAACATTTGCAATTCCGAATCCTGCAAGGCATCGTCAAAGCTGCTCATGTGGTCGGTCAAAAGTTCCGTATTTCCGGCAGTCCGGCACCATTTGCTTAATTCACACTTCCGGCAATCGCTCTTTACGCCATTGCGGTAGTTACCGTAACACTTTTTCATAACCATAAAACTCCTTTTTTTTGAAAAATTAAGTATTTACTTAATATTATAGCATAATATCTGAAAAATGCAAGAAAAAATTAAGTAAATACTTAATAAATATAAAACAGATCTGCTCTCTTTTTAAGTTTTTCCTTAATAATTACTTTTTTTGTCAATTTTCTGCTCACTGATTTTTATTGATTTGCCGGTAAAATGATTTGCAAAAAAATTCTGCAATGTTATATTTATCATAAACCTTAAAAATAAACAGGAGTTGCTATGAATAAAGTAGAACGCAATTATGAGTTCCGTGAACGGATAAATCAGGTGCATTTTGCCAACCGTCGTGATGCCGCAGTCAAGGCATCTGCCAACGAAGTGGAAGTGACTTCGGCGTGGAAGATCGTCTATCCCGCCGACGGCGACGCCCGTATGGTCAATGCCGCAAAAGATTTGCAGGAATATCTGGAAGTATCCATGGATCTTGCTCTGACCGTGGGCACAACTGCTGCCGCCGGGCAGAAGGTCATCAAGCTGGAGCTGGATAAAACTCTTGAAGGCGTGCGTACCTACCGGCTGGATGTGACAAGTGATGCGATCACCGTTGCCGGTGCCGACGAAAAAGGCGTTATTTCCGGCTGCATATATGTAGAGGACTTGATGAACCTTAAAGAAGCCCCGGTGCTGACCATCGGTTCCGAAGTCCGCAAACCTTTGATCGGCTTGCGTATGGTGCACTCCGGCTGGGGTATCGACCTGTTTCCCAGCGAACACCTTAAAGCCATGGCACACGCCGGTTTTACCTGTGCAGTGGTCTTTATTACCGGTATCGACCGTACCAATGTCGGTACGCTGGATGTAAACGATGTGATCGACCGGGCATGGCTCTACGGCTTGGATGTGATGCTCTACGCCTATTTGCCCAGCTACAAACACCCCGCTGAACCCGATGCAGCAGCATTCTTTGAAGGGGTCTACACCAAACTTTTCAACTATTACCCCAAAGCTCTGGGCGTGATGCTGGTGGGCGAATCTGCTGAATTCCCCAGCCGTGACCCCCGCACCACCGGCCGCCGCAAGCGGGAAAGCATTGTTGACGGCATACCCACCACCAAGCCCAGCCCCGGCTGGTGGCCCTGCAGTGACTACCCGGATTGGCTCAAGTGCGTTTGCGATGCTGCACACAAAGCCAAGCCTGACGCCATGGTTATTTTCAATACCTATAACTGGTACTGGGCAAGCGAAGATGTCCGCCGGGAATTTCTGGAAAGAGTCCCCAAAGAAGTCACCATCCAGATCACCTTCGATATCGGCAAAGAGCTGGTTCGGGAAAATCTGCTCTGTCAGGTGCGGGATTACAGTATCTCCGCCGATGAGCCCAGCGATTACTTCAAAAGCGAGTGCAAGATCGCTCACGAACTGGGTTTGAGCATCTTGAGTACCGCCAACACCGCCGGTTTGACCTGGGATTTCGGTACTGTACCCTATGTGCCGGTTCCCCAGCAGTGGATCAGACGCTTTGAAGTGCTGGAAAAGGCACGGCAGGATTGGAATGTGGACAGCTACTACGATAATCACCACTACGGCTGGTGGCCCTCTGTAGTCACCGATTTGGGCAAATTCGCTTTCTGGAGCCCCCGGATGGATCTTTTGGATATGCTCAAAAAGCTGGCGGTGCGTGACTTCGGTGCCGAAGCGGTGGATACCGTGCTGAAAGTGTGGGATCTCTGGAGCGACGCCATGAAAAATGATTATGTGGCAAGCAACGAAGAACAGTACGGTCCCATGCGGGTAGGACCTTCTTATCCGCTGATTTTCCACCCCAATATCACCCGTACCATGGGCGGCAAGGAAATCAAATTCCCCACCACCGAAGGTGCTCACTTTGGCTGGCATATCATCAAAACCATGTATCAACCCTACGAAAGTGCCCGTCAGGCACCCGGATTTTTGCGTTTTCCGGTGGAACTGCGGGCGTTGGAACGGCTCCACGAAAAGTTTGCCCGGGGCGTGGCAGAGTTGGAAAAACTCCGCAATGTGGTTCCGGAACGCAAGCTGGAAAAGCTGGAAGAACAGATCCGTCTGGGCAAATACATCACTTGCAACTGTGCCACGGCAAAGTGCGTCAAAGAGTGGTATATGCTCAATATCAAACTGCTGGGCTGCACCGATAAAGCCGAAGCCAACGCTATTCTGGATAAGCTCGAAGCCATGGCAAAGGCAGAAATCAAAAATGCCGAAAGTGCCATTCCGCTGGTGGATGCCGATTCCCGTCTGGGCTGGGAACCCTCCATGGAATATGTGACCGACCGCTGGCACATTGAGTGGAAGATCCGGCAGGTCAACTACATGCTGGGCGAAATAAAAGAGTTCCGCGATCTGGTGAATTTGCAGATCTGATGAGCAAACTCTGTTATTGAACAAAAATTCCGGCAGGCGGTAAAACATAAGCCGTCTGCCGGTTTTTTTCTGTTTTTTTCAAGGTAAATTTGCAAAAAAGCCCCTTGAACTGTATCTTATATAGTACATAAGTATAATGCAGGAGAATGTGAATAATGACCAATCAGGATATCGTTAAAAGAATAAATGAATTGCGTAAAGAACACAAGGCGGTGATCCTTGCCCACAATTATGTTTTGGGTGAAGTGCAGGATATAGCCGACTTTGTGGGCGATTCGCTGGAGTTGAGCATCAAAGCGGCGGCGACCCAGGCTCCGGTGATAGTTTTCTGCGGAGTGTCGTTTATGGCGGAAACCGCCAAACTGCTTGCCCCAAACTCCACGGTGCTGCTGCCGGAAGTTTCCGCCGGCTGCCCCATGGCAGATATGGCAAGTGCCGAAGCAGTTCGGGCATTGCGGAAAGAGCATCCCGACGCAGTTTTTGTTGCTTATGTGAATACCACCGCAGCCGTAAAGGCGGAAGTGGATATCTGCTGCACCTCTGCCAATGCCGAAAAGATAGTTTCTTCCATTCCGGAAGATAAAGAGATAGTTTTTCTGCCCGACCAGAACTTGGGCGGCAATGTTATGAAAAAGCTGAACCGGAAAATGATCCTTTTCCCCGGCTACTGCCCCACCCACCACCGGGTAACGCCGGAGCAGCTGGATGCCATGCGTCAGCAGTATCCAGCTGCCCCGATCATGGTGCACCCCGAGTGCCCGGTGGAAGTTACGGCAAAAGCCGATGCGGCATTGAGTACCGGCGGAATGTTGAAATTTGTGAAAGAAAGCCCCGCCAAACAGATCATTGTGGGTACTGAAAGCGGCATCATCCACCGGCTGCGGAAAGAAAATCCCGATAAGGAATTCATAGCTCTGGCACCGGCACCCCGCTGTATGAATATGAAGAAGATAACGCTGGAAAGCGTATTGAAAAGTCTGGAAGAAATGCAGACCCCGGTGGAGCTGCCCCAAGCCATGATCCAGCGGGCAAAGCTCCCCATCGAGCGAATGTTGGCAGTAAAATAAAGGTTTTTCTGCAAAAAAAGCGGCTGAAAAAAACATTTATACCTTGACAAACAGCAGTTTTTCGTGTAAATTAGCCCTGAAAAGCCAGTTTGACCCCTTTAACAAGAGGAGAAGAAAAATGAAAAAACAATTTACCCTTATCGAACTATTGGTGGTGATCGCCATCATCGGTATATTGGCAGCAATGTTATTGCCCGCCTTGAGTGCAGCCCGGGAAAGTGCCAGAAACACCAGCTGCATAAATCTGTTGAGCCAGATCGGTAAAGCCAGCATCATGTTCAGCAATAATAATGAAGGTAAATTGCCGGGAGCTGTGACAGTATCCGGTGCGGTGAATTCCGGGGATACACTTTTTTCGGGCGGTAACAGCCCGATCAGCCACTATAAAACTGGTAACAATGAAGCTCCAAACAAGCTGATTATCGGGGGGTATATAACCGGCGTGCGGATCAAAAGTGATGCAGAAGAGCAGATGAATGATGCTTTTGAAAAATACTTCAAGTGTCCCACCGACCAGAATGGAGCGTTTAAAGTAGATGAGCTTTCTTACGATTGGGCAATAATCGGAGAAGGTACCGCCAGACGGCAGGTGGTCGGTCGGGATAATCCGGGGTTTGCCATTTGGGCAGACCATTTAACGACAAATACTGCTAACGGCAATCACCCGTCAGTATCCAATATACTTTATCTGGGCGGCAATGTCAAAACCAGACCTTTGACCAGTGCAGAACTGAAAGCGGTGGATGATGTGGTTGAAGAGGTGTATAAAGACAACTGACAGACTGAATAGCAAAAGATTAAGCGGTGCAAAAATTTGCACCGCTTTTTTGTGGCGTGGCTAACGGAGTAGAACAGTAACAAACAATAGAGAACGGGGGAGGCATGCCCCGCCTGCTGCGGCGTAGTGCAACAAAGCCTGGCGTACGCGGCGAACAACACACTGCGTAAAGCCGCCAACAGCAATTTGGCGGCAAGTATACTCCGTAAACATCCGTACAACTCCGTACCGCCGCCATCAACCGTGTAGCCGGGCTTGCCCCGACCATTTTAAAAAAACAGAAAAAAAATTTGTCATTTGCAAGTTGTTGGTGTATATTATAGCTCCGATTTTCTGTGATCGGAAAATTAAAACTCGTTAACCACCAAACACCCGGGCGGGCTGAAAAGCGTAAAAAGAGTCCGTCGCAACGCAAGAAAGGAAGTGCAAAATGGGTAAAATCACGATTAACGATCTTATGGAAGCCGGTTGTCATTTCGGACACCAGACCCGCCGCTGGAACCCCAAGATGAAGGAATTTGTCTACGGTGCCCGCAACGGTATCAGCATTATTGACCTGACCAAAACCATGCATCAGCTGGCCAATGCCTGCAACTTCCTCGGCAATGTCGTTGCCAAGGGTGGGGATATCCTCTTTGTCGGTACCAAGCGTCAGGCTCAGGAAGTGATCCGCAGTCTGGCTGCCGAAACCGGCATGTTCTATGTTGCAGAACGCTGGATGGGCGGTATGCTCACCAACAATGTCACCATCCGCAAGAGCATCACCAAGATGATCGAATCTGACAAACTGCTGGCCGACGAAGAAGCCACCAGCAAGCTCAAGAAAAAAGAGATCGTCATGCTCACCCGTGACAATCAGAAGCTGCACAACAACCTCGACGGTATTGCTGAAATGAAGAAGCTGCCCGCCGCTATGTTCATCATCGACGTCTGCCACGACGATATCGCCGTGCGTGAAGCCGCCAAGCTGAACATTCCGATCGTGGCTATCTGCGATACCAATGCCGACCCCGATCTCATTGACTATCCCATCGTTGCCAACGACGATGCTGTCAAATCTCTGCAGGTCATCACCGATGTCGTCCGTGACGCCATCATGACCGCCAAAGAAGTCTACAACAAGAGCGTTGTGGAAGCTGCCACCGCCAAGGGCGCTGCCGAAAAGATCGCTGCCGAAGCTGACGCTGAAGCCGAAGATAAGGCTGCTGCTCCCAAGGCCCGCCGCCCCCGCAAGGCTGCCGCTGAAGGCGAAGAAAAAGCCAAGCGCGCTCCCCGCAAAAAGGCTGCCCCAAAAGCTGAAGAAGCCAAGGCTGAATAATCAAAGAATTTTTTAAGGAGATCAATATAAAATGATTACTGCTGATGTTGTAAAGAAGCTCCGTGATATGACCGGTGCCGGTATGATGGATTGCAAAAAGGCTCTTACCGAAGCCAATGGCGATATGGACAAGGCTGTGGATGTGCTCCGCAAGTCCGGTGCTGCCAAAGCCGAAAAGAAATCCGGCCGTGCCACCAAAGAAGGTAAAGTCGCTTGCAAAGTCGAAGGCAATGTTGCCGCTATGGTCGAAGTTCTCTGCGAAACTGACTTTGTTGCCAAGACCGACAAATTCAACGCCTACATCGACGAACTTTTGAACCGCATCATTGCCGGCGAAAGCAACGGCTGCGTTTCCGAAGCTGTTCAGGCCGCTGAAAAAGAAGCCATGGTCGCTTTGATCGCCACCATCGGTGAAAATATGCAGATCCGCCGTGCCGCCCGTTGGGCTGCTGATGGCAAACTCGCCAGCTATATCCACATGCAGGGCCGTATCGGCGTGCTGGTGGAAGTCGAAGGTGCCGATGATGCTGAACTCTTGAAGAATGTCTGCATGCACATCGCCGCATTCAACCCCGCCTTCATCGACCGCAGCGAAGTGCCCGCCGAATGGATCGCCCGCGAAAAAGAAATCGCAGCTGCCCAGCTCGCCGGCAAACCCGCTGAAATGATCGACAAAATCGTCATGGGCAAAATCAATAAGCGTTACACCGAAGTCTGCTTGATGGATCAGCCCTGGATCATGGACGACAAAGCCAGCCTTGCCAAGCTCTACAAAGACCTCAAGGTCAAGCGTTTCGTCCGCTGGGAAATCGGCGAAGAATTGTAATAGTTGGGCGGCTATACTGAAAGCCCGTGGGGCGGCTTTTGCAACCTCGGCAGAATCTGCACCGACTGCTTTTCCGGGTGTTACCTTACAGGTAGCACCGCAAAAAAGCAATCAGCACATCTTCAAGCCGATGTTATCAAAATCCCTCCCCAGTTCTTTCAGCATACCCACCCCGCAAGGGTCAGCAAACTTATAACAAAAAAGGCGTCCATTTTTTGGATGCCTTTTTTGTTAGCTACCGAAGGTCGGGGCAAGCCCCGCAATACTGTTGATGGCGGCTTGGTCGGACAGGTCGGACAGGTCGGACAGGTCAGACAGGTCAGACAGGTCAGACAATGCTTGCCGCCATGTTGCAGTTGGCTGGCTTTACGCAGTGTGGCTGCCGCCAGACAGTTGGCTGGCAGTATAAATATAGTCGTTCAGGCAAAAGCCTGTTTTAAAACTAAAGAGGGCATTTTTCTATTTTGCAAAAATAGAAAAATGCCATGAAAAGGTTTGGAAATAGGG
>JAZSHD010000178.1:0-3515 GCA_045533055.1 Victivallaceae bacterium | reverse complement strand
TGTATTGCCGTATCTCCGACACACAGGGAGTGCGATATTCTGACCGGTATGATCCGGGAGAAGATGAAGTCTGCCGGTTGTATCAAAGGTGATGAAAATAATCTTGTGGAATCATTTCATTCCTGGAACTGGACCAAGCCGCAGTTAGGGGATATTGCCAATTATCAGGTTGGCAGCAAGATTTTTTTCAATACCAGAATCAAGGAAATTGCTTCTGCCGGAGAAATGGCAACAGTAGAACGAATTGAAGATGGGAAACTTGTTTTGAGTAATGGAGTAACGGTTTCTCCGCAAACCATTAAACACGGAATAGATGTGGGTAATTCAGTTCAACTTCCGGTAGGCGAAGGCGATATTGTACGCTTTACCGTCAATCTCCGTACTCCGGAATATAAGATCAATAACGGCAGTTTGGCGATTGCAACCGGCAATCCTAACGAATACCGTTTGCTGGACTCCAACCGGAAAGAGTTGACGACCATACGACTGCCGGAAAACTTCAAAGGCATCAAATACGGCTGGGTGATGACCAGTCATGCCTCACAGGGAATGACCAGCAAAAATGTGGTGGTTGCGGCAGAAAAAATGTCAAAACAGGCGTTTTATGTGGCGTGTTCCCGCGGTAAATTCAATTTGGCATTGCACATCCCGGATAAAGAGTTTTTCAAAAATAAACTGCTCCATCTCCGGACAGAACGGCTTTCGGTACACGATTTGTCGGCATCCGGTGAAATTGTTGCATCTGTTCTGCCGTCAGCGGAACAAATACGGCAGAACTGCCGCCCCGTTCCGGAGGATCTTATGCGGAAGCATAATGAAAATGTTTTAATAAGAATGTTGAAGCGTATCGTTCAAAAAGTTTCCGGACTTTTCGGCGGTTCGCCTTATAACAGTCCACAAGCTGTTGCCGAATACCGTAAAGGTCAGGTATTGCAGATGACTGTGGATGATGCAGCAGAAAAAATCAATCGTAAAGGAGAAGATCATGAACAAACAATCAGACCAGAACACATTGAACAGCCAGTTACAGAAGAACGACCGGAACGTAAGATTGCGGACAGTTCTGCAAGAGTTCCGGGAACATCCAAACCACCACGCAAGCCCGTCCCTGGTCGCGGCATTGATTGAACTTGAAACAGAATTGGATGCTAATTCTGTGGAACCGGATCAATCCGATGTTTGCTTTCAGCGGAGTGCCCATTTGATGCCCCGTCTGCAAATCGTTACTGAGTTGCAGACTTTTGTCATTCCGTGGCACGCAGTTTCTTTGATCCAGAGCGATCCGTCAAAAAAGATCATTGAATTGTTTACGACCTTCGGATTCCAGTTCAAGATATGCAGTCAGCAGAAACTTGATGATCTTTTGGCATTGCTTCAACTGGAACGGGTGAAAATTATTTATCCCATTGAGGGAGTGACTATCAGCGTACATAAAGAGAATGACATGTAAAACAAGGTATTTGCCGCAAAAACACAAAATGAAATGCCGCAAAAACACAAAACGCTTAAAAAGTAGGTCGACATGTCGATTTACTTTTTAAGTTTACAGAGTGCGAATTTCATCTTCTAATTTTGAAAGGAATGTTTGAAGCTGTGACCAATCAGGCTTATCTCCATAAATCATATCTCCCATTTGCATATAATCCTTTTCCAAATCTTTTTGGCGGATTTCAGCGGGAAGAAGATTGAGAGTCGCAAGAGTCATTGTGTCATAATTTACACCTCGTTTAGGATAAAATTTACGATCAAACTCGATGATTGAAGCCAATAAATCTTTTGCAGATAAAATTTGCTGTTTGTAAGGAGAATTTGCCAGCATGTAAATATCGTACATATGACGTGAATGACGGGACGGAGTTGCTTTATCTTCAGGAAGATGATGCAGATAATGCAAAACGGTAATTTTTTCCCAGAAGGTACGTTCTACAGAAACTGTCGGAATATCAGAACATTTTTCTTGCAAAGCAGGAATTTTTTGTGCCGCATAGGATTGGATTGTTTGGGGAGCAAATGGAGTTCCTTCTGCGAAAGCTCCAATTTCCAATTTGATATTGGAGCGGATATAGGCATCTTTCTCAAAAACTCCTGGATATTCAATAAACAAATTGCAAGCGTCAGTCTCATCGGAGATAATGCGGCAATACTCTCCCAGTAAGTCTTCCAACAGAGGTTTCAAATTCTCCGTAACATACACTTGAGTATTTTTGCTCGTTTTGGACTTGAAAGTATTGATCGCATTGCGTGTTCTTTCTTTATCAAAAGATTCATCCCGCCCGGCAACTTCATGCAAATCAAGCAGCAAGTCAATATCTTCTGAAAAACGATTGATCGCTTGAAATGCTTTTGAAAGGGAAGTTCCTCCCTTGAACAAAAGAATTGTTTTAAGTTTCTCATGTTCAAATATTTTATTCAGAACCCATGAAACCCAATAATCTTTTTCAATCATATCTGGTCTGATACCGATTTCAGAGGCTACTTGAGTGAAGATTGCCCTGCGTTCATTTTCAGAAACTGTTTTTAATGGCATAAAAATTTCTCCTCTATTGAGCCAGACGGCAAATCATTTTATGAATCCGTCCCGGAACAAGACTGGTATCTGTTTTGATTTCTTCCCATTGTTCAAAAGAAAATGCTGCTTTTATTTTCGCTTTCATTTCCTCTTCTTCCGCAAGTTCCCCAAGAGTTCTCAATGCCTGAACCAACATCCGGCTCTGAATCAATTTTGGGGTAAAATCTTTTCTTGCGGCATTTTGAAAATGAATTTTTTGCGTTCCTATTTCAAAAATACGCCCCGGACCATCCCAAAGATAAATACAATGAGCTTGAATTTGAGTTGATAAACGCAAATAATTCAAAGCAGCATTTCCGGTAGGCTGGATTTGTCGCCCCATATTTTTTGCAATAGCAGCAGCAACCTTATCAAGATCAGGAGAAACATTGCAACGCAAAATTTCGCTGTACATAGGGTAGTCATAAATTCCACGGAGCAACTTTCTGATTTTCCCTTCTTTCTCCAAATGAAACAGTGCTGTATCAATGTCATTTCTTTTGAAATAAGGCAAAAAGTCCTTTGCTGAAAATGACCATCCCTGACCATTTTCAGAAACTATTTTCCAGATTTTATCTTTGATAGACTGATACATATTCACCTCGCATTTTAAGAAATATAGCATCATTTTTCTTAAAATCAAGTCTGAAAGCAAAAAAATCCGACATAGTTCTCTACTGTGCCGGATTCAATTATGTTTATGCCGCAGGCTGAACTTCCGGTTCAACTCTCTGGTTATTGGCTTGCCGCCACTTGCCAAGACTGATGTATTTGCTCGCCTGTTCATGAGTCATTTTACGGAAAAATCCGTAATTAAACCGGGAGAGAAATCCATCGTTTACCAGTTGAGTGAGCCGCTCGCTCTGCCGTTCTGTCATTGGGGCACGGGGAGCCAGCGGCTCCCGCGGTTCGTATCCTTCAACAGTCCGGTTGGCAGTTTCATTCTGCAAGCCTTTATAGATCATGC
>JAZSHD010000091.1:0-28737 GCA_045533055.1 Victivallaceae bacterium | reverse complement strand
CTGGTGGGGATTGGGATGTATTGGGAAGGATTGGGAAGCTGTACTTTGGGGGCGGCAAAGGTGGCGGTATATTGCCGGCTGCTTGTCGGACAGGTCGGACAGGTCGGACAGCTGATAGCCAGCAGCACCGGCGGCAAGAATTCTCAAATCTTCCCAAAGACTCTCAATAAACAGCCAGCGTAAGCGGCGATAGAGAGTAATAATTATAAATTAAGTCATTGCTTAATTATGTGGTGTATTTAGGCTTGATTCTGCATTTAAAATTAAGTATTATATTAATAATGCTGAATTTTCTTTCCGGATATTTCAGTTGCTTGGAAAAATTTATTTTGTAAATTTTTGTGGGAGAGCATTCATTTTTTTCTGCGTCGTTATTTCTTTCAATTTTGTTATAGCCATAGGATCGCCCTTATGGGCTGATTTTTGCAGATATTTCATCATTTCAGTTGGATTGGGGCTTGTTCCCCAACCTTTTTCATAGGCAATGGCAGTATAGTAGATTGCCGGCAGAACTCCTTTATCAGCCAAATGTTTCAGTTTTTGAAAATTGGCAGTTCTATCTTGTTTGAAATCAGGATTTCTGGCGTAAAGTGTACATAACACGGTTTGTGCAATATCCGTATCCTGCTCATCCATTCCGCAGTCCAATGCTTCTTTGACATATTTTTCTGCCAACTTGTCATCTTGTTCAACGACAAAACCGTTGAGATGGCAATTGGCAAGTTCACACATTGCTTCGGTATTTTGGCTTTTTGCAGATTTTTGCAATAATTTAATAGCTTGCATTTGTTCTTTGCCGCTGTACAAATAAACCATTGCCAGTGTGTATTCGGCTCCATCGTGATCGCCTTGAGCAAGGGCAAGTTTCAGATAACGCTCTGCTTGAACCAAATCTTCATCAGTTCCATCGCCATAAAAATAAAGTTGACCGAGGCGATATTGAGCGTGTTGATCACCAGCATCAGCAGCATCCTTGAAATAGTTGAACGCTTCTTTATAATCACGGTTAACATTTTCGCCAATCAGATATTCTTCCCCCATCCGACTATTACTTTCTCTTATAACTTTCCTTTCAAGAGACTTATAGTAAAAATAAACCACCAGCAAGGTAATTACTGCAGTAACGATGATCCGCAAAGGAATTGTTATCCAACGCTTATTCATTGATCACCTCCGTGTCAGTATAAAAAAATAATTCCCCGTCGTGGCGAACGCCAATAATCCATTCAAAACTTGGCGATATGATCAGTAAGTCATCCGCTGACGGGTACCAGTAGTATGAAAATTTGTCTGCCAGTTCGGAAGTCGCAATTTTATCAATATCTTCTGTATCCCAGACGGAATGTAAATACACAAATTCATCGTGAAGATTGTATTCTTGCAGAAAAATCTTTAATGCTGTATTTTCCGTATTTTCATTCAGATACATTACGGGTAAAATATCTTTCTGATACAAAAGAGTTTGAAAAAGTTTTCCGGATAAAAATTGTTCTTCTGAAACATTCATCACGGCAGAAAGCCGCAAATAAAAGTTTTTTCGCTCCTCGCCGGTCAATGGACAAACCGGAAGAATATAGCCTTCCGTTTCTTTCAGTAAGTCAAGTCTATCTTTATCCATCGCCGTTACCTCCGGGGAAGCATCCGTTCAATGTCGTAATAACTCATTATGAAAAATGTCTTGATAAAGGTTTCCGGAGTCTTGATTTCGATTGAAATGCGGTAATGCCCCAACGCATCTTCCGGGGTGAGTGTAAACGCTAAAACATCTTCAATTTGATAAAACTCAACCGGAATTCCATCAGAAAGTAATTTTTGCAGATTTTCAAAAATAAAATCAAAATCTTCTTTTTGAAAGTCATTGGAAATACAAAATTTCAAACCTCCGACCTGCAATGCCAGGGGAGCCGTAAACCATTCTTCCGCAGCAAGCGTTCTATCCGGAAGCGTGATCTGCAGCTTATCTGTACCGTTTGAAAATAAGATTTCCATATTTTTTCACAATTACCCTTGTAAGTTTACGCTATGCCATAAAATAATACCGTAAGCAATAAATTTCAAATAGTCAAATGACTTTTTACGGACTTTTCGGCATTTTGCAACTTGTAAATTAAACATTGGGGCATTATCTTATTGCGAGAGTACATTGTTGGAGGAAATAACAGTGAAAAAACAAGATTTTATCGGCAAAAATATTTTGGTCGGTTTTACCTGGATCGACCGGGATGACAATGTACTGGAACAGCGTTCTGCGTTTGGTGTAATTACCCGCATTGCTGATCATATACTGTATTTTGACTGCGGTGATGGTGAAGAAGTTACAATTCCCTTTGATCCGGAAAATATCGAAAAATCCGATCCGGCACTTGTCTACAATTTGCATAATCCGCAAACAACAGTTACCGGTGTTGACTTTACTTCAGAGTGGACAATTTACCACTCACCGGAAGATGAGGAAGAGGAAGAATGACTGTTAAAATAATGATTTTCTGTTTGGGAATTGTGGTTGTACTGGGTGCGGCAATTCTGTTGATGTTATCAAAAAGCTCTGTACCCAATAAGGGTCGGTACAGAGCTTAACATTTTAAGCGTTACTATGTTGAGCTGATTGTTTGAAAAATCTCCGGAAAGTGCTATATTATATATCAAGTATATAATTAAAGCATTAAATCAGGAGAAAATCTTTTGAAACATATCCGTAATTTTTCTATTATTGCCCATATTGACCACGGCAAATCCACTCTGGCTGACCGTTTGCTGGAGTATACCGGCACCGTGGAAAAGCGGGAAATGCAGGATCAGCTCCTCGACGGTATGGATCTGGAGCGTGAGCGGGGTATTACCATCAAATCCCACCCGGTTCGCATGTATTGCAAAGGTTCTGACGGCGAAGAGTATCAGATCAATCTTATCGACACTCCCGGACATGTGGACTTCAACTACGAAGTCAGCCGCTCGCTGGGTGCTTGCGAAGGAGCTTTGCTTTTGATCGACGCCACCCAGGGCGTGCAGGCTCAAACAGTTGCCAATGTCAGTTTGGCGTTCAAGGAAAATCTGCACATTATTCCACTTATCAACAAAATCGACCTGCCCGCTGCCAATCTTGAGCTTTGTTATGAGCAAATGGAAGAAGTTCT
This sequence comes from Victivallaceae bacterium, assembly GCA_045533055.1. Taxonomy (GTDB): domain Bacteria; phylum Verrucomicrobiota; class Lentisphaeria; order Victivallales; family Victivallaceae; genus SIG78. The sequence continues at coordinate 25,603 of JAZSHD010000091.1, read as the reverse complement.
TGCTATTCCCCGGGAAGAAGCACTGCTGGTTTCCGGCAAGACCGGCGAAGGGGTTCCGGAGCTTTTTGAAGCGGTCATCGACCGCATCCCCCCGCCGAAAGACCGGGGCGGCAATGCCAGTGCTTTGATTTTTGACTCCACTTACGATGCCTACCGGGGGGTGGTGGTTTATGTCAGAGTCATGTCCGGCAGTTTCAAACGGGGCGACCGGCTGAAACTTTTCAGTACCGGTTTGGAGAGCGAAATCAAGGAAGTTGGATTTTTCAGCCCCGAAATGCGGGCGGCTGATTGCTTGAGTGCCGGTGAAGTGGGCTATCTGATCCCCAATATCAAGAGCCCTTCCGATACTAAAATCGGCGACACTGTTACCCTTGCCAAAGAGCCTTGCGATGAGCCTTTGCCCGGATTCAAGGAAGTCCGGCCCATGGTTTTCAGCGGTATCTACCCCATTGACAGTGCCGATTACGACCAGCTCAAGTTTTCCATGAGCAAATTGCAGCTCAACGATGCGGCGTTCATCTATCAGGCAGAGAGTTCGGCGGCGTTGGGCTTCGGTTTCCGCTGCGGATTTTTGGGCTTGCTGCACATGGAGATCATTCAGGAGCGGCTGCGTCGGGAATACAATATGGATATTATTGCCACCTACCCCAGCGTGATCTATCATGTTTATTTGAAAGATGGCTCCATGGTCGAGGTGGACAACCCGGTTTATCTGCCCGACCCCAGCGGCATTGACCGCATTGAAGAACCCCTTATTCAGGCCCGGGTGATGCTGCCCAATACCTATATCGGGGATGTGATGAATTTGATCATGAGCAAGCGGGGCATCTGCACCCGTACTGATTCGGTGGATGCCAACCATGTTATCATTACTGCCGAACTGCCTATGCACGAAATCCTTATCGACTTTCACGACAAGCTCAAAAGTATTACCCGCGGCTACGGCAGCATGGACTACGAGCCTGCCGGATACCGTGCCGACAAGCTGGTGAAACTGGATATATTGGTCAACGGCGAACCGGTGGACGCTTTTGCTTCCATCGTTCACGCCGACATGGCTTACGGCCGGGGCAGACAGATCTGCGAACGGTTGAAAGATGTGATCCCGCCCCAACAGTTCCAGATCGCCATTCAGGCGGCGATCGGCGGCAAAGTCGTTGCCCGTGAAACCATCCGCCAGCTGCGTAAGAATGTGCTTGCCAAATGCTACGGCGGCGATATTACCCGTAAACGCAAACTTCTGGAAAAGCAGAAAGAGGGTAAAAAGCGTATGAAGATGATCGGTCAGGTCAACATCCCGCAGGAAGCCTTTGTGGCGGTTTTGCGGAACAATGACGACGATAACTGATCGCTTTTTTGAGGTAAAATACTATGAGTCCGGTTTGGAAAATCCTGCAAAAATATCAGCTGCGTAAAGCGTTGAAAAAACAGCTTGCGGCAGTGAAAAACTTTTTGCATACCGACGATGATATTCTTGAAGAGGCTGCCCGCAAGGAATTGGCTGGCGTCATTGCTGCCGGCGAAGCTCTTTTGCAAGCTCCGGCAGCGGATAGCGTCAGGAGCTGGAAAGGTTTTGCCGTTTCGGTGATGAAAAAATACAATCCCCACAGCTCCATGCGGGAGATATTGGATATTCTGGCGGTGGCGTTGATGGTAGCTTTTGGTATACGGGGGCTCTTTTTTCAGCCGTTTAAAATTCCCACCAGCTCTATGCAGCCTACGCTTTATGGCATACACTTTGTGGATACGGAAAAAGCTCACACTGTCAAAGGGGTAAGTCCGCTTTTCGGCAAGCTGGGTTCACTTGGAAATTACGCTGTTTTTGCCAGCCGCAGAGCGTTGCTGGAAGTGCCGGGAACGGTGCAAATGGGCAACGAACTTTATCCGGCAAAAGAGTGGATGATCTTTGACAGCACCATATTGCCGTTATCTGATGGTACCACGGCGATGCTGCCGGGAGTGCCTTCCAAGGTGGCGGATTACGCGGAACTTTATCCCGGCAAATACCTTTCCGGCAAGGCGGTCAACGGTTATTTATCTGATGGCGACCATTTGTTTGTCAACCGTTTGAGCTTGCACTTCCGGGAGCCGAAGCGGGGCGATGTGATGGTTTTTGCCACCGAAAATATCGTGGGCCCCAACGGCGAAAAACCCTCCGACAGCGGTGATTATTATATCAAGCGACTGGTGGGGCTGCCGGGGGATACATTGAAGATCGTGGATGATGTGCTCTATATAAAACCGGATAAAGCGGAAAAATTTGTGCCGGTCTATGAGCTGGCAGAGAATATGAAAAAACTTTATTCCGGCAAAGGCGGTTATCAGGGGCACAGCAACAGCATACCCGGTTACAGCAACTTTTTACGCCACAGCACCGAAGAATATACCGTACCGCACGATCACTATTTTATGCTGGGCGACAACACCCGTTTCAGTGCCGACAGCCGGGTGTGGGGGCCGGTGCCCCGAAGGAATCTTATCGGCAGACCGGCGATGATTTTCTGGCCCTTCAGCCGCCGCTGGGGTACGGTTGACCGGCTGGAGCCGTTGGATATACCCACCGGGCAATCCGGAGTGCGGACATTTTCGAGCATGAATTTACAATAACTTATTAAGGAATAAATAATTATGACACAACATGCTGTATTTTTGATTTCGGCGGCTGACCGCAAGGGGCTGCTGGCGGAAACGACGATGTTTTTTTACAAACGCTCTTTCAATATCCTCCACTGCCGTCAGTATACTGACGCTATGGAAAACAGCTATTTTATGCGGATAAAAATCGACCTTGCGGGCATGACCATGACCCGGCGTAAGCTGGAAGAAGAGTTTGCCGAATTGGGTAAAGAGCTGAACTTCACCTTCAAAGTTTATTACTCCGACGCCGTAAGCCGGGTGGCGATCATGGTCAGCAAGACCTCCCACTGCCTTTACGACCTTTTAGTGCGGCGGGAGGATGGCTTTCTGCCCTGCGAAGTGCCTTTGATCATCAGCAATCACCCCGATCTGGAGGCGGTCGCCGACCGTTTCCACATACCCTATTACTGCTGTCCCATCAAGGATAAAAGCTGCAAGGCAGAGCAGGAAGCACAGGTTATTGAACTTTGCGACAAACACCACATCGATCTGGTGGTCATGGCTCGCTATATGCAAGTTTTGAGCGACGACTTTATTGCTCACTTCAAGGGCAATATCATCAACATCCACCACGCCTTTCTCCCGGCATTTCAGGGGGGCAATCCCTACAACCGGGCGTGGCAGCGGGGGGTGAAGATGATCGGGGCAACCGCCCACTACGCCACGGCTGACCTGGACGAAGGACCCATTATTGAGCAGGATGTGGAACGGGTTTCTCACGAACACAGCCCCGAAGACCTTAAAGAGATCGGGCGGGACATCGAACGACGGGTGCTGACCCGGGCGGTCAAAGCTCACTTGGAACACCGGGTGATCACCGCCGGATTGCGGACGATCGTTTTTGACGGCTGACCGGCGGTGCCGGAACAGCGGCAGTAATTAGCTTATCTATTTTATATTCAAGCATTAAAAAAGTGACGGAGTGATCCGTCACTTTTTCGTCATTTATCCGTCACTTTGAATTAGAGATCAAGGATGCGGATGATATTTTCTCTGGCGACTTTGTTGAAAACTTCTTCGGAAATCTTCTTTTCGTCCCGGAGTTTCAGGAGGAAAAACGCCAGCGGAGTGCTGGCCCGGTGGGGCTGACAGATGTCGGTACCGAACATGAGCCGATCCTGAAACTCGTTGAGGAATTTTATGGCGTATTCTTCATCCCGTTCCAGAGCGTGATAGCCGCTGCCGGCAGAAATATCGCCGTACAAGTTGGGGTATTTCCGCATAAGTTTGGCGATGGCACCTTCTTCTTCTATCTTGCCTTTGGGGTAGCCGTTACGCTGTTCAACGGTGGGGTTGGCTGCTATTTCCGCCCAGAACGCCTGACTGTGACCGAAAAACTTTACTTTGTGGAACTTCTGCAAGGATTTTTCCAGCTTCTTCAAGCCCATATCTTCGATCAGACCGTAGGTGTGGCCGCACTGGGGGGAGAGGTGGAAGGTCAGTGCCATTTCGCAGTTGTCGGTAGCCTGAAAGAGATTCTGCACTCTGGGGTCAAGCATATCCAGATTGGCGGTGACTTCGCCTATACCTTTGCAGCCCAGATCCTGATAATATTTAAGAACATATTCCAGCGGTGCACTTTCAGAATTATACAAACTGCGGGGGTCCACATTGCAGAACGGTATAAAGCGGTCAGGATGTTTGGCGACCATGCGGAGCATTTCTTCGTTGCTCTGCACAAAGTGGGTGCTGTCCGGCGAACCTATGGGCAATATCACGCCCTTTTCAATACCAACTTTGTCGTAAATCGGCAGCAGGTCTTCCGGCGTGGAAATAAGTTGCTTGCCGTCTGCCGGATAAGGGCAAGTAGGGGTTTCGATGGCGTGAACATGACAGTCAATAAACATTTTTTACCTCGTAGTGTTTATAAAATGACGGTTGTTTATTCTTGATTATCAATATGTTGTAAAAGCGACGGAGCGTATCCGTCACTTTTTTGTATTACAGCTCAAGGATGCGGATGATGTTTTCTCTGGCTACTTTATTGAAAATTTCTTCGCTGATGCGGTTTTCGCTGCGGAGTTTCTGCAAAAGCGGGATCAAATGTAAACAGAGGTCAGCGGTTGCCGGGGCACAAATATCGGTACCGAACATCAGGCGATCCTGAAATTCGGTCAGGAATTTTACTGCATGTTCTTCATCCCGTGCCAGAGCGTTCCAGCCCGAACCGGCGGAGAGGTCGCCGTACAAATTGGGGTATTTACGCATCAAACGGGTAATGGCACCGGTCTCCACGACCTTGCCTTTGGGGTAGCCGCCCCGGGGGGCGTCGTCGTCAGAAATTTCTGACCAGAAGACCTGACTGTGGCCGAAAAACTTCAGTTTGGGGAATTTCTGCAACGCTTTTTCCAGCTTGCCCAAACCTTTATCCACTTCCAGACCGTAAGTTCCGCCGATGCGGTTGGCAAGGTGGAAGGTCAGAGCCAGTCCGGCAGCTTCGGCGGCGGCAAAGAGATTTTCCACTCTGGGGTCATCCATAGGCAGATTCACCGTAACTTCGCCAATGCCTTTGCAGCCCTTATCCCGATAATATTTAAGCACATACTCCAAATTGGCGTTGGGGCTGTTGAACATGGAACGGGGGTCGAGGTTGCAGAACGGTATAAAGCGGTCGGGGTAACGCTTGACCATACGGAGCATTTCTTCGTTGCTCTGCACAAAATTGGTGCTGTCCGGCGAACCGATAGGCAATATCACTGCTTTTTCGATGCCCGCTTTGTCGTAAACTTCCAGCAGCTGTTCCGGTGTGGAAATGGGCTGCAGCCCGTCGGCAGCTCTGGGACAGGGGGCTTCTTCGACGGCGTGGACATGACAATCAATAAACATTTTTCACCTCATTTTTACAGTTTTTTTGAAGATTTGAGAAAACTATAAACACATTATCTGTAAAAAGCAAATGATTTTTGTTAAAAAGTGCTTTTTTCGCTCAATATTACTTAATTATTTGCATAAAAACAGTTGTGGATATATAGTTTAATCAAGAGAGGATCTGATTATGTTATTTGAAAAACTTGGAATGGTCATTGCCGCCGGGGGCAGCGGCTCCCGGTTCAGCAAAACGGTAAATAAACTGCTTGTGGAGTATCAGGGCAAACCCTTGATGATCCATGCTCTGGAAACTTTTCTGCCGGTGCTTGAACCGGGCAATATGGTCATTGCGGCTTCGGCATTTGAGCTGGAAAATATGCAGCGTATTGCAGAAAAATATCTTCCCGGCAACCCGATCAAGTGGGTCGTTGGCGGAGCTACCCGGCTGGCGTCGGTGGTCAACGCCGTTGCCGCTTTGCCCGATGATCTTGAGCTGGTCGCCATCCACGATGCCGCCCGCCCCCACGCCACCGTGGAGCTTTTGCAGGAGTTGTGCCATGCTGCCGGAGAGTTCGGCGGAGCCATCCCCGGCTCAACTCCGGTGGATACCATCAAGGCGGTCGATGGAAATGGTCTGATAACAGAAAATCTGATCCGCTCAAATCTGGCAGCGGTGGCTACACCTCAAGTATTTGATTATAAACAGTATTGTCAGGCATTAAAGCAACTGCCCCCGGAGCTGCTTTCCGGCAAGACCGAAAGTAAAGTCATCACCGACGATGCCGCTCTTTTCACCCAAGCCGGCGGCAAAGTTAAAGTGGTCTTAAGCCAGCTGGACAACCGCAAGATAACTTATTTGAACGATATAGTCTGATACCGGCTTCAAGACAAAAATCCGGCTTTTTCCCCAAAAAAACTTGACTTTTCCGGTAATGGAGATATTTTATCTATGCCAACGATGGCACAATTAAGGGAAAACCATACGATGTGCGGAAATTACAAATTATCTATTGGCGGGTACTTTCAGGCTGCTGCGTTTGATAAAATCCATTTTGAGCAGTTTTCTGGAAGGGATTTGATTTTCGCTGATCATTTGTACTGCACAGTCCGCAATTTTCTGGTGGGGATGAGCCAGCGAAGACAACCCCGGCGTTGCCAGTGCGGCAAACTCTTCATCGTCAAAGCCGATCACCGAAATATCGTCGGGTATGACAATGCCATTTTCGGCAGCGTACCGGTAAAAGCCCATTGCCATACGATCAGTATCAAAAAATGCCACATCGGCACCGCTCTGCATGACTTTTGCACCAAGAGCATAACCAGCTTCAAACTCCGGAATACTCTCAAGCATGGTGATTTTTATCTTTACTCCGGCAGCTTGAGCCATCCGGATACCCTCAAGCCGGTCGTTGATGCCCCCGCAATATACCAGACTTTTTACTTGCATACGGTCAAGCTCTTCAAGCATATTGCAAACGCTGCCGGTACGGTCTATAGCTATAATGTTCTTTACGCTTACTTGCGGGCAATCGGCAAAAATGAATTTAAGCGGCAGCGTTCGGGCGGCTTGTTCAATAATATCCAGAACTTCCTGATGGACTACCCGCAGAACTATCACATATTCAGCCAATGCCGACCACTCGCAGAGCATATTCCGGCAGATTTCCAGATTTTCCGCATTGCCCAGAAGCGGCCAGTAGCCATTAGTGGTCAGCTCGCGGGTAAGCATGGAGAGTTTGCGGGCGTTGGCGGTCAGCCGGTAACTGTTGTTGATAATGCCCACGCACTTTTTCTTTTGCAGCCGCAGATTCCGTGCCGCCAGATTGGGCGTATAATTATGCTTTTTTGCCAGAGCCTGTACCAGAGCCTTTTTCTCCGGAGCCACATAGCCGTTGCCGCTCAATGCTCTGCCCACGGTACGAACCGAAAGCCCGGAGAGTTCTGCAAGTTGTTTAAGTGTTATCATAAATTACCTCTTTTGGTAATAAAAATAGCACACATCTTGCAAAAGTCAATTCAAGCTGGTATTGTATATGGCTATAAAAAAATAAAAACTCTCTTCTGGTCTGAAAATTACAGGAGTTGGAAAAATGTTTAAGCTTGCTGCCGCTGATTCACCGGAGCGTTTCCGCAATACTTTTACACCGTTTGCCAACGCTTTGCAAGAGTATTACACCGGAATTTTCCGCCAACGCTCCGATTTGCGGAAAAAGGTTTTATCAGAAATAAACACCTCTGAAAATGCCCGGAATTATGTAAAATATGTAAAAAGCGAAATCAGAAAACGCTTCGGTTTCCCTGCTGAACGCACCCCGCTGCAAGCTCAAAGGGTGTATAAACGGCAGGAAAAAGATCATGTTATTGAAGGCGTATACTTTTTCAGCCGCCCCGGCGTGGCAGTGAGTGGACTTTTTATGTATCCCAATACTCCCGGCAAACACCCGGCGATACTTTTTTTGTGCGGTCACAGCAAAAGTGGCAAATTGAGCTACTACCAGCCTATCGCCAGCGATCTGGCACGCCTGGGCTATGCGGTTTTGCTCATCGACCCCATGGGTCAGGGCGAGCGGCAGGAAACCACGCTTTCGCCTACGCAGGAACACAACAGCTTCGGCAGGCGGCTGGCACTTGCCGGAGAGCAGTTTGCCGCATGGCGGGCTTATGACGCTATCCGCAGCATTGATTATCTGGAAATCCGACCGGAAGCGGATACAACTTTTCTGGGCGTGACCGGCTGTTCCGGCGGTTGTACCATGGGCAGTATGGTTATGGCGTTGGACGACCGGCCCACGGCGGCAGCGTTGAGCTGCGGCATCACAAGTTTTCTCTGTAATGTAGAAAACGAGCTGCCCTGCGATATAGAGCAGCTGCCCCAGACTTTGGGGACACTTAATATGGAAATGGCGGATTTTCTCATTGCCGCCGCCCCCAAACCCATACTGCTCATGATGCAGGACAATGACTTTTTTGATCCCCGTGGTACACTGGAAGCTATGGCGGATCTGCAGAAAATTTATTCGCTGACCGGCAAGGTGGGTGATGCCGAACTTTTTGCCGGTAACGGCTGGCACACTTACAGCATACCTCACCGGGCGAAGATGATGGAGTTTTTTGCCCGGTACACCAAACTTGCCAGCTTGCCGGAAGAGCAGTGCGATACAACGCAAATCCCGCCGGAAGAACTTTATTGTGCTCCGAAAGGCTTGATAACCAATATACCTGAAACTTGCAAGCAAAGCGATTTGCTGGTGGAGTATTGCCGGAAAGCCGCCGGAGAGCGTAAAGTATTGGCTCCGGAACTCTTACGCAAAATTTTGCTGGAAAAACTTGCCGTGGGTGATTTGACTGTGCCCAACTACCGGGTACTGCGGCCGGAGTTCAAACTCTTTGGCGAAAAACGCTATATCGGCAGATTCGGCATCGAGTCCGAACCGGGGCAGGTCATGGCGGTACTCAAACAAGCCGGCAGACCCGATAAAGGCTGTTACCGCATGGCGGAAAACAGTGCGGTCAGGCTGCTGGTGGGCGATTTGGATGCAACTGCCGAACTGCTGCGGAAAAGCCATTGGCTGAATGACGATACAGCACTTTGTGCCTTGGATGTCCGGGGCATTGGCGAACTGACACCCGGCGGCTGCGACCGGCCGGAAGAGCGGGATTTTTTCCACCGCTATCAGTTCGATTATCACTTTGCGGCATTGGGGGAATTTCTGGGCGAACCCATACTGGGCAAACGGGTGCGGGATGTGCTTTTGACGGTAAAACTTTTGCAGTCAAGAAATTGCACCGTGGAGTTGTACGGTCAGGGTCAGGGGGCGATAACGGCACTTTTTGCGGCGTTTCTGGGCGAAATACCCGCTGTGCTGGAAAATCTGCCCGATTCTTATATGGAATATGTAAAAAGCTCCAGCGATGCGTTGCCCATGGCATTGCTGCCTTTCGGCATATTGAAAATAACTGATTTGGATGAATTGATAAAATACAGTAATGTGCAGGTTATAAAATAAGGAGATTTTACTATGAGTTGGAAAATTGCCGTTATTGGCGGCGGCAGTGTTTTGTGGATGCCCCGTTTGGGCTGTGACATGTTTCTGGAGGATTCGCTTGATGGCTCGGAGTTGGTGCTGGTGGATATCGATCCGGCGGCGGCGAAGCTGGTGCAGAGTTATTTGCAGGAGTGTGTGCGGGTACTTGACAAAAAGTGGAAAATCACCATTGCTTCGGAAGATGATGCTTTGAAAAATGCCGATTGCGTGGTGGTATCTATTTCCACCGGCGGCTTTGAGGCTATGGATAAAGACTACACCATCCCGGAACAATTCGGAGTATACCATGCGGTCAGCGACACCACCGGCCCCGGCGGTATCTTCCGCACATTGCGTAACGCTCCGGTCTTTCTGAATTTGGCGGAAAAGATGGCGAAACTTTGCCCCAATGCGTGGATGGTGCATGTGACCAACCCATTGAGCCAGCTTACAAGGATCGTCAACGCTTCCGGTCTGGTACGCTGCTGCGGCTTGTGCCACGAAGTTGCCGGGCAGCTCCACCAGCTTCAGGGATTTTTGGGGATCACCGACCCCAACGATCTGGATGCCAATGTGGTGGGGGTGAACCATTTTACTATTTTTACTGAATTATACAGCCGCACCGTCAAAGACCCCATGGCGAAGATCAAGCTGGCTGACTACATGCAGTACCGTGCCGGAGAACTGGGTTCCGGAACAGTGGACGATCTGGTGGTCAAGGGCGGATACGATGAATTTCCCCTTTATCTGAACTTTTACCTCAAAGAGATATTAGGTGTTTATCCGGCGGCGGGCACGGTGCATATAGCCGAAAACTTCCCCCGGTTCTTCAACGATAACGAGCTTTACAAAAAGTTCTATCTCTACCGCAAAGGGGTTTTGCCTGAACGGCCCAATAACAAGCAAGCTATTGTGGAACGCTTGCAGAAAACCCTTGCGGATAAGGAAGTACCAAGAGAAACCGCCAACCGCTCCCGGGAAATGCTTTGCGATGTGCTGGTGGGTTTGCTGACCGGCGAAAAACGCCGGGTCATTGCCACGCTGCCCAATGCCGGGCAGATCGGCAATCTGCCCCGGGAGGCTTCGGTGGAAACCTGGGCAAGTGTCAGTTTGGATACCATAACCCCGGTGCTTTCCGGCAATATACCCATGAGCTGCTACGGATTTATGGCATCGGTGGTCGCCGAGCAGGAGCTTACTATTCAGGCGGCACTGACCAAAGACCGTTCTCTGGTGCGGCAGGCACTCTTTGCTTCGCCGCTGTTCCACGAAAAAGAACGCGTCGACGAGCTTATGAACGCCATGTTTGACGCCGAAAAAGAGTGGATCAACTGGTAAAAATCACTTTGCCCGGGGCAGCTCCACCACACAGCGGAACCCTACATCCGACAGGTTGGACGCGTAGGCTTGATTTGCCAGCCGGGCAAATCTTTGCGAATAGCGGAAACTGGAACCTTTAGCAGTAAAATGCTGCCAGGAATCGGTATTGGTGACCAGTTCCCGCACATTGCCTGTCATATCGTAAGCTCCGTAAACCGAACAATCCATGGGGTAACTGCCGCAGGAAACCGGCTGGGATTTTATGCCCCCGGCAGCGTTGGAGCTTACACAAGCGTAATTGGCATTGTAATTGTTGCCCCAGACATATTCTCTGCCGTCCACGCCCCGGGCGGCTTTTTCCCATTCCAAAGCGGTTGGCAGCCGGTAACGCATACCGCTTTTCCTGCTCATATACTGCATATAAGCCTCGGCAGCTTCGGGAGTTACGCCAATTACCGGCATATTGGCTTTGTATGGCTCCCGGATCTTGCCGTTATCATCCCATAAGTCAAGGAGCTTTCTGCCGTTTCTGGTGTTATCCTCGATTCTTGCCCGGAACTGTTCTTTTTTTGCCGGATCAGTCAGCGAGTTCCAGAAATTCATATACTCGCCGATAGAAACTTCGTATTTACCAATAAGAAATGCCGGCAGCCTTGTCCGGGCAAACTGGTCATCGAATGCCCGTTCGCCGAAGATAAAGTTGCCTTCGGGAATAAATACCATATTTTCCGGTATGACTTCCGGCGGATCAAAATCCAGCACCTCAAGCTGATCCCGCTGAATATTTACCGGAAAACGGATCTCCCGGTTGTCCGGCAGGTGGGCAAAGAGCATGTAACGGCCCGCTTTAAGTGAGTTGTTTGCCGGAGCAGGGGCGATTTTTATAAACATATTTTCCTGCCCGGAAGCCGAAGGCTGCTGACTGTTGGCCGCAACATTTTCCCGCACGGCAATGATCTTTATATTGTGGTGCGGAATGTTGATTTTCAGCTCGCCGGAGTTCTGATTATACATAGTGAACTGCCGCAAGAGCTGCGGACTGTTTTTCAGGACTTGCTCTTTGATATTTGCCGGCAGGCTGTTGAACCGTTCAAACGCATGATTGAGCATGGGCTGATTGTTGACAGAATTGGCAAACTGTACCTGATTGTTCAGTAATCTGCTGAATTGTTTTGCCACAAGCCGGTGATCCACATTCAAAGAAAGCTGCCTTGAAAGCAGTTCCCAGATGTTGTTGCTGGCAACTGTAAACTCGTTGTTGCTGCGGATGTAACGGCTCTTCAGCCGCAGATCGCTGCCGTGGATCTCGGTATTGCCGCTGCGGGCAAAACTGTCGTTGAGCTTGTTGCGGCTGGATATTGCCATATTCCGGGATTTTTCGCACTCTTCAAGCAGTTCATTGGCAAGCACGATCACCGACTTTGCTTCGATGTGATTCTGAAGTTTCAAGGTCAGATTCCATATACCCAGCGTCAGCAGTGCCGCCAACAGTGTCACCGGCACCAGCGGGCGGCGGCGGATAAGTTTATACAAGCGGTAGTGCGGCAGCGGCGAATATGCCGATACCGGATATTTTGCCAGATAGTTTCGCACATCCGACAAAAGTGCTATTACTGACTCGTAACGCTTCTGTTTATTTTCATGCATGGCTTTGAGGGTGATCGCCTCCAGCTCGTAGGGTATCTTGCGGCGTGGTGCCCGGCGGCGGGGCCGCAGAAATTTATGGGATGCCACATTCTGCATAAGTTCCGTAACGGTCGAAGCTCCCTCAAAGGGCGACGGCTCCCAGGTCAGAATACTGTAAAGGATAGAACCCAATGCATACACATCTATCTGCGAATCCAATTCTTCATCTTTGCTTACGATCTGTTCGGGGGCCATAAATGCCGGTGTTCCGCTGACCCGGGTGGTTTCGCCTGCGGGCTTTTTTTCTTCGGGCAAATGGCCCAGACTGATTTTATCCGCGGCGTGGGAGCGGTCATCTTCCGCCCGGTAAAGAGCCAGTCCCCAGTCGGCAATAAACACTTCCCCGTAATCCCCGACCATGATATTTGCCGGCTTCAGATCCCGGTGGATAATGCCTTTGCTGTGGGCAAAAGCCGCTCCGTTGCAGATAGATACAAAAATTTCCAGCAATCGCTGCCGGGTGTAGGTCTTGATGGCGTCGCTGTCGCCTTCCCGCAACTTCCGCAGGATTTGTGCCAGCGTAATACCTCTGACCCGTTTCATGGTAAAGTATGCCCCGGCGTCGTCGTAGACCCCCAGTTTATGTACCGGTATAACATTGGGGTGGTCGATCTGGGCGGTAATGCGGGCTTCCCGGATAAAACTTGATACATATTCCAGCTGATTGCGGTATGCCGGACGCAAAATTTTGATGGCGATTTCCCGCCGCAGCACCGGGTCTTGAGCCGAAAATACTGCCCCGATACCCCCCATGCCGATAGGCGACATATTCTGCAATTCGCCAATGCTCGGCTCGCTGGAAGTACCCAGCATTTTCTGCAGATCGGCGTCAGATATTTCGTTGCCGTCGCAATCCGACAGCGGCGAAGCCAGCTGGGTATGCCCATCGCCAACTGTGGCGTGACTGTCAGCTGTTCCCGACTGACTGCCCAATTTGCAGTCAAGCATTTCTTCTATATTTGTTTTCATGATTTATGCCCCCTGTAACCCCATTAAGCATAAAAGTTATTTCAGCGGCGGCGTTTTTTCACATTGAGCCGTTCAGCTTGTTCCAGCCAGAAATTGAGCTTATCGCTGAATTCCCGGTAGTCCTCCTGGCCGGGCTGTTTTTCCAAACTTATCCGGGAAAGTTCATTTACTGCCGGTAAAGTGTTGAATACATAACAGCGTGCCTCCTGCTGACGGTCAAAATCGTAATTTTCCAATGCCACAACGATTGCCGCAAGTTCGCCCTGCTTGGTCAGCACCAGATCGCCGACCTCGGCTTTAAGTTCGCTGGAAACTCTGGCTCCGTTACGGATATACAAATAATCATCGTCGCTTTCAAAACTCATGGAACAGCGGCTGTCCAGAATGGTGCTGTCCTTGCCGAAAGAGCTGGTTTTGAACAAATAAAGGTCTTGGATACCCCGGCGTTTCAGGTTATCTTTAGTCAGTACCGTCAACGGCTGGATGCCCGGTATATTGGTTTCCAGCAGTGCCACCCGGCAGTCGCCTTTTTCCACAAACAGGGGGCCGTTGATTTTTTTGCTGACCGCTTTGCTGCCTGCCGCAGCGGCAGATGTGGCATATTCAAGCTCGGTAACATTGCCCAAAGCGGCACTGTTCTGCCGGTATCCGGCAAAGGTCTGCAAGGCAGAAATCAGATAATTTTTGCTGCCGATGCTCACTGCCGGCAGAAACTTTTCGCTGCTTTCTATACGGTCTTTGAGCAGGCGGTTTTCCCGCAGCTTGTAATTGAGCTTGACTGCCGATTGCGAATAACGCTTGAGTACATCGCTGCGGAGCTTGCTTTCGGCATTCTGCAGCTTTACATTTACAGCGTTGTAGTCGCCCTTGAGTTTTGCCAGCTGGGTCATTGCCTGTTCCCGGTCAGCACTTTCGCCTGCCAGACGGGTGCGGGTGGCGGTAAGATCGCTGACCGCATTTTTCAGTACATTCTGCATATTTTCCAACCGGGTCTGGGCGGATGCCAGTTCGATTTCCCGGGCTTTGACATTTTTTTCGCTGGCAAGCAGCCGGTCTTTGACCGAAGCAAGCTCCTTTTCCATTGCGTTGGATCTGCCGCGGAGGAACGCCAGTTCATTTTCCACATGCGAGATCTTTTTACGGTAGCCCCTGGCGGCGACCCGCTCGTTGGCAAGTTCTTTGCGGGTGGCAGTAAGCGTGTTGCTCTGCTGGCGGATCTCGGCTTCTCTGGAGCTTAACCGCTCGGCAAGGCGGGCGGCTTCGCCGGCAGTTTGCGAGAGTTTGTTCTGCACATTTTCCAGCGAATTGGAGCGTACAGCCAACTCTTTGAGCAAAGCGTTGTGCTGCTGCTGCAGAACCGAAAGATTTTTGTCATTCCGCCGCAGGTTTTCCCGGCTGGCAGCCAACTCTGCTGTCAACTGTTCGTACTTGGCTTGAGCGATATTCTTTTTGCGGATCTCTTCTTCCAGCTCTTTCTGCAATGCCGCCGGAGTCTGGGGGCCGCTGTTTTCCCGGTTGAGTCGGGCACGGCGTTCCATAAACTCCAGCTTGCTGCGGATTTGGGCAAGCTCTGACGAGATGCGTTCCGCCTGTTTGGCTTTGGCTTGTGCATCTTTGGTGTTTTCCGAAACCTGCAGCAAGGCGGCACGGGCTTTTTCCAATTCGGCACGCTGACTTTCCAGCTCCGAAATTATCACATTGACTGCCGAGCGGTCGATGGTTGCCCCGCCCCCGTCCTGAAATGGCGACTCAATGGCCGAAAATCCACCGTTGAGGTAGATCATCGATGTAATGATAAAGTCGCAGATTACAATAAGGATCGATCTGTTCACTTGCAGTGGCTCCTTACTTTTCAGCACCCGCTTGAGTGATGAGTTTTGATTTCAAGGGGTACATCAAAAATACCCGCAAACAGGTGCAGAAGATGATCCCGATGAGGGTGGAGGAGTAAGCGATCAGCTGACCGCTGCTGGAGCTGAAGCTCATGACCATAAAGCTGGAGACCGACCCGAACAAACCGATGTAAAGCGGCAAATCCAGGAAAATATCCGCATTGGCAAGTTTGGAGAGCTTGATCTTGGCAGTTTCCGGCGATTTGCGGATCTTGCCCAGCACCGTTACGGCTATGAAGAGAGCCAGTATTTGAACGATGATTATGCCGGTAAAAATGTAGAGAGCAAAGAGCCCGGCCCGTTCGCTGCGGGCTGCCAGACTCTGGCGGATATCTGCCTTGCCCAGCACTTCAGTACCGCCGGGGCCGAACAATGCCCGGAAGTCGGCACAGTTTTTGTAGCAGTAAAAACAACCGGCAGCCACCGCCGCAGCTATAAGCAGAAAAAGCACAACATTCAACAAGACGATCAGAAATTTTTTCATTATTTATTCTCCCTATTTTTGTTTTCTGTAAAATCATACAACTGTAATTTAATCTCAATATTGCAAATATTCAAACCCGGAAAGGCACATATATCGAATTTTGTTGTAAAAAACTCTTTTATAAGCGGGTGATAATTTGCCAAAAACTGTTTTCAAGTGTATAATATAACCTGTATTGACTATTTGTAAACTTACGGAACTGTTGATTATGTGGACACTTAACCGATATGTAACCAGAGATTTTCTCATCGTTTTCGGTATGGCGATCGGGATCCTGACTTTTGCCATGCTGGGGGCACGGCTGGGGGAAGTTATGGAAATGCTTGCCCGGGGGATCCCGGTCAAAAACTTTTTTCTCTTCATTTATTACACTTTGCCCATGGTGCTGATCTACACTATTCCATGGTCGATATTAGTGGCGATCATGGTGGTTTTCGGGCGGCTTTCGGCTGATTCGGAGATCACTGCCATGCGGGCTTGCGGAGTGTCGCTTTTGCAAATCGTGGCACCGCTGCTTTTGTTTGTTATCGGTATGACGGCGATTTGTCTTTATCTGCAAGTTTATGCCGGCCCGCCCATGTACCGCAAGGCAAGAACTTTGCTGCGGGATACAGCAACCACCCAGCCCATGGCGATCTTTGAACCCGGTCAGCAAATCGAATTTGAGGGTGCCGTGGTCTATATTGACGATAAAGTCGGCACCGACCAGCTTCAGGGCGTGCAGATATTTATGTTTGACGATAAGCTGCACCTGACTCAGGATATTTTTGCTGAATCTGCCAAACTTTCGGCGGACGAAACGACCATGATGCTTTCGATCAAACTTTTCAAGTGCGTGATCGGCTCTTACGCCAACGACGGCAGCAAGCAGACGATTTTCAACGACGAGCTGGAATTCAGCTTTGACTACGGCAAGGCGGTCAACGACAACCGGGTGCGGGTGCGTTCCAAATTTCTGCCTGCCGACCAGCTGCTTGCCCGTACCAAGATCATGCGGAAAAGAGGTATGCCAGCTAAAGATATTTGCGAGCTGGAAGTTGAGCTCAACTCCCGCATAGCGTTGGCTCTTTCGCCCATAGCATTTCTGCTTTTGGGGCTGCCGCTGGCGATCCGCACATCCCGCCGGGAAACCAGTGTGGGGTTGTTCTTGAGCGTTATTTTAGGCGGTGTATTCTTTCTTTCGATCGTAGTTATTGAATCGCTGACGATCTTTCCGGCGATCTACCCGCAATATTTGATCTGGCTGCCCAATCTGGTCTTTCAGGGGCTGGGGGCAACGCTGCTCTACCGGGTATCTCAACAATAACCGCACCTGTGCTCTACCGGAGGTGTTTTTATGGGTAAAGGCAATAAATTCGGCTTGACTGTGCAAATCTTGCTGCTGGCGGCAGTGATATTTTTCGGCATAACTCTGACCAACGCCCTTGACCGCAACCGGCGGGAGATGGCTGAATTGAGAAAAACCATTGCCGCCATGCCACGGCAGGCGGTAACTTATACAACACAAGCTCCTTTGGCAGCAAAAGCTTCTGAAAAGTCGGTTTTAGCTCAATATTACGCTCCTCAAGCACCCCGCAACGGAGTTTTGCGTACTGCCATAGCCTCCGACACCGGCTCTTTGAATCCGGTGACCAGTAACGAAGCTACTGCCAGCAGCCTATTAGGTATGTGCACAACTCCATTAGGCTCAAGAGATTACCGGAACCCCGAAAAACTTGTGCCGCTGGCGGCAGAGTCGTGGCAAGTTGCGGACAACGGCAAACGCATCAATATCAAACTGCGTAAGGGCATATTGTTCCACAGCTTTACCGACCCGGAAACCGGAAAATTCGTGCCGGAAAAAGAAGTCACCGCCCACGATGTAGTCTTTTATGTGGATGTTATCCGCAATTCCGGAGTCAATGCCGGGGCGTTACGCAGTTACTTTCAGGATCTGGATACTATCCGGGCAGTCAGCGATCACGAGCTGGAACTGGTTTGGAAAAAACAGTATTTCCGCTCGCTGGAAATGAGTCTGTCGCTTATTCCGCTGCCCCGGCACTTTTACATGCCCGACGGCAAATTCGACCCCGCCAAATTCAACGATGATTACCGCCGCAACGATATGATCGTGGGCTGCGGAGCTTACAAACTGGTCAAACATATCAAAGATCAGCGTTACGAACTGGAGCGGTTTGAAAATTATTTCGGCAAAGCTCTGGGCATAGCTCCGGCAATACAGAAGCGTATTCTGGAAATCGTTAAAGCCGACAATACCCGCTTCCAGATGCTTTTATCCGGCGAACTGGATATGCTGGGCGTTTCTGCCGAACAGTGGGTAAAACGCACTATGGAAAAACCATTTGCTCAAAAGGTGATAAGTGTGGGCTTGAAAAGCTCCGATGTGCCGCTGAAAGCCGGCGAAAAGTTCCGCAAAGTCAAACACCTTGCCAACGCCTATTTTTACATTGGTTACAATCAAAGAAAAAAGCCCTTTGATGATAAACTCGTGCGGCAGGCATTGACCATGCTCTGCAACCGGGAGCGGATTTTGAAAGAGGTCTACCATAATCAGGGCAAAGTCATCAGCGGGCCATTTTTCTACGACAGCCCTTACTACGACAAATCGGTCAAGCCGCTGCCGTTTGATCCTTCCAAAGCAATAAAGTTGCTGAAACAAGCCGATTGGAGCGACAGCGATGGCGATGGTATATTGGATAAAGCGGGCAGGAAATTCATCTTCACTGCTTTGCAGGTATCCGGCAATCCGGTGCAGGAAAAGATTCTGTCTATTTTTAAGGAAGACCTTGCCGCAGCGGGGATCGATATGAAGATCGCCACGCTGGAGTGGCCGGTTTACATCGGCAAGCTGGATAAGCGTGATTATGAAGTCTGCTCGCTGGGCTGGCAGATGCCCTTTGAAAGCGACCCCTATCAGGTGTGGCACTCCAGTCAGGCGGAAAATTCCGGCGGCAGCAACCACATCGGGTTCGTCAACCGTAAAGCCGATGAACTTATTGAAGAAATACGCCGGACGCTGGACGAAGAAAAACGCATATCGTTGTGCAAAAAGTTCCACCAACTCATCCACGAAGAGCAGCCCTACACATTTCTGGTAGTGCCGGAAAGTCTGCAAGTCATCTCCGGCAAGCTGGGCAATGTGGAGTGCTTCCCGCTGGGGTTGAACAGCGAATGTTTTTATGCAGAGTGAATAACTGAAGCTCTGTTCCCCAATGCGGGCAGGCAGATAAAAAATGCCTGATATACCTGTGCATTGAGATAGCAAAGCTCCCACATCAACTTTTATCGGCAATAAAGCATAAAAAAATTGCAAAATAATCATATCCGGGACTTGATTTTTTTTCCAAAGTATATTATACTCATCGTATAACAAGGAATTTGGGAGAAATCAAGCTTATGAAAAAGTATCGTTCTGAAGTCAAAAGTTTCACACATATTGAACCGGTGGCAAAAAAATCAACTCTCTGCTGTAAGCGTGAAGTCCCTGCCCATGGGCAGGGTAAAGTACACTTTACCCTGATAGAACTCCTCGTAGTCATTGCCATAATAGCAATATTGGCGGCAATGCTGCTGCCCGCTCTTTCGGCTGCACGGGAGAGTGCCCGTTCCACCGGATGCCTTGCCAACCTCAAACAGCTGACTTTTGCCTATAAACTTTACGCCGGGGACTACGACGGCTGGATCCGGCCGGCCCGGGATTACAGCGGTACATATTTTATCAGCCCCATCCGCAATGTCCTTTACCCGGATAATAAAAGTGTAAAATTGGCTTCCAGGGCAGGCGAAAAACATTATGTCATGTTCAAATGTCCTTCAGAACCCCATCCGTGGGGGGCTTACAAAGATGGATTTTTTGCTTACGGCAATTACGGAGCCAACTCTTATCTGGGCGGTTTTTCCTTTGCCAGCGGCGGAGCGGCAGGGTTCCCCAAGATGCAGCACGAAAGTGCTTTGACCGATGCAAGTAAAGCCATAACCTTGCTGGATTTGCGGTATTTCAGCACGCCCAACATCAAAGAGGCAAGTTATATGGGATTCCGCCACGGCACCGGAGTTGAGGCCAAAGCAGGAACTTCGGCAATGAGCTACACCGGTCAGGGGCAGATAAACATTTCTTACTACGACGGTCACGCCGAAACCCACCAGAAGAGCGATTTCTACCCCAATGGCAAAGCCAAAAACGCCAATGTTATATTCTGTGCCGGTATGGCGACCGGCCGTTACAGCCAGACCTGGCCGAAATAAGGCAGTCAGCAAAGCTGACTGCGTGAAGTCCGCCTGCGGCGGGTGAAGATGTGAAGTGCTTGCTGCGCTGTTCCGGCGAGCAACGCGCGGGTAATGCCCAGATGCCCAGATGCCCACACACAATATTGCAGCAACAGGCGGCAATACCCGTCGGACTTGTCCGACTTGTCCGACTTGTCCGACTTGTCCGACTTGTCCGACTTGTCCGACCCGTCCGACAGCCGCCACATGCAATACTGCCACGGTTTTACGGCATTTGCCGCCACAAATACTGCTGCACCAGCATGGCGGCAATCCCCCCATACCTTCCCATACTTTCCCAAAATTCCCCAAAATAAATAAAAAAACTGCGGAATATTTGATTTTCCATTTTATCGTGCTATGTTATTCCTTTTGCGAGATGAAAAATTATTATTAATAAATAAAAATATACAGGAGAGTGCGTTATGAGTGCAGATGTCTTGATCGGGACCCAGTGGGGCGACGAGGGCAAAGGTAAGTTGATCGACGTTTTGACCCGTGATGTGGATTGCGTGGTGCGTTTCCAGGGCGGCAGCAACGCCGGTCATACGGTGGAGATCGGCAGCGAAAAATATGTTTTGCATCTGGTGCCGTCGGGTATCTTCCGCAAAGGTGTTACCTGTATCGTAGGTAACGGCGTGGTGGTAGACCCCATCGGCTTGATGGAAGAAATGACCGCCCTGACCGAGCGTGGTCTGGATGTCAAACAGATCAAACTTTCTGACCAGGCACAGCTGATTTTTGCTTATCACAAGCGGGCAGATGCCATGAAAGAAGCCGCCGCCGCCAAGGTGGGCAAAAAGATCGGTACCACCGGCAGAGGTATCGGCCCGGCTTACTGCGACCGTGCCGCCCGTACCGGTTTGCGTGCCGGTATCCTTGCCAAGCCCGAAGCATTGAAAAAGGCGTTCTATGCCAACTGCGAACGCTATAATAAAGAGTTTGTTGCCGCGGGTATGGAAGCATTGAACATCGACGAAGAATATGCCAAGCTGGAAGTCGCCGCCAAATATCTTGCTGAATTTGTCTGCGATACAGTTGTGGAAGTCAATAAACTTTTGAAAGCCGGTAAAAAGGTTCTCTGCGAAGGTGCCCAGGGTACTCTGCTGGATGTGGATCATGGTACTTACCCCTATGTTACCAGCAGCAGCACTGTTTCCGGCGGAGCCTGCACCGGTGCCGGGATCGCTCCCAAACATATCGGTACTGTGTGGGGCGTAGTCAAGGCTTACACCACCCGTGTAGGCGAAGGACCTTTCCCCACCGAGCTTTTTGATGCCGACGGCGAAGAACTCCGCCGCATCGGTCGTGAATTCGGTGCCACCACCGGCAGACCCCGCCGCTGCGGCTGGTTCGACGCAGTTGCCACCCGTTACAGCTGTATGATCAACGGTGTGGACAAGATGGCGATCACCAAGCTGGATGTGCTGGATACCATGAAAGAGATCAAAGTCTGTATCGGTTACGAGCTGGATGGCAAAGTCATCGACTATGTCCCCAGCGATGTGGAAGATCTTGCCAAGGTCAAACCGGTCTACGAAGTGGTGCCCGGCTGGAACTGCTCAACAGAAAATGTTACCTGCTATGCGGATCTGCCGGAAAATGCCAAAAAGTATCTTGACCACCTTGCTGAATTGGTCGAGAGCGAAGTGGCGATCGTTTCGGTGGGTCCCAAACGGGAACAGACCTTTGAAAAATAAAATCTGAATATTGTTCGGCAGAGGTGCCTGTAAAATATGCGGCGCAGTTTCTTCAAAAATCTGCCTGACAACCAGTCAGTGAATCTCAAACCGCTGGCAAAGGAATTTGCCTGCTGGGATTTTCTGCAGCTTACAGTAATGCTCCTGCTGCTTTCAGCAGGAGTACTTTTTATTTATACCACCGGCGAACAGATCGGCTCGCAATTATCGAAAAGTTTCTGGAAAAAACAGCTTGTCTGGATAGGTATAGGTTTTATTGCTTACATTGCAGCAGCAAGGTGCGACTACCGCAAGCTGATTCCGTGGGTGTGGTTTTACTACATATTTTCAGTAGCGATGCTGGTGCTGGTGCTTTTTATCGGCATCAAGGTCAACGGTGCCACCAGCTGGATAGATTTGAAGGTGATGCGGCTGCAGCCGTCGGAATTTGCCAAGCTGGGGGTGATCTGGTTTCTGGCAGCTATGCACGGCAATATGCTTTTTAAAATCAGTAAATTACCTCATATACTTTTGAGTCTGGCAGCGTTGGGCGTGCCGGTGGTGTTGATTGCCGTCGAGCCGGATTTCGGCAGTGCCGTAGTGCTGGCACCGGTGGGGGCGATCATGGTCTTTACTGCCGGGATCAACTGGAAATATCTTGCCATAGCCGGTGCGGCAATGGTATTGATCGCCGGGGCATTGACGGCTAATGAGCTTTTGGAGATCAAACCGCTTTTAAAAAATTATCAGCGGGAGCGGATCAAAACTTTTCTCGACCCGGAGCGTGACCTTACTCACCGGGGCTACAACGCGTATCAATCCCGGCTGGCAGTAGGTTCCGGCGGCATGTTCGGCAAAGGCTTGGGGCAAGGTACGCAAAATCCGCTGGGCTTTCTGCCCCGGAAAGTTTCCAACAACGACTTTATCTTTTCAGTGATCGCTGAAGAAACCGGTTTTGTGGGGGCAATGACGCTGATCGGTGCATATATATTGCTGCTTTACACCATATTGAGGAGTGCATTTTTTGCCACCGACAGTTTTGCCCGGCAAAGCGGTATAGGTATAGCGGTGCTGATTTTTGTGCATTTATTTATCAATATAGGTATGAGTATCGGGGTAACGCCCATAACCGGTTTGCCGCTGCCGTTTTTAAGCTACGGCGGCAGTTTTGTAGTATCAATGATGTTTGCGTTGGGCTTTATGCAGTCGGTCTACCGGCGCAATGTGCTGTCGCAGGAGGAGGATCGAGAATATGTCAGTTGAAAAACTTTTACCCGATAACGCTTACTGGAAATATTTTCTGAAGATTTGCTCTATACCCCACCCTTCGGGGCACGAAGAAAAACTGCGGGATTTTTTGATTGACGAAGCAGTAAAACACGATTTGGCGTACCGGGTGGATGGTGCCGGAAACCTTGCTATTGAACGCCCCGCAAGCAAAGGTTGCGAAAATGCTCCCCGGATCATATTGCAAGCTCATCTGGATATGGTTCCTCAAGCGGCAGACGGCGTGGAATTTGATTTTTTGCGTGACAGTATCGTGCCGGTGGTGGAGGGCGACTGGGTCACGACCGGCGGCAAAACCACCTTGGGTGCCGACGATGGTATGGGGGTGGCGTTGATTATGGAAATGCTTACTGCCGACGATCTGGTGTGCGGTTCGTTGCGGGGCGTTTTTACCGTATCGGAAGAAACGGGTCTGGGCGGAGCCGAAGATATTGATTTATCTTTCCTTGATGGTGATATACTTTTTAATCTGGATAGCGATGTAGTCTTTACCATCGGCTGTGCCGGAGGCTCCCGCTTTGAGGGCAAAAGCCTGCTGCCAAGTCAGGCTCCCGCCGGAGATAAGGCGGTGAAAATCACCCTCAAAGGCATGCAGGGCGGGCACTCGGGCGTGGATATCCACCGCACTGTGGGCAGTGCCGCTGTGGAAATAAAGAATTTTCTTGCCGCCGTTAAAGATGTTGAGCTTGCAAGTATACACGCCGGAACGCTGCACAACGCCATTGCCCGGGATGCCGAAGCTGTTATCGTAATAAAAAGTGATGAGTTGGAAGCAATCAAAATTCTGGCAAAGAATTTTGCTCAAAAGCTGAATCAGACCTTTGAGCCTGCCGAAAAGAGCGTTATCGAGCTTGAGGTGGAAGAACTCGCCTCGCAGCCGGAAGCGGTTTTGACTGCGGCAAGTTGGGCAACTTTGCTGAAAGTCTGGCAGGAGTTGCCCCACGGGGTATTGGCGGTCAACAGCGATAACTCTACTGAAACCAGCAGCAATCTGGCGGTGGTTTCCGGCACAGCGGGCAAACATTTCAGCTTCACCTTGCTGGTACGCAGTTTGTACGATAAAAAACGCCTTGAAGTTACTGAAAAAGCTATCAATTTGATGCAGGAAAACGGCTTTACCGCCGCTGTGGATTCCCAATACACCAGCTGGGAGCCCCGCTGGGGATCGCCTTTGCTGGAATACGCCTGCAAAGTGTATAAAAGTCTTACCGGCAAAACCGCCGAACGGTTCGTTATCCACGGGGGGCTGGAACCGGGGATGTTCTGCGGCATGAATTCCAAGCTGGAGATGCTCTCCTTTGCTCCGGCGACGAGGTCGGTACATTCGCCCCAGGAAAAGTTGAGTATTTCTGACAGCGAAAACATCCGCAAACTCCTGCGGAAACTGCTGGAAAGCTGTTGAGAAGGCGTCCGCCGGTGGGCGGGTCAAGTTTGCCGGTGCAGCTGATGGCGGCTTTTTTAATTTTTTTTGCAATGGGGTCTTGTTTATAATTTCAGCTGTGCTATATTACCTGAAAGTATAACCAGATTCCGGAGAGTTTTCAATGCCCTATAAAAACCGTTCTTTGCAGGAACTTGTTTCCAGCCGCACCCGCCGCCGCATTATGACTGGAGTGTCGGCAGGGCATTTTCTGGTGCTGGTATTGGTGTTGACCTTTTCGGTAGTCAGCGATTGGCTGAATAAGCCCGAAGAAACTATTACTGTGGAGTTTTACGATCCCACGCTGACCAATGTAGTGGAAAATCCTTCGCCTGATCCTGACCCCAACAATCCCATTCCGCCCAGCGGAACTCCCGATGGCGGCAACGCTCCTGAAACTCCCGCTCCCGAAGAGCCGCAAGCCGCGGAGCCGGAGCCGCCCAAACAACTGCAGCCCGACCCGGTGGAGTCGGTAGCCCAGCCCACAGTTACCCAGCGGAAACTGCCCCGCAAAGCCAGTAAACCCAAGCAGGTCGTCCCCTCCCGGGCAAAGGCGGTAAAACAACCCCCGGTTACCAGACGCAAACGGCCGGGACGCAATAAAAACAAGTCCACCCCTGTCGCTCAAAGCGGCAGAAAAAATAACCCCAACGCCACCGGCAAAGGCAAACCCGGCCCCCGGGGCAGCAACCGTGAAGCCGGCCATACCGCACCGGGCGGTCAGCGGGGCAACAGCGGTTACGACCAGCTGGTGGCAGGCATGATCCACCGCATGTGGGTAACGCCCGATGAAAACCGTTTGGGGGGCAGAAAGCCCCAGGTCAATATTGAAATAATCATCGCTCCCGATGGCAGGATCACCGGCAAACGCATCACTCACCGCAGCGGGGTGCTGGCTATGGATGAATCAATTCAGAATCTGCTGGATAATCTGCACCGGGTGATCGTGCCCTTTGACCGCAAACAGCACATCTTGCGTTTTGCATTGAGAGCTGAATAAAAATGGCTTTGTTCCCGATAAAGGTTGATATGGGAGCCTTGGGAAAGAGGGAAAAACCTTTTTGAGGAAAGGTTCTTTCCCTCTTCCCCAACTTGTCACGGCGTAGCCCGCAGGGCGAAGACGGAACCCC
>JAZSHD010000036.1:0-25081 GCA_045533055.1 Victivallaceae bacterium | reverse complement strand
CGAGGGATCCGGCTTCGTTTTACTACGCCGTGACAAGGTGTACCTTTCGATCCGCCTTCGCATAAAGCTACGGCGGACAAGCCGAGGTGCAGGGTTGCGAGCCCGGCTCGAGATTGCCCACGATGTGCCACCGTAGTTTGCTTTTTCATAAATTTCATTACAATAACTATTATTTGCGATTTATCTTATCAACTTCATCAAAAAAGCCCTCCGGAATATCTTCCCGGAAGGCTTCTGTTCATAAAAAAAGCGGCTTGCACATCTTTTGCAAACCGCCACAAGGCACAACAAAACTCTGCGTTCCGGCGGTCAGACCCGCCAACGCCAACTTGCATTTATTAAAATTGTAGCTGTTGAGTTTTTCATAATAAAATCAATATAACGCTTTTTTTGCAAAATGCAAGTGTTGTTTGAAATTTTTTCAAATTAGTGTGATTCCGGGTGGTATTTTAGTTATTTAAATTGATTTTTTTATGGTATGTGCTATATTTCCCAATAATTTAGTCAAGGAGTTTATTTTATGAAAGCAGCATTAGTACAAGTACCTTATCCGCAGCCCGGCGAAGCTTTGAAAACTTTGCAGTGGCAGATCGATTTATTGAATAATTGGGAAGAAAAATCTGTCGATTTGATAATTTTTCCCGAAAACGCCAACTGTACCGGTTATACTGACAAAGAAAATATGCTGGAGCTTATCAATAATCAGGGCAAACTCTTTGAGCAAGCTATGGAAGAAAATGCCAAACGGCTCAACTGTACCATCGTATCAGGTTTGATGACCATTGATGAACATGGTACATTACGCAATCAGCTGGCGGTTTATCCGCCGGATGGCGAAACATTTCTCCCTTACACCAAAGTACATTTGGTGGAACCGGAGATCGCTAAAGGCATCGTTGCCGGGGAGGGGGCAAAAGTCTTTGAATACAAAGGCGTCCGCTTCGGTGCGGCAATTTGTTTTGACTACTATTTTCCGGAACTGTTTGTGCAGTACGCCAAGCAACGCATAGATGTAATGATCATTGCCAGCCATCAGCGGCAGGAACGGCCGGAGATATTGGATTTTGTCACCCGCACCCGGGCATTCGATCTGGGCTGCACCGTGTTGCGGGCGGCTCCGGCAATGTATACGCCCAATGTGGGCGGCAAAAGTATGGCAGTTGCTCCTGATGGAACTGTTATTGCCGACGCCGGAGGCGTACCGGGGGTGGTATATTGCGAATTTGACCCCAAACAGCGGTTCACCCGCCCCGCAAGTTTTGGTGAACCGGATAAAATCATCGACTACCGGGAGGCTCTGCTGCTTTCCAGAACTCATGTGGATAAGTAATTTGCACGAGGTGATTCATGGCAACTGATTTTTTGGCACTGGCGGCATCCATGCTGGATATGGATTATATCAAAAAACATTCGCTCAAGCTCAATGAGCTGGAACGCTCCACCGATAATGTTGATTTTATCGCTTCCAGCAAGTATGTGGAAAATCTGATGATCGAAGCCGGTATAAGCGAGGTTGAGCGTTACGCCATACCCCTTGACGGCGTAACGACTTACGATGATTGCACCATGCCTTACGCATGGGAACGCACCGGACGCTCCACGCTGGAGATCGTTGATCCGGCTTTGCCGGAAAGTGAGCGGATGCTTGCTGATACCGATGTGGAACTTTTGAACGCCGTTATCTGGAGCCCGCCTACGCCGGAAGGGGGAGTTACAGCCGAACTTATTGACCTTAAAAGCGTAGAGTCGGAAGATTGGAGCGAAGTTGCCGGTAAAATCGTTTTGTGCAACCGTTCCCCCATCGGCGAAATGCGTAGGAAACTTGCTCTCGCCGGGGCGGTGGGGCTGGTAAGCTATGTGGAAAATACTCTGGCAGCCAATCCCGACGATGTCCGCTGGATGAACGGCGTTGGCTGGTGCGGCTGGTATTATGTAAAAGGCAACAAGATGTTGTGGAATTACTCCATAACACCCCGTAAAGGTGATATGCTGGCAAAAAAACTTGCTTCCGGCGAAAAAATCACCCTTAAAGCGGTGATGAATACCCGCATTTACGAGGGCGAAACCTACACCGTTACCGGGCGGATACCCGGCAAAAGCAAAGAAGAGATCGCTCTCTTTGCCCACATGTACGAACCTTTTGTGCCCGACGATGCCGCCGGGGTGGTCATCAGTATTGCCATAGCCAAAGCGGTCAGAGAAATGGTCAAAAAAGGGTTGATACCGCCGCTGGAAAAAAGCATCCGGCTGGTTTTCGGTATGGAGCGGTACGGTTTTTCGGAGTATTTCCATGATTTGAAACGCTCGGGAAAAATCATTTCTGCAACTAATATGGACAGCGTTTGCCACTCCACACTTAAAATTGCCGGAGTTTTGCCCGAATTGCGGCACAGTCCGGCATCTGCCCCCTGTTTTGATGTGGCACTTATCCGGGAGTATCTGCAAAAGCGTTACCCGGAATTGCCATACCGGGAAACTCCGGGCAATCTTTCTGACGATACCTTTGGAGCCGATACGCCTTTCAATATCCCCACATGCTGGCTGCACACGCCGCCTGCCATTGACCGCCATCACAACAGCGGAGCGATCTTTGCTGAAGCTGATTGGTACATGGCAGAAATCTCCTTCAATGTCTGGACGGCTTATCTGGCTGAACTTGCTACCGTCAAACGGGGCAGAAATGACCGCAGTCTGGTCAAGCGGGTGATCAAAGCCGTTAAAGCCGATGCGGAAAAGGATTTCAAGCGGCTGGCAAAAAATCTTAAAGAAGGTTCTTTCAACGCTTATGCCGGGAATGTGATCGGCGAATTTCTGGTGGATTACTTTACCCGGCGGGTGCTGTCGCTCAACAACTATATAGCCAAAGCGGTCAAGGCTTCTGAAATACGGAAGATTTTTGCCGCCATCCGGGAAAAGCTGGCTCCCGCCTCGCTGGAGCTTGATGTATATTCGCTTACCAACAGCGAAGCACGCATGAGTTATATGTATATAACCCGCAACCCCAAGATCCGGCAGATCATGAGCCTTACGCAGATTCCGGAGGAGGAACGCTACGGCTT
Organism: Victivallaceae bacterium; assembly: GCA_045533055.1. Taxonomy (GTDB): domain Bacteria; phylum Verrucomicrobiota; class Lentisphaeria; order Victivallales; family Victivallaceae; genus SIG78. The sequence goes on along the minus strand of JAZSHD010000036.1, from coordinate 22,022 downwards.
TATTGTCAAACCAAGTATGCTGCTGCAGGCGTTGCTGGATGGCAAACGCAACTTGTATGAAGTCTATGTTATCAGCAAATTCATGCTTAAAGAAAGTGTGGACTTTAAGGAAACTGCCGGATTGGTGGCGTATTTCAAACGCACTGCTCCCTACGGCTATTACGATATAAAATATGCCGAAGAGTTGAGCTGCGACGATATTGTTGCCGCCCTTAAAGCTCTGGAAGTCAAAAATACCGATAAACTTATCGTCCACAGTGCATACGGTCAGCTTGGCGGCGTAAAAGGCGGCCCCGCTGCGGTTGCTCAAACATTGATCGACTACTGCGGCAAAAAGGGTGTGCTGATGATGCCAAGCTTCAACTTCCCCTACTATCTGGGGCGGAGCAGCGATGAATACTTTGATGTTAAAGAAACCCCGTCATCCGTGGGGGCTATATCCGAAGAGTTCCGCAAACACGCCGATGTTACCCGCTCTTTGAATCCCTCCCACAGTATAGCGGTTTACGGCAGAAAGAATTTTCATTGGGTCACCGACCACCACCAGACCCTCTGTCTGGGCGAAAAATCCCCTCTGGGCAAGCTGGAAGCCGCCGACGGTTACACCTTGACTATCGGCTGTCCGGCGGCGGTAACTTTTATGCATGTAGTGGAAATGACCAACCGCACCCACTGTCTGGGGATGCGTACTGAAGAATTCAAAACCAAGCTGCCCGATGGCAGGTTCGTAAACACCCGCACCTGGGGCTGGCGGGGCGGCTCCTGCCGGGCGTATAAAACTGAAGAAGTTTTTGACTATATGCGTAAGCACAATATGGTCAATGAAGTTATGGTACGCCACTGCCTCTTTCAGTATTTCAAACTTTCCGACTACCGGAAAGCCTACGAAAAGATGGTGATTTTCAGGAAAAACACCGGCTGCGTAGCCTGCAATATCCTGGTGCGGAACGCTCCCCACACCGTCCCCAGCGACTGGGACAGCGAAAATGGCTGCATCCGGAAAAACACTACCGCCTTTACCGAAGATTGGGATGGCGAATTATAAAATATTGCAATAAGAGTATTTTTATTGTAAGCTCTTGCTGTTAAAGCAAGGCACATTTTACTCCATCAAGCGTTGATATTTACTCCATCACTGTAATAGACATCTGATGGAGTATTTTCAACTCCTTCCCGGTAAAAAAATCCGGCGGCACAGAAAATCTTCCGCACCGCCGGAGCATACAGTTCTATTGTTGCTTTCAACCAAAGAGCTGTTCGGGGTATTCGCCCTTATCGGAGAGAGCCTTCAGTGTTGCCACGGTTTTATCCCGGTCTTCCCGGTAAGTGACACCGAACCAGCTGGCGTTGGTGGTCAGCATTTTCAGCTGCATCTTGCCGGATTTGATCAGGTTATCGGCTACGCTGGGTATATAGAATTCGCTCTTGAGTTCAGTGCCTTTAACCGCAAGAAATTCATTCAACAGCCGTTCGATTTCGGGGAAGATCTCCGGCGAATATCCCCAGAAGTTCATTGATACAAGGGTATCTTCTGCCAAAGCAACTGTGCTGTTGTCATCCAGCAGACTTTCGATGATGCCGCTTTGTGTGTTACGCACGATTTTGGTGTGTTCCACCACGCTGGCAAGATTGCCATCGGCTACTTCGCAAACACCGCGGGAAACAGTACCGTTTTCCGAAAGCGTGTTGGCTACTTTATAGCCGCACATGGCACCGTACAAACCGCCGGCAGCTGCCCGTTCATCCAGATAGGCAGCGAGCTTTTCGTAGCTGTCATGACCGTAAAAATCGTCGGCATTGATCACTGCCATAGGGGTTTTGACCACATTTCTGGCAGCGTAAAGGGCGTGTGCCGTACCCCAGGGCTTGACCCGGTCGGCGGGCGGAACAAAGCCGTTGGGCAGGTCTTTAATATCCTGAAAAGCGTAATCAATATCCACATGCCCGGCATAACGGGCACCGATGACCCGCTTGAATTCTTCTTCAATATCCCGGCGGATGATGAAGACAATTTTGTTGAATCCGGCCTGCATGGCGTCGTAGACCGAATAATCCATCAAGGTTTCGCCGTGGGGGCCCAGAGTATCCAACTGCTTGAGCCCGCCGTAACGGCTGCCCATGCCTGCTGCCAGCAGAACTAATGTTTTGTCCATAAAATCACCTTTTTAAGCTGAAAATTATCAAATGTTGTTATAATATAATCCATGTTTTGCCAAAAAGCAACATTATGTGCGATTTTTCTTCAGTTGCTTCGCAGTACATCAATGGGGTTCTGTTGGGCGGCTTTCCACGCCGGGTAAGTGCCGAACAAAACCCCCACAAAACTGGAGATCAACAATGCCGCAATAATACTTACCGGCGAATAATATGTGGGCATGTTGGCATAAAATGTGATCAAACTGCTGATACCTACGCCCAAAAGAATACCAAGAATACCGCCCATACTGGTCAGAAACACCGTTTCGATCAGGAACTGGAACAATATATCGCCTTTTTGAGCTCCCAGTGCCCGGCGGGTACCGATCTCTTTACGCCGCTCGTAAACGCTTGCCAGCATGATGTTCATAATACCGATACCGCCGACGATCAGCGAAATTCCGGCAATGGAACTCATTACGATAGTAAAGATGTTCTGCGTGGCCTCCCGCTGTTTCAAAAGATCCAATGGTATTATAACATCCCAATCTTTTATTTTGCTGTGGCTGGTGCGAAAGTATTGCGTTACCCGGTTGGCGGTGTTGTCGATGTATTCAAGCTTATCAACCGTAATGATGAATACATCGAAGTCGATTTGCGTGACCACCGGCACTGCGGTTTCTTTGTTGATGGTAAAGCTGCCGAACAATGATTCGGACAAGGTCAAAGGTATGAACACCATATTGGCAGGAGTTCCCAGCTCCGGGTATTGAGTGCCCATATCGTTGTTGAGGATACCCACAATGCGGTAGCTTTCGGTATCTATTTTCAGCATGGAGCCGATAATATCGGTTTTGCCCAGCTCAAAGAGTTTGCGTTTGGCTTCGGAACCGATCACGCAAACCGGCTGCTTATTGAGCATATCCGGTACGGTCAGCCAACGGCCGCTTTCGATATACGATCCGGAATCCCGCAGAAAAGTCGGCGTTACCGCCGCCAGCTTCACATCCAGCCGGTCAAGCCCACGCAGCACATTTTTCCGGGTGTTGCGGATTATGGTGATGCGGGATATATTATCCATTTTCTGCAAATTTTCGTAGTCCGAACGGGTCAAACCATAGCTTTCGGCGTATTGAATGGAGCGGCTGGTCTGACTGTCCACCCCGCTGGGCGGCGGCTTTTGGGAGTAAACGATGATTTTATCAATACCCATAGCTTCGATCTGCCCCAAAGCAGCCCGCTTTGCCCCTTCGGAAACCGCCAGCATGGCTATAACGCTGCCCACGCCGAAGATGATCCCCAGCGAGGTAAGTATGGAACGCACTTTGTGCAAAAGTATATTGTGCATTGACAAACGCAATGCGTCCGAAGCCAGCATCATTTTTTCCGGTACTCCTGATGTACGATCCTGCCGTCACGCAAATGCACGATTTGGTCAAAGTGTTCGTCAAGATCCGGGTTATGCGTTACCATAATGATCGTTACGCCGCTGTCGTTGAGCTCATGGAAAAGCTTCATGATCTCCAAACCGGTTTTTTCGTCCAGATTTCCGGTTGGTTCGTCTGCCAGCAGAAACGAGGGGTGGTTGCTCAAAGCTCTGGCAATGGCCACCCGCTGACACTCCCCGCCGGAGAGCTGATTGGGCCGATGGCCGAAACGGTGCCCCAAGCCTACCCGTTCAATAAGTTCATGGGCACGCTGGCGGCGGACTTTGCGGTCTACCCTGCCGTAGAGCATAGGTATTTCCACATTCTGCTCAATGGTCAGATGCGGAAACAGATTGAATCCCTGAAAGATAAAACCGATCTTCCGGTTGCGGATGGTCGCCAGTTCCGAGTCGGTCAGCAGATCCACCTGGACTTCCTCCAGCTGATATATCCCGGAAGTCGGCACATCCAGCATACCCAGAATATTGAGCATGGTGGATTTCCCGGAACCGGAAGTACCCAATATGCCGAGAAATTCTCCCCTGCCTACACTCAAATTGACATCTTTGAGTACCGGCACCGGATTGCCTCCGGCATAGTAGGTCTTGAAAATATGCTCCAGACTGACAATTTTATCGCTTGAACTCACAACTCGATCCTCAATCAGGTCGGATTATTTTGTTTCGGTACGGCCCTGATGGGGGCGGTAAAGGTAAATCACATCGTCCTCTTTCAGCCCGTCAAGTATCTGGACAAAGCGGTCATTGGATTCGCCGATCTTTACATCAACTTCCGTATTGCCGCCGCCGGGCGTTTGCTTGTATACATAGAAGCGTTCTTTATCTTCAAAAATCGCTTCCACGGGGATAAAGAGCGTATCTTTGATGGTGTTGGTTATCACTTCGATCTGCACACTCATACCGTTGACCAGCAGCTCCGACTGCTTATCGAAGCGGATGCGGGATTTGTAGACCTTCGGCGAGGTGGAATCCCAGAAAATGATGTTTACCGGCAGTGTGGGAATCACATCCACCGTGCCGTGGAATTTTACTGACGGCATACTGTCCGGCGTAACGATCACCCGGTCGCCCACTTTTACTTTGCTGCGGTACTGTTCGGGCAAGTCAAGATTCACCACCATATCCGACATTTCCGGAATGGTCATCAGGATCATGCCCCGCCACACTTCCATACCCGGTTTGATATCCGGATTGCTGTGAGGACGGTCGGGGTTGCCGTAGATCACGATACCGTCTGCCGGGGCATACAAGGTCATCATCCGCAAAAACTTTTCGTTCTGGGCAAGGTTTTCCCGCACCCGGCGGATACGGCGGGTGTAGTTGTGCAGACTGCGGTTGGTTCTGGCACGGCTGGACTGGATGGCGACTTTGACCTTTTCCATATTCAAATCAGCCTGATCCACTTCGTTGTAGAGGGCTTTCAGTTTGCTGGGGTCGTCGTACATCTTCCACAACCGGCGGGAGCTTTCGTTGTTTTCCAGCTCGTTTTCTGCCGAATCAATACTGGATTGAGCATTGGCAAGGTTTTTCTTATATGCCTTTTGCTTATCTTCATCGGTATCGGTTTCCGGATTGGCTTTGTAGTTGCGGTAGGTTTCTTTGGCGTCATCGAGCTTGCTTTGACTGTTGGATATGTTCAAATCCAGCGAATCACGCTTCTGCCGCCGTTCAAAGCGGAGATACTTTCTCAACGCATCATCGGCTTTGGATACCCGGTCTTCGGCGGCTTTCATATTCGCTGCCTGGGTACTTTCTTCCAATTTCTGGGTTTCCAGAGCCAGCTCCTGTTCTTTTTCCAGGTTTTCCAGCTCGATCTTACCATCCAGAATACGGTTTTCCAAATCGGTGGGGTCAAGTTTGACCACTACATCGCCCTTTTTGACCCGGGCGTTTTCTTCGATGATCCATACAATAGTGGAGCGGACATTGGCTTGAGGCACCACCCGGTGTTTCTTTTTGGCACTGACGGTACCCGGCTGGGTTATGCCCAAGACCAGATCGCCTTTCTTCAGGGTAAAAGTCCGGTCTATATCTTCGGCGGCGTTCTGTTCGGCCTTGGCGGCATTATCTTCGGCATGAGTGTAATTCCATGCCAGATAAAACACCGCTCCGGCAGCTGCTATTGCCACTGCCAGCAGTATAAGCCGTAATTTTTTGCGGTCGATTTTCATTGTGCTGCCTTACTTTTCACTCTTTTCGGGGTTTTTCTCTGCGGGCTTTTCAGCTGCGGCTTTTTCAGTTGCCTTTTTTTCAGCCTTTCGGGCTTCTTCTTTTTCTTCACGACCTTTTTCCGGATCATTGGCTTTGCGGCGGCGTTCCGGAGTGTCGATAAACTCTTCTTTCAACTGCTGAATAGTCGATTTGAGTTTGGGGTGCGAGGGCGAATTCTGCAATATTTCGCCAATCTTGCCGCTGACAGTTGCCACTTCATCCGGGTCAAAGCCGATGCCGGAGGGATCTTCCGCCGGACGCAGGATATGTACCCGCATAAAGAACACCAGATGCACGATCTCCTGTTCCCGGTTTTTGGAGGTAAAGAGTTCGCCGATGTAGGGCAGATCGCTCAACAGCGGTGTGCGGTCTTCCTGCATACTGCTGCGGTTGCTGTAAAGTCCGCCCATCATGATTACTTCGCCATCCCGCAAAGTAAGGGTGGTTTCCAGATTGCGGATGGAAATCACCGGCACCTGGAAAGAGATCGCTTCGCCGGTAGCTGCATCGTAACCCTGATTGATACGCTGGTACTGCTGCACGGTTGATACTTCAGGTGCAACTTTCAGCGTAACGAGGTTATCGTTGATGATCATAGGCGTCAAGGTAAGCGTGGCACCCACCCGGCGGAAGGTGGTGGCAATATTTGTGCCGCTGGAAGTGGTGCTCATTTCCTGAATAGGTATATCCTGGCCGGTGGAAAGACTGGCTTCTTCGTTGCGGCTGATCACCAGATTCGGCGAGGTCAAAACCTTGGCGTCCTGACCGTTGAGCACCCACTGGAACGAGGTTTGCAAACTTTTGGTGCCGGATACATAGGGGTACCAGTTCAGATTCAATCCGGCGGTATCTGAAGTACCCAGCGGAGTATTGGTCATGCCGCCGGTGGATTTCAGTACGCCGTGTTCATGCAGAGCATTTTTGCTCCGTTCGCTGTCGTTGAACTGGGTGGAAAGGCTGCGGCTCATGCCGTCGGCAAAAAGCACTTCCACAACCTTTACTTCCACAACTACCTGGGGCATGGGTTTGTCGATGGCCAGCAGGGCATTTTTCAGATTTTCAATATTATCGGTGCTGTCGTAAACGGTCAGCAGGTTCTGTTCGGCGTGGAATTCCACCGAGCCATTTCGCAGCATATTTTCAATAGCGGTCACGCTGGCACGGTTGGCCTGGATGTACCGGCAGCGGTAAATAAGGGTCGATCTGCCGTTGCTGCCGGGAATGATGGTGAAATCCGGTTTGGGCAGCGGGGTGACTATGCGTTTGGCATTTGCCGGAACCGGTTCCAGCAAGCTGCGGAGCTGGGCGGCTACGCTTTGGACATTCTTTTTGCCCTGTTCAAGATATTCCGGAGTCTTTTTTACCGGGTCGGAGGCAAGAAAGGAGTTTACTGAATCGCTGGCAAAACAATCTGTTGTATTGCCGAAAAACGAGAACGCCGCAGCCGCTGCTGTCAGGCATTTAACCAAACCGGATAATCGGGACATTTTGCTTTTCCTTTATATAAATATGGTTAAAGCACCTTGCCGGTGCCAATTTTTTGCAATCAAAACAACATAGCACAGTTTGCGGATTTTTCAAGCTCAAAGACAACTTTAATTGCAATAAAACCGGAAAACCTTCTCCCCGTCAGCTGTCGGAGTTGCCGGAAGATGGATAAAAACAACAACAATGAGTTTTTTTGACCGTTAAAAGCAGCCGTATTCGGCTGTTTTCTCCGGTTTGGAGCCGACAAATTCCAAGGTCGAATGAGTTATATTGTATGCTTTCAGGATTGTTTTCAATTCCAGACGGGTAGCTTCCTGTTTTTGAGGATCGTGGAGCATTATTTGAGCTGTAAAGCTGTTTTCGGTGGTGCTCAATGCTCTGATATGGGTGTGGAATATATAGGCAATGTTCTGATGGTTGTGCAGTTCGGCAAGGAGTTGGGCGGTATTTATATTGCGGGGCACACCGTCCAGCAAAAGGTTGGTGCTTTCAAAGAAAAGCTCCCGACTGCCTGCGGCGATCAAACCGGCGATGATCAAGCCGGTTATGGGGTCAATGATATTCCATCCGGTAAGGGCGATCAAGCCGCCGGAAACCACCACTCCCAGCGATACAAGAGTATCGGCAAGCATGTGCAAGTAAGCACTTTTTACATTCAAATCTTCATTTTTGCCTTTGCTCAAAAGCAGTACGGTAAAGCCGTTGACCGCGATCCCGGCAGCGCCAGTTGCCATAACTGCACAGCCGGAAACCGCCGCACCGGGGCGGAAGCGGCTTATGCACTCCCACACGATCATTACGATAGCGGCTGCCAGCACCAGAGCGTTGACAAATGCTGCCAGTATAGTCGCCCGTTTGAAGGCATAGGTAAAGCGTTGATTGGGGGATTTTTTCAAGAGCAGAAAAGCTGCCAGCGAGATCACCAAACCGCCAACATCCCCCAGATTATGCCCGGCATCGGCAAGCAATCCCGCTGAATTATAGTGCCAGCCAAGATAAAACTCGCCCGCTACAAAGAGTATATTTACAGTTATAGCCCAGATGAACCGTTGGGCAAGTGCCGGGTCAAACCCGTGATGATGGTGATGTCCGCCATGTCCGTGGTGATGGCAGTGGCAGCTGCAGTGAGCGTGTTCCATAACAAAAAAGTACCTTATTGATCCTTCGAGTGTTCGCTTTGTTCGCTGATGTGGGTCTTGCATAAATCAAACAACATGGGTATATGGTAATCATCCAGACTGTAAAAGATGCTTTTACCTACCCGGCGGGACTTTACCAGATGCATCTGCCGCAGCTGTTTAAGGTGGTGGGATACTGCGGGCTGGGTCATTTGCATAATTTTAGTTATATCGCAAACGCAAAGTTCGCTCAACAAAAGTGCGTTGATGATTTTCAGCCTCGTGGGGTCGGCAAAGCACTGGAAACGCTCCGCCATATATGCCAGAGTCAGATCATCGGTCAAATTTTTAGCGACTTTTTCTACGCAATGAGCATGGTCGCCGCCGCATTGAATGATTTCTTCTGTCATAAAACACCTTTAAATATAATCATATAAGTATTTGTTTATGTGTTAATATAAACTTGCTTCCACATAAAATCAATTTTTATAGGCAAAAAAAGTTGAAAAATATGTATATGACTGTATTTTTAGGAAAGCTTACAAAATTTTTATCTTAATAAAAAAGAAAGCAGGTTATTGATTATGGTATTGGTGAACAATATTTTTCCGGTGGAGTTTCTGAAGAAACATGATTTGGGCGTGGAGCTTTATATTACTACTCAAACCGATTTGGCAAAGTTGGAGCCGGTTCGGGATTACGCCAGAACTTTGCATTTGCAGTACAGCGGCATCAATCTGGCGGCAACCGATGAAGCAGTGCGCCGCCAGAGCATCAACGATATAAAGTACGGTGTTGAAGCGGGAGTCAAATTCAACATCAAGACCATGATCATGCACCCTTGCGGCGTTTTTTCCAGCAATGGCGAAGATGTGGGTACTTACGGACCTATGATCGACTCCTTGCGGGAGATCGCTGATTTTATGGCAGCAAAAGGTGTGACATTGAGCCTGGAAAATCAGGTGCTTCGCCATCCGGATCTGCGGATCATTGCCGGCTGTACCAGCGATGAGTGGTTCCAGCTTTATAAAGATGTGGATCGCAAAAATGTAAATCTGACTTTGGATACCAGCCACGCCGCCAGTGCATCGGCACACGAAGATACGCTGGAAAAACGCCACGAAAAACTCTGGGAATTTATGGCACACCCGGAACTTATCGGACACTTTCACTGGTCAGATGCCCGGTTGGAAACCGACGATTGCCAATACGCCGACATCCATCTGGTGCCGGGGCAGGGGGATTTGCCGAGAGATTTCCACAAAGCTATCTGGGAGCACAGCGCCCCAAAACTTTTTGAACAGAAATGCACCGAAGAAGAGCTGGAAGCGGGTCTGGCATTTGCTTACAGTTTGTAATGGTGCATAAAAAAGCCGGTTATTTAGTGGATAACCGGCTTTTTTGTTGAGCGATGTTTTACTGTTTATCAAAAACAGTAAAAGGGTGATAATCGTTGTTCTGGCATTGCTCTTTGCTGAAGGTTTCCACATGGGTATCCGCCATCAGCACATTTGCCAGTTTGTTATGAGCAAGGTAAATACCTTTCTTGCTGCTGCCGTTGCAAGAGCACTCAAGAGTATACCACATACTTTTATCTACTGAACTATAGGAGTCAGCCATCAGCGGGGCCTTGGATGGATCGCCGGCAGTCTTGCTGCCTTTGGGCCCGGCAATGAGTCCTTCCAATAACCCTTTGCCGGTATACCACGGGCCGTTGCCATGATAATTATATGCATCAATAAAGCCATAGATGTATGATGCACTATCCATGGAGTTTTCACTGTAACACAATATTTCTGAACTGCCCGGACAGATGAACCACTTGGCTTCCTGCGGGTCAAGCCCTTTATCGTGTTTTTTAAGCAATCCGGCGGCGACCAATCTTGTGGTATATGGTTTGTTGCCCGGTCTTGCGGTTGTTGTATAACCGTTATTGGCATCTACATAAAGCATTTGGATTATGCCCAGCTGTTTCAGATTTGCCGTGCAGTTGGCGGCTTTGGCTCTTGCCCGGGCTGCGGAAAGTGCGGGCAAAAGCATTGCCGCAAGGATGGCAATGATGGCGATCACAACCAATAATTCGATCAAGGTGAAAGAATAGCGGGATTTTTTCATAAATAAAACCTCCTTTTCAGTTCATTTTTGTTGTTTGAGTATCAGTTGAGCCGCTTCTTCCCGTACCTTATCGGCTTCTGTCGGGTCGTAGGCTTTGTCGATCACCACCCGTTTGGCGGCGGTTTGCAGAAACTTTTTGACTTCGGGGGTGTCGGGGGCGATCTCCCGGAGTTTATCCAGATATTTTACATCGGTTATGCCCTGCCGGAGTGCCATGTAGCGGATGGAAGGTACAGCCATTTCTTCGGAGTTATAGAGCAAGGCTGCTCCGCCATTACCTTTCCAGATAGTGTTGGGCAAGCCGTTGACCGCCTGATACATGTCGTTGAAATCCAAATTGTGATATTCACCGAACCATGCGTTGTGGCGGAAGTTTTTATAGAGCGGTGCCCGCACATCTGTATAACAGGTATAGTGCCCGAAAGTTACGCCTTTGGCCTGTTGGGTTTTGATAAAATCCAAACGCTCTTTGCCGGAAAAATAGCCGCTTCGCCACAAGATCCAATGGTCGACATAAGGGGCAATGGTTTTCATATTTTCCAGACTCATGATACCGGCCCCCAAAGTCATGCAGACCTTGATCCGGGGATCGGCTTTCTGGAGAGTTTCCAGCTGATATTTTACATCGTTGAAGGCTTTTACCGGCGGTTCGTCGTAAACTTCGATATAACACTTGGCGGGATCAAAGCCGTTCTTTTCCAGAAATGTTTCCAGCGTTTTCACCCATTCGGCAAACAAATGCAAATTCTTTTTGCCGTAAAGCTGGGTAAAGTTGTGGACTGCGCTGTAACAGACAAAGACCGTTTTGCCGCCCAGAGATTTTATTATTGCCGCCCGCTGGGCTGCCACCGGGGCATGGGGGGTAAATTTGCCATCTTTGAGCGGGAATTTAAGCGACCACGGATTGAGCTGATAAAATTTCATACCGATAGCATCTTGCAAGATGCGTGCCGTATCGCCGGTGTACGGCGAAAAATAGTTGCAGGGACGACGGGGGAATTTATCCAGCACAATATTATTGACCGTTAAAGTCAGGGGGATATCTTTCATATCGCCGGAGTAATTCAAGTTGCCGTGCCCGTAGCCACGGCGGGTAAAGACGCCTTTGCCCGTGATTTCGATAACGCGGATGCGGCCCTTGTATTCGCCGGGCTTAAAATCGGTAGTGTCAAAGTCCAGCCAGACCAAGGCACACTCTCCGGCAGGCACCGTTACGGTGCGGGCTTCATTCATCTTGGGCAGCGGGTCAAGAATGGCACTGTTGCCGGAGGTGTTGTCCCGGTGGGCGACAGCTTCCCGGTAGGTTACGCCGGGAAAGAGTTTGCCGTTGTGCCATTCAAGGGATTTATCTTTGGGTATTTCGGCGGTGATTTGATAGACCGCAGTCTTTTGGCTGTTGTTGTAAATGGCAAGGGGCAGGGGCTTGATTTCGTTGATTGCTGCCCGCAGTTCGATTTTGTTTACCGGCTCAAACAGGGCGTCGGGCAGGAAGGGCAGCGAAAAGTCGTCGGTAATATTTACCGGGGCACAGAGCATTTTCTGCTTGCGGAAAGAGTCAATTTTTTCCTGCACAGCTTTAGCTTCGGCTTCGGCCTGAATTTTTTCAAAGGCTTCGCGGGTGGTGTTTTCTGGAAAACTGCCGCAATAAATTTTACCGAAATATTTTAAATCAGAAAAACCGCTGGCAACTTTTGCCCACGAACTCAACTCTTTGGCTGCACTCCGCTGACGGGCAAGGTTAAAGCCGATAAAATCGCCTTTTTGCGGCTTCTCCCAGCCCAGACTGGCAAAGGGTATGGTGGCAATACCGCCCCAGCCTTTGGATGTAACATGGGTTTTGACCGACCACGCCAGTGGTTTGCCGTTGACAATACTGGTATAGGTGTAATTGTTGGCAGAAACTGCAAATTGGGAGTATTCACGGTCAGACTTTTTGGGCGTAAAGAAAAACTCCACCACATCGCCGCTCCACAGATTGCCGGGGGCTTTTGCCGGAGTAACTTGCTTGGGTTCTTCGCAATCAAAAGTTATGACAAAAGCGTTGTCGGTCATCTTGATATTAAAAGAAGTTTTGGCAGTCAAATCTTTGGAGCTTTTGAAGCGGTGAAAATCGCTGTAAGCAGTGCCGTCAGCCGGGATGATCTTTTTGATATCAAGCTCAACTTTAGCCGGGGCGGCAGTGTTGTTCAAGGCGGGGCGTGTGCGTTCTTTGATCACGATATTGTCAAAGAGGATGTGATCGCCCACTTGATGAACCAATGGCGAATAACGCTCGTTGTTGCCTATGGAAAGAGTCAGGGCGGCACTTACACTGTCAGCTTTGGTGCGGAACGAGCCTTTGTAAGTAGTCCACTCATCGCTGCATTTTACCGGAGCGGCGGTGGATTTATAAGTTTTGCCATGCCAGAGAGTCTGTTTATCGTTCCACAATGTTACCCGCAGCATGGCACCGGTTTTGATGGGATTTTTTATATCAATGGAAAAATCGTAAGTGGTGTTGGGTTTGCACTTGAATCCGCCGGGGGCGTTATTGCTGTCGTATTTGCCGCCGATCCATACGGCAGCTTGCAGCGAGCGGTATTTGCCCGAGGTGCGCAGTTTGTCAAACGCCAATTTCCCGCAGCGGTTCCAAGTGGCATTTTCGGTAAAGACCGTAAGTCTGCCGCCGTTGGTACGGAATTCCGGGCCGTACTTCTTTTCGTCAGCGTTAAAGTCGCTGTTCTTTATAATGTTCTGACCGTAAAGTGCCACTGAAAGCATGGTCAGAACTGTTGGCAAAAATAACTTTTTCATAATAGACCTTTGCATGTTTCCCGGAGTTACTTTTCTGTTGTGGGTGCAGCTTTTTTTCCATCGGCTGCGGGAGCTTCAACGCGTTCTTTGATCACGATATTATCAAAGAGGATATAATCGCCCACTTTATTGATCAATTTGGCATAACGCTCGTCATTGCCGATCGACAGAGTCAAACTGGCTGTAACGCTGTCGGCATTGGTTTTGAAACTGCCTTTATAGGTGGTCCACTCGTTACTGACTTGCAGCGGAATTTTTGCCAGTACCGTTCTTTGGGTTTTGCCGTACCAGAGAGTTTGTTTGTCATTCCATAAAGTTGCCCGGATCATGCCGCTGACTTTGACCGGAGTTTTTATATCAATGGAAAAATCGTAGGTGGTATCGGGTTTGCACACAAAGCCGCCGGGCTTCTGATTTACAGTATATTTGCCGCCGATCCATACGGCAGCTTGCAGAATGCTGAATTTGCCGATTTTACGCACTTTGTTGAACTCAAGTTTTCCGCAGCGGTTTTTGGCGGCTTCTTCGGTAAAGACCGTAAGTCTGCCGCCGTTGGTGCGGAATTCCGGACCGGGCTTTTGGGCGTGGGCATTAAAATCACTGTTCTTTACAATGTTCTGGGCGGAAGCCGCCAAGACGGTTACCAGCAGGGCTGCTGCAAATAATTTTTTCATAAGAAAACCTCCTCTTGTTGTTTATTATTTTTGTATATTTTCCGATGTTTGTCCGGCAGCTTGCTGCAAGTTCTGCTGCCACTTTTGTTTTGCTTCTTCAATGACTTTGCCCCAGTATTGATTTTGCTCCAGCCGGGCGGCAAAGTGCTGTTCCCAGAGTTCATCCCATTGAGCTTTACAGAAATATCTGGTGATCACCGGAGTCAGATCGTTATAGAGTTTTTCGCAGCGTTCCGCAGCTATCCTTACGCCGTCAGACCAGTTGCCGGTAAGTTCCGGCGGCGAACCACCATTGCGGTAGCTGGCAAGGGAAGCCAGATTGTTGGAAAAACACATATCCATATAATCCAGCAGCTCATCCATTTGGTTGAACGCTTGCAATATTTCAGCAATATATTTGTTATATCGGGCTTTTTCGCAAAGTTCTGCAAGAACTTTTCCGGCGATCGCCGGTTCATAATTGAAGTAACGGATCATGGTAAAATAATCCAATTCCACCCCGAAAAATTCTTTGCCATAACTGTTGATGAACTCTTTGCGGTCGGTAATCAAGCCATCGGTCAGGGTCTTGCCGCAATAGGCGGTCATCAAAACGGCTTGCGTCAAGTTGGTGTTGTAAGGGCTCAAGCATTGATTTCGGCCCCAAAGGGTGGCAACATGCCCGGTGAACTGCGGATATTTTCGGTTGATACGCCCCCAGTCATCCACATTATCCATCTTGATTTCGTGGGGATTCATCACATAGTTGTTTTTATTGGCCTGCAAACTGCTGGCTCCCCACAGTTCAATATCCATTCCGGCAATTTTTTCCACATACTGCCAATCGATCTCGCGGTAGAGCCATACACAGCAAACCACACCGGAAGGCAAACGCTTGAATTGCTCAATGCCGTATTTGCGGAATACATCGTCCCAGATAACCGCTTTCATATTTTTGGATTGTATGTATTCAACACACCGTGCGACCCGCTTGATGTAAAAATCAAGTTTGTTTTCGCCGCAACGCTGACAGGGTTCTCTCATGCGGCACTCGTCGGCGCCGATGTGGAAGATTTTTGTATCCGGAAAGATTTCCAGAATTTCGTCGGTCATTTTCTGCCAGAGTTCGTAACTTGCTTCCAACGCAAGACACCACTGGTAAGTTGTCCCCATTGCTCCGCCATCGCGTAAATGCTGAAATGCCGGATACTTTAAGAGGTAATCCAAGTGACCGATGCTTTGCATCAGCGGTACTATTTCCATATTGCGTTTTTTGCAATGCTGTGCCAGACGCCGGAAATCATCTTTGCTCCATGCTGCCGGGTGGTGAAAACCACGGGTGGCTTCAAAGGGGAATTTGTCCTCGAATTCCAGAATTATGGTGTTGAATCCCTGTTCGGCAAAAATGTCGATCAGCTCCAAAGCGTGATCCAGCTTGGGGATCACCGCTTTCATATCAAAATGCAGTGCTTTGATGTTCATGAATAATTACCTTTATTGATATTTCTTATGCTTTTGCGTATTATCAGTTTGGTGGGTATCTGCAATATGACCCGGCGGTTGGAGGGCGTTTTTAATTCGCTGAACAACAGATCTGCCGCCTGGATGTTGCACTCTTTAATGGAGCGGTCGATGGTGGTAAAAAACGCATTGCTCTGCAGCTCCGGATCATGACCTTCATAATTATCCACGCTCAATATATCCGGCAGCATTTCCGGTGACAGTCCGTTTTCCTCAATATACGAATAGACTCCGCAGCTGATATGGTCAGAGAGCAGGATAAAAAGTGAGTTTTTTATATCATCTTCTGTAAAACTGCTTGCCAGAGTATGACCGAATATCACATTGCTATATCCGGTCAAAGCCCGGGTTTCCTGAATGATTACCCGGGATGTGACACCGATCATGTTGAAGTAATCGATCAGCTGTTGAGCAGTTGCAGCAGAGTTTCTTGTTTGGGTCTGCATAAGTACTATTCTGGAATATTTATTCAGATCGCAACATTGGCAGAACTCTTTCAATGCGGTGGAAAAATCCGCCATTACCTGATTGCAGCTCAAACGTTTTTCCTGAAAAAAAGCACCAAATACAACTATGGGCTTGTTGAATGTGTGCAATATAAGCAAACTGTTATCATCCAAAAAGCTGGCATGGACCAGCAATCCATCCAGATTATGCAGTAGTTTTTTGCCGGATTCAATGTTTTGCAAAGCTCTGTACTGTATGTGTATTATATCCACATCTTTGCTGCTCTCCAGATGATCCATCAATGCAATCAGAGCTTCGTTGACTGTGGTATCAATAAAAGGAGCCGGGGCTTGCCCCAGATAACCGATCTTTTTGCGGGGCAATGATTTTTTATGGAAAAAATAACCTTTCCCCGGAACTGGATAGACCAATCCTTCGGCAACCAGATCCTGCATGACGGCAGCGGCTGTTCCCGGAGAACACCGAAATTTGGCTGCCAGTTGGCGTATCGATTCCAAACGGTGTTTTTCCGGCATATTGCGCTGAAGCAATTCCTGACGGTATTTTTCCAAAAGGATTTGTTTTTTATTTATCATAAAAATATCCTTGTTTTTACGAAGCCAATACAACTGTCCGAAAAAAATATACAATAGAAGTTTGTGCAAGTCAATATATATGCAGCGGTACTCAAGTGTTAAATCCTCTAAAAAAATGCAACTGTATTGTTTTTATTTGGTACAGTATGTAATTAAATATTTGCAAATAAATGAATTGCGATGATGATTGGTTGGATGATGGTACTTCGCAGGACTGGGGAGTGCTTTTTATGTGATTTTTTTACCATATACCTTTTGCCCTGTTGATTTTTAATGAAAAAAATGTATTTCCTGACAAAAACTTGAAGAATATTGGCAAAGTTTGATTTTCCACTGTATATTACCCATTCATATTTACGGGAAATATGAGTTTAAAATTTATGGAAAGGGAATTTTATAATGGGATTTTTCTCTAAATCGGCAGCTATTTTGCTGGCTCTCGGCACTTTGTTTATTCTGGGTTGCTCCAGCCCCCGCACCAGCGACACCGGGCGGACTGCAGTGGAACAGTTTTTGATTTCAACTGTGGTGGAAAACGGCATCGGTTATGCGGATTTTACTCCTTACAAAGGCAAAAAAATCTTTATTGAGTACGATTACCTGGCGCCTCAAGTGGATAAACCCTATGTGCAGGGCACTTTTGAAATGCACCTTGCCCAGCAGGGATTGCAGGTTTGCCGGGATGCCAAAGCGGCTGATTACATCGTGCAAATACTTTGCGGCGTGCTGGCTACCGATGCCAACAGCATTATGATCGGTACACCGACTTTGCCCATACCCCTACCGGATACATCCATAAGTGTAGCCATTCCGGAAATACCGCTTTTTAAAAAGCTGACCCGTTCCGGTTACGGCAGATTTGCTTTCAATATACTTAACGCCAAAGACCGCACCCCGGTCAAAGTCATCAAAGGTATCGAAGCCTCCACCAGCTACACCAACTGGACGATCCTGCTGATACCGTTCAAATCTCACGATATGCCCTTGAAGATACGCGAAGGCAGCGAAACCCACTTCAACGTGGCTGCCGGAAACATCTGATAAACTTTGGTAATAAAAAGCTCGAACATGAAAAAAGTGTTTGAGCTTTTTATTTATTTCTGGTAAATCATTATTGAAAAAACGGCATATTGTGCTATAATATCTTTAAGTGACACAATTTATAAACAAATGGAGATTTTTATGGCTAAATCAAGTTGGAAAAAATTGTTGCTGGCGTTCAGTTGTATTGCAGGTTTCGGCACTGTGGCGGAAGATGTCAAATTGCTGCTGCCGGAAAAAATCTATGCTGTTCCGGGCGTGGAATGCAACATATATTTCAATAATATCGTAACTGTGATAAATCCCGCCAATTATGTGTTTGAAGTCAAATGCGAAAAGGGCCGCAACGACCTCAAGCGGTGGCGTTATACCCCAAAAGCTGACGAGGTTGGCTCCTACAAACTCCAGCTGCGGGTGATTTCCATGCAGGGCATTGTAGCCAAAGCCGATGTGCAGCTCATCGTTCTGCCGCCCGATGCCGGTGCCGGCAAAGAGTTCCACATGCTTTTTGTGGGGGCCAGCCAGACCAATGCCGGGCATTACCCCAACCGCATGGCGGCTTTGATGAAACGCCCCGGCAACCCGGTTTTCAAAACTATCGGCACTCGCAGCCGGGGCAAAGACGGGGCTAAACATGAAGGGTACGGCGGCTGGCGCTGGCATGTATTCATGACCCGTTACGGATACACCGGCAGCCGCAAGATGGATGGCATGCACCCGGATCGCCCGGTGGGCTTCAACAGTCCGTTTATTTTTCAGAACGAAAAAGGCGAGTATAAGTTTGATTTGAATAAGTACTTTGCTATCAACAATAACGGTCGAATTCCTGATGCGGTGAGTTTCCAGCTGGGCTTGAACGATTTCTTCCTCTGCACCGACGAAAATATCGTCGAAGTCACCGCTAAATCCATGAAGGATATGGAAAAACTTATCGCTGAGTTCCGCAAGCTCAAACCGGCTCCGGAAATCTTTATTTTCCAGCACATACCCGGCTCCAATCAGGATGGTTTCGGTGCAAGTTACGGTTGTCAGCAAAGCTCCTGGCAGTACCGGAAAAATCTGGATTACTACAACCGGGCTTTGGCTAAACAAGCCAAAAAGCTGGGGCTGCACGTAGTGCCGGTCTATATGAATTTTGATACCGAAAACAACTATCCGGTGA
The DNA here is from genome assembly GCA_045533055.1 of Victivallaceae bacterium. GTDB lineage: Bacteria > Verrucomicrobiota > Lentisphaeria > Victivallales > Victivallaceae > SIG78. The sequence continues at coordinate 3,294 of JAZSHD010000036.1, read as the reverse complement.
TCACAAGTCCGGTAAATCTGGATAATCCGCAGCTGATAACCCGCCAGAACAACGGCGTACACCCCAGCATTGCCGGTTATAACCAGATGGCTGACACCCTTTACTGTGCGGTCAAGGCGGTGCTTGCCAATCAGAAATAAAGGCTGTTTTTGATGAATTGGGATATATTGACCGCAGTTTTTATCGGTACATTTGCCGGAGGTTTTGCCGGTTTCTTTATCGGTCGCATGCGGGTCAAATTTGTAGAAAATCTGCGGGAAGTTGAGAAAAATTTCTTTCTTCAACAGCTTGAAGAACAGAAAAAGCAGCATGCAGAAGCACTTGATAAGCAGAAATCGCTTTACGAGCAGCAGCTTGCCGGGCAGAAACTTCTGCTGGAAAAGCAGATGCAGAACCAATCTGATCTGCAGAAAGAAAATACCCAAAAGCAGTACGATATGCTTAAAGAGGAATTCAAAGTTCTTGCCGAAAAGATCCTTGCCGAAAAGAGTGCTGATTTTGAGAAACAGGGTTCGACCCGGCTGGATGTGCTGCTTGCTCCATTTAAAACCAAGTTGGAAGAGTTCAAAAACAGTACCGATCTTACCCGCAAGGAGGCGTTGGAAAATCACGCCCGCCTTGCCGAGCAGATCAATGCTTTGATGAAAAGCTCCCGGGCGTTGGGCGAAGATGCCACCCGGCTTGCCAAAGCGTTACGCAGCGACAATAAAATGCTGGGCAACTGGGGCGAAATGATCCTTGATGAAATACTCAATAGTTCGGGATTGATCGAGAAAGTTCATTATCATAAACAGCTTACGCTTAAAGATGATGACGATAACGCTTTGCATAACGACGAAACCAATAAGGTTATGCGGCCCGATGTGGTGGTAAATTACCCCGACGGCAAAGTGGTGATCGTTGACAGCAAAGTAAGTTTGAATGATTATATAGATTATGTCAATGCCGAAGACCCTGATACCCGGCAAGCCGCTGCCGCCAAACACCTCAAAAGCGTTAAAACCCACATGGAAGGCTTGGCAAAAAAGAATTATTCAGCTTATATCAATAAAGAAAATCAGGAAGCTGTGGAGTTTGTCATAATGTTTATGCCCAACGCCGGAGCTTACGAGCTTGCCATGCACAGCGATATAAACTTGTGGCGAACCGGTTTTGAGAAAAAAGTCCTGCTGGTCAGTCCGGTAAATCTTATGGCACTGCTTCAGCTTATCCACATAGGCTGGAAGCGTTACGAGCAAGACCGCAATCAGCAGAAGATCCTCGACGGTGCTGCCCAGCTTCTGGAAAGGCTCCAGAAGTTTTACGACAGCTTCGATAAAGTGGGCGATCTGCTGGAAAAAGCCAACAAAAGTTTTAATGAGTCAGCCGGGGTTCTGCGGGGCGATAACGGCAGACACAGCATAGTTAAAAAAGGTCAGGAATTAGCGGAGTTGGGCGTAAAATTGAAAAAACGCCTGACACTCCCAAAGCGGTTCCAAAGCGATGAATTTGCCGGAGAAAACAGTTCTGAAGTTATAGAAGTTGACTCCGAAGTCGAAAATACATAAAAATTGCAGTTTGTGATTGGAATTATTGCACTTTTGGAGTTATCTTTTATGTTGATGAATTTTGAGTGGATTTTTCCGATAGGAGGTTGAATTTGGATAATCGGGTTTTGTTGCGGAACGCTGAAGATATGCTTCAGGCGATCAATAAGGTTGCCGACAGCATTATCAGCGAATTCGGCAAAGATGGTTTGGATAATGTAGCTTTAGTCGGGCTTTATAAAGCGGGTGTGCCGCTGGCAAAACGCCTTGCCGAAGTGATCCGGCAGCGGACAGGGGCTGTGCTTGAATTCGGCACGTTGGATATTTCCATGTACCGGGATGATTTCGGGCAGCGTACCGCATTGCCCCTGATCCGGGAAACGGAGATACCTTTCGATGTGGATAACGCCCGCTTGATTTTAGTGGACGATGTACTTTCCACCGGCAGAACCATCCGGGCGGCATTGGATGCGGTAACTGATTACGGCAGACCCGCTTTGATCCGGCTGGCGGTATTGATCGACCGGGGCGGGGTGGAGTATCCCATCCGGGCAGATTACATCGGCTGGACGATGCAGTGCCAGATGGATCGCAAGATTTTAGTGGAATTCAGTGATGAAGACGGTGCCGACGGGGTCTACGAAGTAGCCTGGAAAAAGCACCCGGCAGAATAAGGAGCAGTTTGGTTTATGAGTTCTTTTCAGTGGACACGCAAAGATTTGTTGAGCTTGTACGATCTTGAAGCACAGGAAATCGAGTTTATTCTTGATACCGCAGCGGAATTCAAAAAGGTTTCAGCCCGGAAAGTGAAGAAAGTTCCGGCATTGCGGGGCAAAACCGTGGTAAACTTTTTCTTTGAACCCAGCACCCGCACAAGGGTATCTTTTGAGCTTGCCGAACAGCGGTTGAGTGCCGATATAGTCAATGTGACCGCCAGCACCAGCAGCCTTACCAAAGGCGAGAGTTTGCTGGATACCGTGCGGAATATCGAAGCACTGAATGTGGATTTGCTGGTAATGCGTCATCCGGTGCCCGGAGCGGCAAACTTTGTCGCCCAGCGGGTGGGGGCAGGGGTGGTCAACGCCGGTGACGGTGCCCACAGCCATCCCACGCAGGCATTGCTGGATTTGTTCACCATCCGGGAACACAAAGGCAGGATCAAAGGTTTGAAAGTCGCCATTGTTGGCGATATTATGCACAGCCGGGTCGCTCGCAGCAATGTGTGGGGTTTGCTCAAACTGGGTGCGGAAGTTACGCTGGCAGGTCCCTCCACGCTGGTACCTGAAGAGTTTGAAACTGTCGGGGTAAGAGTTTGCCATAATCTGGAAGAGGCGATTTGCGACGCAGATGTGGTGAATATGCTGCGTATCCAGCGGGAGCGGCAGGAGTCGGGCTTCTTCCCCAGCACGGGTGAATATGCCAGATTTTTCGGGCTTAACAGCCAGACTGCCCGGTTCCTCAAGAAAGATGCACTTATCATGCACCCCGGCCCCATCAACCGGGATGTGGAGCTTTCCAGCGAATTGGCTGACGGCAGCCGCTCGGTGATCCTTGAGCAGGTGACCAACGGGTTGGCAGTGCGTATGGCGGTACTTTTCCTGGTGGCAGGCTGTTTGAAAAAGTAAGCGGCTTTTTAAGGGAATGTTGCAAAACTGTTGATGTTGTTAGCCAACAGCAACAAGGGCGGTCAGCCCCGCGAGCGGATGTGAGAGCAGTTTGCAGGATGAATTCCTGCAAACCCGAGGTAGCAAGCTGCGAGGTCGAACGG
>JAZSHD010000058.1:0-21593 GCA_045533055.1 Victivallaceae bacterium | reverse complement strand
GAGCGAAGCCATCCGGCGTTTGAGGACGATTTTACGGCAAGCCGTAAAATCGCTTAAGGGGGCGGCAGCCCCCGCCGTTAATTTAAAGTTGTTAGGAATTACGCTGGATATAGCAGCCAAATGAGCACCGGGGTTCAAGGGGGGAAAGCAATCCCCCCTTGGTTGTGCGGCAAATACCATATTGCTGCCGATAAAAGATAGTCCGCACATCTCTGCCTCTTTCTGATAACTGTAGCTTGTTCTGTTGCAAAATTTGCATTTTATACTTCTTTTCAGTTTAAAAAAGTGCTTTGGAGCTTGTTTTATGGAAAAATTCACCCATTTGGATATTTACTTTGCCTGGGAAAACAATACTCTTACTTTGGGCAACAGTTCCTTTCAACGCATTATTGACTGGTCGTTGGGGCTGCCGAAAACTTTATCTATGCTATCTGGCAATTTGAGTGTTGCTGTTGAAAATTCTGCTTTGGACTTCCATCTGGCAGGTTTTCCGGAACCCGGCAATGCCGAGATCCGCTGTGCCTATCAAGTCGTTGATACTGAATATGCTCTGCTGAAAGCTCCGGATGGCAATGGTGCGAAGTTTACAGTCACTACCCACGAATCAGGGCGGGATCTTACCATAAAAATCTCTTATATAGTCTATCCGGAACTGCCGGTTATGGCTGTGGAAAGTGAAATTTGTTCTGCTGTAACTCCCATGCTTTACTGGCACGAGCGGCAGCGGAGCAAGACCTTTCAAACTCCCAACAGAGTCAACGGCAGTCTGACCATTGTTGACGCTTTGCAGCTCACGGATTTTCAGGCGGTCAAATCCGTGGAATTTCAGATGCGTACCGACTACTTTGATGAGCCGGTATTGGAACACTTTATTGTGGAAAATGAAGAGGTTTTCGGCAATATCCTGCTGGCGGAAAATCCTTCCCACGCTCAATTTTTCTTTTTGCAGGAAGCTCCTCCCTCCATGGAACGCCGGGGCAATGAACCGGGGGATTTTCTGGTCAACGGTTCCCGGATTGCCAGTTTGGGCAGCGGCATAACGCCCGACGACATTCTGCCGGGGAGAGTTCTCCGTACCAACCGGGTAGTTTGCGGTGTGGCACTTGATGGCAATGGAGCAAAACTTATCAAACAGTATTTACGCCTCCGGCAGGCGGCTGCGAGCAAAGTTTATGGAGCTATTACTGTAAACCCCTGGGGGTGCGGGTGTTTTCCCAAACTTCTCAACGAAGATTTTCTTAAAGCTGAAATCGCTGCGGCAGGCAAACTGGGAGCTGATACTTACCAGATCGACGACGGCTATCAGCATGGCGGTCTTGCGGATATGGCGGTACACAACCAAAAACTTGATGCTGCTTATTGGACCACCCGGAGTGATCTGCTGCCGGAAGGGTTTGCCCCCCTTGTTGAACTTGCCAAAGCGAACAATATCAAGCTGTCGCTGTGGTTTGCTCCGTCGCTCAACCAAGCCTACATGGATTGGCAGACCAGCTGCGATATATTGATAAATCACTGGCAGAACTCCGGTTTTGAGAGTTTCAAGCTCGACGGTGTGATTTTCAACAGTTACACTGCCGAAGAAAATTTCGGCAAACTCCTGCAAGCACTCCACAACCGTTCCAACGGCGAAATCACCGTAAATCTGGATGTTACCAACGGTACCCGGGGCGGCTTGTGGAAGTTTGCTGAATACGGCTTGATCTTTCTGGAAAACCGTTACTGCTGCCATAAATGGGTAACGCACCCCTACCACCCGGGCAACACGCTGAATAATGTATGGAACCTTGCCAAGTATTGCCGTATACAGAATTTGCAGATCGAAGTGCCTTCGCCGGATAATATCAATGTTGAGCGATATACCATGACCAACCTTCCCCTGCCCACCGAGTATGATTTTGCGTATTGGGCAATGATCCCCATGTTTGCCAGTCCTTTGCTTTGGCTTACGCCGTCACAACTGGCAGCTGACCGCTCAAAAGTGCTGACTGAAATCATGGCGATCCAGAAAAAATACCGGAATTGCTGGCGTGATTCGCTTATCACACCCATTGGCGGGTGCCCCGATGGCAAATCCATTACCGGCTTGTATGCCGATACCGGGTACCTTTTGATTTTCCGGGAAACAGCGGCCCCCGCAAGTGCGGTGCTGGAGCTGCCGGATTTTACCGCCGCAGAAGTGCTTTATTCCACAGCTCCGGTCGAATTGAGTTCTGCGGGCAAAGTCTTTATGCCGGTACCCGGCAGTGCGGCTTTGCTGCACTTGCAATAAAACTCAACGGTATTTGCCCGGGGTTTTGCCGAAAGTCTTTTTAAAAACCCTGGTAAAATACCCCGGATCGGCAAATCCGCAAAGCATGGCTGCTTCGCTGACCCGGCAAACACCATCCTGCAAAAGTTTCTTTGCCGCATCCAATCTTACCTGGGTGAGGTATTCCAGAAAAGTGTAGCCGCTGAAACGCTCAAACGCCCGGGAAAGAGTTGGCACGCTTACATTCAAAGCCGCCGCCACCTCCGACCGGTTCAGAGTGGAAGATGAATAGTTCCGCCGTATGTAATTTTCGGCAGCGTGCAAAAGTTCTTCCGCCCGGTAGGCTGGGGGAGGCTCTTCGCTGTTGGCACTTTTGCCCTGCATGATGTTGTAAAGCAGCAGCAGAACTGTGTGCAGACGGCTTTCCGAAAGCAGGCTCTTTTTCTGCTTTCCGTCCTTATAAGGGAAAAATGTTTCCCGCATACGCTCCAGCTGCCAGTGGACATCGTGGAGCTGTTCGGCAGAAAATTTACGCACCGGGGTCTTGCCGCAACAGGCAAAAAAATCGTTATCCCCTGCCCACACATAAGATACGATCAAGGCTTTGATGCCTTTGGTGGTTTTGAATATGTCACGGTGCCGCACATTGCCTGCCATTAACAGCACCTCGCCGGGTTTTACCGGGTATTTAAGTTCCCCCGGCAGTATAACGGTCATGCCGCCGGAAATAATGTAAATAAGGTCGCTGCGGTGGGAGTTGTGCCACTCGTTGCGATGGTGCAAAGTAAAATCCGCAATCGCCATATAGCAGACTTGCGGCAGCAAACCAAAGTTTTCAGGAAAATTATCTTCCACCCTTAAACTCCTTGTAATTACATGTTATACCCTTAAAAATAGCACAAATCAAAAAAATTTCAACTGCCTTGGAACTTTTGATACGAAATTCTTATTATTGATACAAAAATCCTATTCAAACCGCTTGCAACTCCGCTTTTTTTGCGTATAATTTATTTTGCAGAATATAAACAAAATCAGAAAGGTTGTTTTATGAAAATAAGCAAATTAGTGTTGGGCTGCGGTGCATTGTTTGCCGCCGTGGCGGTTTTTGGTCAAAGTGCGCCGGTCAAAGTTGGTTGGGCCATTGAATCCATCGACCCCGGGCGTTCCAGCGTAATGCCCGGTTATGGCAGTTTCCGCTACTCTTACGGTTGTGCCGACCCCATTTACGCAACCTGTCTGGTGCTGGATAACGGCAAAGACTCGGTAATTTTTGTTTCGATGGATGTGATCTCTTCCCGGGATATTCTGCCGGAAGTGGTGGCGGAAGCCAAACGAGTTGCCCCGGAACTCCCGGTGGATAAATTCTTTATCAACGCTACCCACACCCACAGTTCGCTCAATGTCTACTATTCCTGCAAGGGCGTCCCGGCAGAGTTCAACTTGATGAGCGGCAAGGAGATCTGTCAGCACATCGCCAAACAGGTGGTCAAGGCTGCCAAAACTGCGTGGAAAAACCGCCAACCCGGCAAGGTGGCGTGGGGTTACGGCTTGGGAGTGACCAGTTTCAACCGCCGCATGGTCTACTTTGACGATCTCTCCAAACGGCCCAAAACTCAATACGGCAGCTCCATAGCTTACGCCGGTAATGCCGTTATCCACGGCAAAACCAATGACGACAAATTTTCCGGCTACGAAAATGGCACCGACAACTACATACAGTTTTTGTATACCTTTGACATGCAAGGCAAACTGACCGGCGTTATCATCAACACCGCCGCCACCAGTCAGCTCTCCAGCGGCCCCCAACGCAAATACACCAGCGATTTCTGGCACGATGTGCGGGAGATCTTCCGCAAAAAGTATCCCGGGTGCTATGTGTTGACCCAATGCTCCGGAGCCGGGGATCTGATGGCATACGGCGGACATTTTCTGCAAGCTGAAAAACGCAAGCTCCAACTTAAATACGGCGAAAAATTCCTGAAAGATTTCGGCGACAGCCTCGATTGGCCCGGTCTTACGCCCAAAACCCGGGAGTTCCTTGCCTACCGCAAAGCTATGCGTATGGAAAACGCCCAACGCATCGTTGCCGCCTTTGAAGAAACCCTTGCCTGGGCAAAAAAAGCTCAAGTAAGCAACATCGTTCTGCGGAACAAGATCGTTCCCCTTGAGCTTGATACCACCGTTATAACCAAAGAGCGGCTGGCACAGGCTCACGAGGTCATGAAAAAGTGGGGCAATGCACCTTACAAAACCGACGGCACTCTGGAAGAGCGGGGCAATTACAACTTCCTGCTGACCAACCGCATCGACGGCGCCAAAAAGATCATTGCCAAGGCTGAACGCCAGAAAAAAGGCGGCAAACACAGCACCGAAGCCCGGTTGGTACGCATTGGCGATGTGGCATTTGCCAGCAACGGTTTTGAGCTTTTTATGGACTACATGCACCGTATACAGGCCCGCAGTCCCTTTATTCAGACCTTTGTAGTGGAACTTGCCGGACATTTGGGCAGAGATCAGCAGGGCGGCTACCTTGCCACCCAACGAGCCGTGGATAACAAAGGTTATTCGGCAACCATAAATCAGTGTCCGGTTTCGCCCAAAGGCGGTCAGGAACTGGTGGAAGCCACGGTCAAAGGATTGAAGGAGCTTGCCAAATGAACAATGTGCGTGATTTCGGTGCCGTCGGCGACGGCGTAACTATGGATACCGCTGCCATCCAGAAAGCTATTGATGCGGGGGGCATGGTGAACTTTCCGCCGGGTACTTACCTTACCGGCACACTCTATTTGAAAAGTTACGGCGGTTTGTATCTGGAACAGGGGGCAAAGATCGTAGCCAGCAGCGACCCTGCCGACTACAATGCCGACGACTTTTGCGTGCAGAACCGCCCCCGCTATCACGAAGAAGCCTCCGGGGCACATTTGATCGTGGGTGTGGAAGTCAGTCATGTGACCATCTCCGGCGACGGCATTATTGATGGCTCCCGCAAGGCGTTTCAGCACACGCCCCTGCCCAGCGGCAAGTACGAAGTGGATAAGTGGCGACCGGCGCAGATGATCTACTTTGTGGAGTCTGACCACATAAATATCCGGAATGTGGAGCTTAATAACGCTCCTTACTGGACATGTTTCATCCACGGTTGCGAAGATGTGACTATTTACGGCGTAAAGATTTTCACCGAATGGCGTACCCGCAATGGCGACGGTATAGATATCGACTGCAGCCGTCGGGTGACGGTCAGCGACTGCATTATTGATACCGGCGACGACTGCATAACCTTGCGTGCCGATTTGCAGCAGTTGAAAAATCAGGATCGCCCCTGCGAAGATGTAGTGGTGACCAACTGCATACTCAAAACCTGCTGCAACGCTATCCGGGTGGGCGTAGGTTCGGGCATTATCCGCAAAGCGGTGCTGGGCAATCTGGTGATAAGGGAAACCCGCACGGGTATTTGCGTGGTCAGCAAGTATGGTGCTTATGCCGGAGTGAACATCCACGATGTAAAATTCCACGATATAATTATGGAGTGCAAACGCCCGTTTCTTATCCAAAGCTCTATCAAAGGCCCGCTGGATGCCGAAGAACAGCATTTGAGCGACCTTGAATTCACCAACATCAGCGGCAGTGCCAACCGGGGCAGTCTGATCCAGGGCAATCCGGGGTATCCGGTAAAAAGGATAAACTTCAACAATCTGAACTTTGTCTACAATGGGGGCGAAGATATCACCGAACAACCCTATTATACAGAGGTCCGCAACAACTGCCCGCCGGAAGCGTTCCACATAGAAAACGCCGAAGATGTTTACTTTGATAAACTCCGCATCGACTGGAGCAACGCAAGCGATAAATTCACCCACACCGCCAGCACCAGAGCGTGCAAAAATATTGTAATGAAAGAAGTATCTTCAGAAAGACCGAATCTTGAAAAATAAGGGGATCAAAAAATGTTAAAGAAATGTGCAATTTGGGCGTTAACACTCGGCAGCTCTCTGCTGGCTGGCGAGTTGGTGGAAAACGGCAGCTTCGAAAAAAACTTCAACGGCGTGGGCAAAGCTCCTTACGGATGGCAGGTTGACGGCAAAAGCTGGACTCTGCTGGATGCTGATGGTGCGTTGGACTCCTATTCCATCGGGTATGATTCCGCAGCGGGCAAAACTATCCGCCAGAGCATAACTTGCAAAGGCAAAACCATTTATGAAATAAGTGCAGCTATAAAATGCCAGGGAGCGGTCCCGGTGTTAAAAGTTCTGGACAGCACCGGCAAACAGCTTGCGATATTGAAGGGCGATCCGAAAAATCCCGATGTCTGGAAAACTTTTTCTGCCAAATTCCGGATGCCCAAAACCGGCAAAGTCGATATTGTTATTTCCGCTTCCGGCAAAGGCTCTGCCAAAGTCGATGACGTGAGCCTTATGAATGCAAAGGATAAGAAAGAAGTTCAGCTGACAAAGCTTTTCACTCCGCCTGCCGGGGTGGTAAATCTGGCATTGAACCGCCCCTATACTATGTCCCGCAAAGCATCTTACAAGCGTTCGCAGGACAAGGGCGATGCTGTGCAGCTTACTGACGGCAAATTCACTGCCGGTCACTTCTGGACGCAGAAAAGTACCGTTGGCTGGTCAAAAAATCCTATTGTTGAAGTTGTTGTTGATCTGGGCAAGGTCCAGCCTATTCAAGGCTTTATGTACAGTTGTGCGGCGAATCCGCCAGCTAATGTGCCTTTCCCGGATTCAATAAGTATCTTTACGAGTCTGGACAACAAACTCTGGTATTATACCGGCGATCTGATGGCAAAAAGCGGCAAAGAAGTCGGCAAGCCCATGCAGGACAAGTACAATCTTTACCGTGCCGCCAGTATGAATATGCCGACCAAAGGCAGATATGTCTGTTTCCAGATCAGACAGGATCCATCCAAACGTTATATGTTCGCTGATGAAATAATGGTATTCAAAGGTGATGATAAGCTGCTTGATGCTCCTCCGGCGGGGCCGAAAGCTGAATCGCTGGAAAAATTCATTGACAGTCTTATGCTTGCAACTCATTTCCGGGAAGATGCTGATTACATTCTGAAAGATGCGGGCAAACTCTCCGCAGCAGAGAAAAAAGCCCTGGCTGACAAATTTAACGAAATACTCAAAGATCCGGGTAAATTCGACCGCCCCGCCGATAAAGATTTTATCCCCATTCTGCCGATGCACAAGGCACAGGAGGAGATTTTTGCCCTCAACAATGTGGTGCTTGCCGCCAATGGTTACACCCAGCCCGCGTTCTGGCAGAATTGCCGCTGGGATAATCTGCACCCCGTTGCTCTGCCGCCTGCCAATTCCACGCCCGCAGCGGTAAAAGTGGATATGATGGCTGGCGAAGTCCGCAGCGAAGCGATCAACATCGTCAACCCGACTGATAAAGTTATTGAATACAAAGTTGCTGTAACCGGTCTTCCCGCCAACGCCAAACTCGACTGCCGGGAAGTGCTTTTTGTGGATACCAAACAGAATGTTTACACAGCTTCTGCCCTGAAAAGCGGCAATGGCAATTCGGTAACGCTCAAAGTTTATCCGGGTATGAGCCGGCAGATCTGGTTTACATTTAACAAGCCCGACCTTAAACCCGGACTTTATAAAGCCGCCATCACGGCAACAGCCCCCAATGCCCCCACCCTTACCATGCCGCTGGAACTTGCCATCAGCACAGTCAAATTTCCCGCCCGCCCCCGTATGCATGTCGGCGGCTGGGATTACCTTGACCACGGCGGCAAATTCTACAAAACTCCCGGCAATGTACCTGCTAATCGGGCAATGCTCAAAAGCATTTATGTCGACAGTCCGTGGGCGAAGCGTTCCGTGCTGCCCACCGGTGCCAAATATAACAAAGAGGGCAAACTGCTCAACCCCGGCAAGCTCAATACCGCCCGCTGGGATAAATGGGTGGGCATGTTCCCCGATGCCCGTTATTACTGCATTCACATATCCAGCCGGTACAAAAACTACTGGCACGGCGAAAAGTATGGCTCCAAACGCTTTTTCCGCATGCTTACAGATTATATGACCGCCTTTGCCGCCCATCTCCGCAAACAGAACATCGACCCCAAACAGATCGTGTTCCATCTGGTGGATGAACCCCGCAACCACTCTTACGATCAGGTTATGATCAACTGGGCAAAGGCGATCAAGAAAAGCGGTGCCGGGTTTACCATCTATTCCAACCCCATTTACGGCGATCCCAAAAATGCGATGCCGGAGTTGTTTGAATACAGCGACATCATCTGCCCCAATCTGCTCTATATTTCGGGCAATGAAACTGCACTTGAATTCTACCGCAACGAAGTTAAAAAGGGCAAACAGCTCTGGTTCTACACCTGCCACGGGCCTTCCCGGTTGAATGACCCGGTTTATTACTACCGGGCGCAGGCTTGGCAGGCATTTGATATGGGCGGCAACGGTTCGTTCTTCTGGGCATTCGGCTGCGGCGGCGGTCAGGGCGACAGCTGGCACCCCTACACCCAGGTTTGCGAATATTCACCATACTTTGTCTCCCCGACCGATGTAATGCCCGCCAAGCAGTCCGAAGGTATCATTGAAGGTGCGCAGGATGTTGAGTATCTTTATATGCTCAAAGACCGCATTGCCGAGCTGAAAAAAGCGGGCAAAAGCTCCAAAGATATGGACGCTGCCGCCAAACTGATCGTTGAAGGTCCCCGGCGTGTGATCAACGCTTACGCAGTTGACAGCGACGGCAAAAAACTGAAATTCACCCAGCTGGTCAACTCGATCCATTGGGTGGCAGATAATGACCGTTCGGTTCCGGATAAAGTCCGTATCGAAGCACTCCGTTTGTTGGAAAAATTGCAGTAAAGGGTAACAAATGAAGACACTGATTTTGTCAGGAGTATTTTTCTCCATGTTATTATTGAACGCAGCACCGATCAAAATTATTACGCTGGGTACCGGGGCGGGCAACCCCTCCATGACCCGGGATAACTCCTGCACCTTTTTACAGGCTGGCAAATACAGTTATCTGATCGACGCCGGGTGCCATGTATCTTCTAAAATCATCCGCAAAGGGTTGGATTTCAACGACATCAAAGCTGTATTCATTACCCACATGCACGAAGATCACTTCGGCGGCTTGACCAGTTTTCTGAAAAACCGCATGGCTAAATACAGTCCCTACACCCGCCCCGGCAAGTGGAAGGGCTTCTGGCCGGAAGTCTGGCTGCCCGAAGCCGAGGGCATCAAAGCTTTTGAAATGCTTATGCAAGTGGCGACCCGGGGCGTGGGCAAAGAAAAAATCATCTGGAAGCTGATCAAACCCGGCTTGTTCTACGATGACGGCTACTTGAAAGCCACCGCCATACCCAATAAGCATATCAAATCCGGCGATGGATTTCTGCCCTCCTACTGCTTTTTGTTTGATATCGAGGGCAAAAAGATCCTCTGCACCGGGGATTTGCGGAACGACCTTTCGGATTTTCCGGTTGAAGCGGCTAAAGATGCCGATCTGGTTTTGTGCGAAAACACTCATTTTCTGCCCATCAGACACCTTGATCTTTTCAAAAGTATAAAACCCGGCAAGCTGGTTTTCAACCACAATGCCGGACGCAATACAGCCCAGTTTGAAGATGTAAAAAAGGCGGTAAACTATCCGGTTTTTATCGCCAATGATGGAGATGAATTTATTGTGGAGTAATTTTATAAATTTACGAAAAATAGGGAGTTGAAAAACATGAAAAAAAACTTTATTCAGATTGATCTTCCGGTAAAAAAGTCACATTTTTGCTGCAAGCGTTTTTCCGACAGCCAAGATACTTATTACAAACACCCTGCCCATGGGCAGGGTAAAGCATGCTTTACCCTTATCGAACTCCTGGTCGTGATCGCCATCATTGCTATTCTGGCGGCACTGCTGCTGCCAGCTTTGAGCAGTGCCCGGGCGGCTGCCAAACAGTCGGCATGTTCAAGCAATCTGCGGCAGCTTCTGCTGGGTATGCAGATGTATTCCAACGATAACGACGACTATTTTCCAAGCTGCAACGGAGAGCAGATGGGGGTTCCTGAGGATAAAGCACCGATCCCGGAATTCCCTGATTTCTTAAAAGGCAAAAGTGATTGGGCTGTCGGCTACCCCGACCGTATCTGGCCTTATATCCAGAATGCCAATGTGTATAAATGTGAAGCCAATGAATTTTTGAAGGCTAAAACAGGTAATTACGGCATGGTGGCTGGTCCGGACTATAAAAGTGATCAACTTAAAAAAAATGATCATTTTATCCACCCGCGCAAAACTTCCACGATCGATGATCCTTCGAAATTTATGGTGCTTTCCGAGAAAAACTTTGATGGCGGCTCCTGGTATCTCATGGGTAGAAACTACTACATTACCGCCCATCCCCACAACGGCGGAGCCAATGCCGCCTATGTCGATGGTCATGTGCAATGGTGGAAAGGCGAAATCGGCAATTCCTGCGGCTGCTGGCCTGCTGCAAGTGACAGCAAGCCGGAGTACAGCATGCGTTTGCAGAATGAAGCCTTTTGCTTGAAAATAAGAAATTGTGTAAATAAATAAGAAGTTGGTATGAAAAAATTATTATTTGGGGCAGTTCTGCTCTGTTTTGCCGTATTGTCGGGCACAGCGGCGCAAGTTGACTCTAATACGCTGGCAAAGCAGGATTTTCTCTTTATGCCCGAAAAAGTTTATGCGGTTCCCGGCGTGGAGTGCAACATCTATTTCAAGAACATCTTTCTGGCGGTCAATCAGAACAACTTTGTTTTTGATGTGGAGTGCAAATACGGCCGCAACGATCTCCGCCGCTGGCGTTTTCTCCCCACCGTTAAAGATGGCGGCAAATCTTTCCCGCTGACCCTTAAAGTTTATGATGAAGACGGTCTGGTAGCAGAACGCTCCACCACCGTTTATGTGGCAAATGCCGATGCCGGTAAAGACCGCGTTATCAATATCTTGCAAATCGGCGACAGTTTGACCAACTACACCATCCATTCTGCACAGCTCTATAAATATTGTCAGCAGCCCGGCAACCCCAAACTGACCATGATCGGCACCCGCCACTTCAACCCCCGGGGCGAAAAAATCCCCGCCGAAGTAATGCACGAGGGTTACGCCGGGTGGCGGTGGGAGTCCTTCCTGACCCGCTTTGAGGGCAAGGGCCGCGGCAAAAAGAAGTTTGTCAAGAGTAAATTTCTCTACAAAAAAGATGGCAAGATCGTGGTAAGTCTGGCAGATTACCTTAAAACTTACAAATTCCCCACCCCGGATGTCATAACCATCCAACTGGGCGGCAACGATATTTTTGCGGCAACCGATGCCGACCGCGATGAACGCATCAAAAAGATCCTTGATAATGCCGATACCTTTATTGCGGCGTTGCGGAAAGATGCCCCCAATGCGATTTTGGGAGTGGGTTTTTTGCCGCCCAACGCCAATCAGGATGCTTTCGGCGAAAAATACAAATGCCGCCAGACTGCCTGGGGCAAAAACAAAAATCAGTTTTATACGAATTGTGCCATGCAAAAGCACTTTGCTGCCAAACACCCCGATATTATCATGATCCCGACAGTATTCGGCGTTGACAGCGAAAACAATTTCCCCGTCCGCAAAGAACCTGCCAACCAGCGGAGCAAAACCATCGTGGCACGCCAGAACAACGGCGTACACCCCAATCACGACGGCTACCGGCAAATTGGCGATGTATATTACGCATGGCTGAAAAATGTTTTGGATAAAAAAGTTAAATAAATTTTAATATCGAAAGGTCAAAACCATGAAAAAACTTCTTTGGGCAGCCTTGACTGCTCTCTTATTCAGTACAGCGTATTCGGCGGCTCCTGCAGCAAAATATGCCCGTCAGGATCGGCTGGTGCTGCCGGAAAAAATCTACGCCGTTCCCGGCATTGAGTGCAACATTTATTTTAAGAATGTGTTCCTTACCATCAATTACGCCAACTATGTTTTTGATGTGGATTGCAAGCTCGGCCGCAACGATTTGAAACGCTGGCGTTATATCCCCACAGCCAAAGACAGCGGCAAAAATATTCCGCTGACTCTGACCGTTTACAACGAAGATAATCAAATCGTTGCCAAAGGCGAAACCACCATTTGCATTGCCAACCCCGATGCGGGGAAAGGCAAAGAGATAAATGTGCTGATGGTGGGCGCCAGCATCGTAAATTATACGGTCATGCCCTATCAATTCTATAAGCTTTGTCAGAAAGCGGGCAACCCCAAAGTAAACATGCTGGGTACCCGTCATTTTGCCCCCCAAAATATGGATATACCGGAGGTAATCAAGCACGAGGGCCACGCCGGATGGACATGGAACAAATTCCTGACCCGCTGGGACGGCGATGGCGAAAAAGACCGCAAAAGCGTATTTTTGACCCAAAAAGATGGCAAACTTGTTTTCAGTCTGGGCGAATATTTGAAAAAACACAACTTCAAAACCCCGGATTTTATCACCTTCCAAACCGGGATCAATGATATATTCAATGCCACCGACGAAAATCTTGCTGAACGCATCCAGGCCATCCTGAAAGATATGGACGATACCATAAAGGCTTTCAAAAAAGATGCCCCTAACGCCGTTTACGGCATCGGCTTGCTGACGCCCAACGCCAATCAGGACGCTTTCGGCAGTAAATACAAGTGCGGTCAGACCGCATGGCAGTACAGCAAAAATTACTTTGCCATGAATGCTGCCATCATCAAGTATTTCGGGAACAAAGACCCGAAAATAGTTATTCTCCCCAGTCAGGTGGGTATTGACAGCGAAAACAATTTTCCGGTCAGAAAAGAAGCTGCAAGCTACGGCACCAAAAACATGATCTTCCGGCAGGATAACGGCGTACACCCCAACGTGGACGGCTACAACCAGCTGGGCGACATTTATTACGCATGGATGAAAAATATCATTGACAAAAAGAGAAAATAAAGTGCCAAATGTATGGCGAACTTGAAGCAGATCACTTCGGCTGTCGGCATGTATGCCGATGACAGCGACGACTGGATACCGCCGGGGCAGCGGCGCGACCGCGGTTCAAACGGCAAAGCCACGCAGACAAAATGGTACTCGATCATTAAGCCTTACGGTATTGAATATGACAAAAACGCCAAAGCCACCTGTCTGGAGTGTCCGGCGGAAACCCGTAACTTCACCAGCCAGCTGACCTATACGCATTACGGCACCAATCCGTATGTTATGGGAGTTTTCAATTCGGATGACTCCACCAGATTTCAGAACCGGCGCACCATCTATTCCGACCCGACCCAAATCAGAGTGGTAATGGATTTGACCGCCAATACCACCAGTGTAAAATATCCCTCCAGTGCCAGTTACCGGCATGGTGCTGGCGATGTCCGCGACTCACAAACCAAGATGCCTTCTCCGGGATCATTCTGTAATATGGCTTTTCTTGACGGGCATGTGGCACCGCTGACCGCTACTGAAATGCGCAATACTTACACAATGGATTCCAAGCAGGCGATGTATATGGTCAACGGCGAAAGC
Source organism: Victivallaceae bacterium (assembly GCA_045533055.1). Classification (GTDB taxonomy): domain Bacteria; phylum Verrucomicrobiota; class Lentisphaeria; order Victivallales; family Victivallaceae; genus SIG78. Next base: position 7,824 of record JAZSHD010000058.1, on the reverse strand, counting down.
ATCCTAAAAACTTCCGCAGGATTTGACTTAAGCACAGCAGCGTACTGATTGGCGGGCAATCTTGCGGCATCTGGCGAGCCTTGACTGCACCGACCCTTCAGTCGAGTACAGAGGTACACTCCTTCAGGGATCGTCTTGCCAAAACTCGCCAGCTGCTCACAATATTGCCCGCCACGGCGATAGTTTGTGTGGCGGCTGCCTTGTCCTCCGTAGCCTCCGGCGTAGGAGGATGCCGCTTTACTCGTGCGGTAGTGTGCGTGTGACAAGCGGGGCATTACCCAACGCGTTGCCAGCAGGAGCGGAGCGTCTACCGGCTGTAGCGGGCTTTACCCGCTTCCCATACACTCTCATACATTCCCATACTCTCCCATAATCTGTCGCGCGGCAAGCAGGTGTTCGCCTTACGATGTTATATCGTATGCCGCTGTACGCCGCATACGCGGGCGGTGCGGTTGATGGCGGCTGTCAGACTGGTCGGACTGGTCGGACGGTACCTTGCCGCCAACTGTTGCGATATTGTGTCGGCAAAGCGGGCTTTGCCCGCTACCGTTGATTACCGTTATTTAAGCATTTCAAACTCGTAGAGTTCCAAACGGTTTTTGTAGTTGTTGGAGTAGCTTCGCATGGGAAATTCCATACGCACTTTTACTGTGCTCCACACTTTGCCGTAATCGTACTCCACAAAGTATTTGCCTTTGGTGACTTTGGCTTGCGGGGTCTTCCACTCGCCGAACTTCCAGATCATCAGCTTCATGCCGTCCAGATTGTCGCCCCAGATGCGTATCTTGCGGAATTTGGGCACAAACTTGGGGAACGCCAATTCGTACCACAACTCTTTATATACATGGGGCAGCCATGCAATGGAGTCGATTATACCGTCGAACATGCAGTCCTGCTGTTCCATAAAGCTCTGATACATGTAACCGCAGTAGGAGCTGCTAACCTCAATATCCCGGTGTTTGCCGAAAAGGATATTGCCCCGGTTACAGCGGCGGTGTTCATCTTGCTCAACACGCTTGCGGACTTGGTCAAGTGTGGGCAGATTTTGATCCATCTTTTCGCTGGTCAAAAGCAAAACCTGATAAGGTTTCATGGTCAAAGTCAGCCCCTTTTCCGGAAGAGTCAGGCGGCGGTTTTCCCGGAAAACATACCATGATCTGCCGGCAAGGCGGCTGTCAACTTTGAGGGTGACTTTCTGGCTTTGGGGCGAAACATTCACTGCCGCATACAGGTATTTGCCCTGATAAACCCAACAGCGGGTGTCGACCATGGAATTATCTGCCGAACTTGATGGCTGCTTTTCCGGCGAAGAGATGATCTCACCCAGCCGGTCAAGAGAGGTAAAGAGGTAATCCCAGCCGTAACTGTTGGAAGGTCGGCCGCAATGTGCATACCATATATAAGGCGTAATGCCCTGTGCCCCGTGGCAGACAGCACTCCAGCAGGATGAGTTGTTTTCATCAAAGTTGGGGTAGTCCGCAGCGGAATTGTTGATGTTGTAGCTGTGTGCCTGCGGGGTCAGCATGATGATCTTGTTTTTTCTGCCGGAAGAGCTGATTTCATTGCAGCGGCGGCGGATAACATCCACATCATTTTTCAGCAGGCGTTTACCCTCTTCGCTCACCACCGGGTTGATGTAGGGGTGGGGGTTGAGTATATCGGCACAATCCACATATTTAGCCGGTTCACGGGAAATGATCATCACCGGGTGATAGGGGTCAAGAGCTTTGATATGCTCATAAACATATTTGAGATAAACCGGCGAAACCGCCCGGCACTCCGGCTCATCTTCCAGATAGTAGAGCGTAAAGTTCTTATTACGGTTGGCTTCGATCTGTTTTTTAACGGCATCGAGCACCTTTTGCGAGGGCTTTATATCGTGGGTGGATTCCCGCTGTTCGGTACCGGGAACCAGCCGGTTGACTTGCATATTGACCCATTGGGTAACATTTACCGGGTGCTTGGCACTCTGGGTGGGGTATTTTTCTTTCAAAGCGTGGCTGACGATCCAGTTGCTTTCGCCGCCGTACCAGCCCAGCACAAAAGTATTTTTGCCGTCGATGACCAGACGGTCGTTTTCGATCCAGCTCATGCTTACATCGGTCTTGGGCAGTTTGCGTATATCCATAGAACTTGAATAGATAATTTTGCCCGCCCTGACCAGATCGAATTTTACCGGAATGGAGCTTTTTCCGGCAAAATCCAGCGGCAAATCAAAGCTGATAGAGCCCTTGCCGGTAAGAGTGTACTTTTTGCCGTCAACCGTGGCTATCACTTTTTCAGGAACGGTCAGAAGTTTTACTTTGCCCTGCAAGCGGTCAGACTTCTGCCCCGGGAAAAAGGCGTTGCTGTATCCCGGCTGGGCAAGGTCGATCTGCATGGGTACAAAGTTGACTTCGGCACGGTAATTGCGGGCGGCGGCAACTTTACCGGCAGAATTTTTCAAAACCATGGTAAAAAGCTGTTTACCTTTGCCGGTACTGGCAAAAGTTACCGGTTGGGTCGTAATGGTATTTTCGTAACCTTTAAGGGTAACAACTTCTTTATGAAGAGCTTTCAACGCCGGAGAAGTTATTTCCAAAGTGTATTTGCCCGCCGCAGGAGGCACCAGATCGGCACGCATGATGAGTTTGCCGGAGTTTTCGCTATCCAGTATGGCAGCAATATTTTTGATGTAAATATCGTTTTTCAGCGGCCGCACCGGGAAATTGCCGAATTTTTCAAAACGGTCAAGCTCGTTGAATGCCACATGCTGCACAGCGTAACTGCTCCAGCGGCAAATTTCCGGCTGCATACGCTGGCGTGCCACATTAAAGAGCCACTCTTTTTTCCAGAACTTGTTGCGGGTCATGTAGAGTGCTTCCAAGGGTATACGCATTTCCACACTCCAGAAATCCTTGCCGTGGAAGGTTTTGGCTTCGTAAAGCGGCGAAAATTCATCGGGGCGGATCACCCCTTTTTCGCCGAAAAACATCTGGAAAGTCGCTCCGGCAGCTCCCACGGCAAACTGGTAATATTCATCGGACATGGCAGTCGGCGCAAAGAATATTTCCACACAATCGTCAGCCCAGAGCCGGTTGGTATCACGCCCGGTGATTTGGGCTCGGAGCTTGCTCATATCCGGCTCAAAACACTTGATCCCGATATAGATATTTTCTTTGTCTGCAAGCACCGAAAAAGCAGTATCTGCCAACGGTTTCGGAGCTTTGGGCCAACGCTTGGTCAGCATGGTGAAGTTGGAGTATTTTTCCGCATTCGCCCAAGCAGTTTCATCAAGTTTGCCATCCAGAGTTATATTATTTGCAACGCCCACTTTTCCGGCACAAACTACCAATGCGGTACAGCTTAAAACTGCCGCAGCAAAAAACTTCTTCATAGTTTGGCAATCCCTTATTTATAAAGGTAGAAACAGACACCCCAGATGGGTTCCTTGATCGTTTCGCTGCCCAAAACAGTGGCTTTGAGCAAAATTGAAGCACTACTCTTGAGCGAGCCTTTCAAATCCTTGACTTCCACTTCCGCACTCCAGATCTTGCCGGTGTCGTCGGTGGGTTTGAGCTGGATCTTATCCTGACCGTTCAAATACAGAGTCTGCAGCAGATAGGGGTTATACAAACGCACGGTCACATCTTCGCAACCGTCGGCAAGTTTTACGGTAAACTTGATCTTATCGCCCTTGGAAAAGCTCTTCTTTTCAGCAAAAGCTGCCGATTCGGCAAAGACATAGTTTTCCGGCTCTTTGACCTGTTTGATGTAGTCAAAAGTGATTTTCTGCCCGTAAAGGTCGATGCGGAACGCCAGCGACTTGCGGTTGGGGAACGGGTATTTTTCAAATAATTTTACGGCAAAAATCCCTTTTCCGGTGTTGCGAACCTGCCCCACATTGCTGCCGGGTACGCCGGTGTAGCTCATCGAATAACCCACATAACCCTTTTTTTCTTCCACACCGGTAATGCGGTAAACCAAATAGGGGTAATCTTTATTCATGGGCACATAACGCAATGTGGTGTAATCTTTTGGGTTGTTGGCTTCCACAGTAAAACCGCCGTTGGCTGCGGGTTTGATCTCCAGCTTGTCGGACATCCACGACAAATGGCTCTTTCCCGGTTTTGCCACAATGGCTTTGCCATCCTCTTTCCACAAAGTATTGGCATCGGGGTTTACAACAAATTCGGCAAATGCTCCGGCAGAAAATGCAGTAAGCAAAATAGCAATAAGTGACTTTTTCATATAACTCCAACTCCTTTTGTTTTTTTATCTGGTAACACCATTGATCTTGGTCTGGTCAAATCCCCGGGTGACCCACTTGCCTTTGCTCATAGCAGTAAAAGTGGTTTGCTCGGCATGACCATCAAGAAAACCGGTATTGATATTTTCGCCGGAATACACGGTAAAGTCAGCATCGGTTTTACAGTCGCCGCCGCCGTGACGGGGGGCTACATATTCCCGGATCATATAATCAAAGTTATGCCCTTTCAACCGGGCATTATCGGTAACGATCAAGACTTCGGATGGGTTATCCATCGCTGAAAGACTCCGCCATGGGAAACTGGCATTGTTGCCGCCAGTCATTTTACTGCCGCAGGCAACCACATTCAAGCCGTAATGCCCGTAAGCAAAGGTAGCAGCACTGAAAGGCGTACTTTCCGAGGGGCAGACAAATGAACTGAAACGCCCCGGATACTGCCAGATATTGCCCAGCAGTTCGTTGGGATAGATGATCTCCTGCAAATGCTGTACCCAAATCTTGGAAGCTGTGCCGGAGGGGTCAGCAGGCAGCATCCACTCGTTATTTACATCTGAATAGCTCAAATACGCCAGCATGATCTGTTTTTGATTAGCCAGACAGTTGGAGCTTCTTGCCCGCTCCCTCGCAGCGGAAAGTGCCGGCAGCAGCATCGCCGCCAGAATAGCAATGATGGCGATCACTACCAAAAGCTCGATCAAGGTAAAAGATTGGTAATGTCTGGTTCTGACTTTTTGTAAAATCATAATGTTCCATCCTTTCGGTTAAAAAAATAATTTCTTCAATCAAATATCCACTCTCCGCATACGGGCAACGAACATGGAGTCGCTGTCAGATACTGCTCCGGAGATTTTCAATATGCCATCGGTCATTTCGCCTGTCAGGGGGTCGGCAAACGGCTCCAGTCTGAACTCCGGATGGCGGGCGAGAAAATCCCGGATCATGGCACTGTTTTCGGCTTCAAAGACCGAACAGGTGGCATAGACCAGCACACCGCAGGGCCGCAGGGCATTCAGTACATTTTCCAGAATATTTTTCTGTATAGCTGTAACTTTTTCCACATCTTCAGCCGTGGAGTTCCATCTGCCGTCGGGGTTCCGCCGCCACACGCCCGAACAGGAGCAGGGTGCGTCTATAAGTATGCCGTCAAAGCTGGCACTTTTCCGGGGCGGAACCTTGTTGCCATCCCACGGACGGGTTTCGATGTTGGGGAATCCGCTGCGGCGGGCACGCTTTTTGAGGTCATCGAGTTTATAACTGCGTATATCGCCGGCTACAACCTTGCCGGTTCGCTGCATAAGTTCTGCCAACGCCAGCGTTTTGCCCCCGGCTCCGGCACAGCAATCCCACCAGCGTTCGCCTTTATTGGGAGCACAAACCCGGGCGATCACCTGCGATGCCAAGTCCTGAACTTCCACCCGCCCTTCCCGGTAAGCGGGCAAAGTGTATAAGTTTACACTGCCGGAAACCACCGCCAGAGCATTGGCAAGGCGGTCATGGGCTTTAATGGTCAACCCGGCTTGAGCAAGCTCCTGGATAACACTATCCACCGGAGAATTCTGCACTCGCAGCCACAACGGCGGTCTTTGAGCAAGTTTGGCAAAGTATGCTTCCATATCGGGCATATCTTGCATAAAGTCCAAGCTCCAGGAGCTTTGCAAATCTTTCCACTCCGGCATGGCAACGGTTTTGCCGGTAAATTTTTCAGCGACTTCAACAAATTTTTTCCGTCGCCAGTCGGGAGTATTTTCAGTATTTTTTTCTCTGCCGGACAGTTGCGGCAAACCAAACTCTTCAGTCAGCAAACGGTGTGCCGGTTCCGGTTCCAGATTTTCCAGCTGCCACGCCCCGGCTAAAAGCATGGCAACGCTCCGGCCGGAGATTTGACGGCTTGCGCCTTGCTGCAAAAGCTCCGCCTCTTCCGGTGCCAGCAGCGTTTTCAGCCAGCCGTAATAGCGGAAAAAGGCAAAAATACTTTCGCTGAAGAGCCGCCGGTCGCGGGAGCCGAAACAGCGGTTTTCCCGCCAATAGCTGCTTAAAAAACGGTCGAGTGAGCGTTTTTCATTGATCACAGCATTTACCGCCAGATCAAAAATCGTGCGGAGATTTCTCAACTGGGTATAGAGTTTTTTATCTCCCGGAGGAAGATTATTTCCGTAAACAGCCACTTTTTACTCCTGCTGAACAGTTACCTTTGCCGTAGCGGGCTGGAAATTCTTGACCGAAAGCCCCGGTGCCGGATTGGTTATGGTTATGGATACCGGCAGATTATAGGTGCCGGGTTTGTCGATATTATCCAGATTTATGGAGGCGTTGATTTCCCGGCTGTGCATTCTTGCCAGGGTACCGCGGGGGCCTCCGGCAACCACTGTGACCGTTTCCGGCTCCAGATGCGTTACCTGAAATTTGCGGGTACGCTCCGCACTTTGAATGATCAGCAGCGGCACTGACCGGAAAGTGTGGGTCGTCATGGCCTTGACCACTTCCACCCGGGCTTCGCACTCGTTGCGGTCGCTGCGGATCTTGCCCGGCAGCCGCAGCGTGCAGCCGTACTCAAAACTTTCGGTGACCTGTTCATCAATGGGTATGGGGTCGGTATAGACTTCCTGTATGGAGTTCATGACCTGTGCCGGCCCGCTTAACACTGCGTGAGTCGGCACAAACCTTACGCTGGCAATTTCGTAATCCTGCGGCAGTTTGTTCAACGAGTCATACCGGGGGCGGATGGGGACTTTTTTGGAGATCACCGGTTCCAGATCCAGCGTCAGATCCCGGGGCGAAATCGAATCCACATGCACGCCGTAAACCAAACCGCTTATATCGTCCGACCGCAGCCGCAGCTGGTAAGGCGTTCCGGGCATAAAGCTCTCTTTATGCACTTCCGCCCGGATACGCAATGCTCCGGGGTCGATATCGTCCAGCGTTTTGGCATTGCCGCTTAATGTTACCTTGACCCGCAAAGCACTGCGGTTGTTCAAAAACAGATCCGAGGGCAGTTCCACATTTACCGGCACATTGGTAAAGCTCTTCTCCCGCTTTTCGCTGATCCGCTGATTGATCGCCATATAGAGCAGCAAAGCCAAAGCAAGAGCTACGAGTTTACGCCAGAAATCCCGGCGGATAAAGTTCAATATCGTCTGAATTCGCGTATCTTTCTGCATATTACTTTACCTCCGGATCATCGCTGCTTTTACCGGGCTCTTCGTCGCCGTGAAAATCGACTTTACCTTCCGGTTCATCCAAAGTACCAAGTATGTCGGTGAGAGCTTCCGACGCTTCATCGCTGCTCATTAAAAGTTTATTCAGCTCATTTTCCAGTGATTTACCCGAAAGACCACGCATGATCGCCCCGCGGCAGGCTACACTTATATCGCCGGTTTCTTCGCTGACCACGACCACGGCGGCGTCGGTTTCTTCGGTTATCCCCAGAGCCGCCCGGTGGCGGGTACCCATGGTGCGGGAGAGATTCGCATCTCTTGAAAGCGGCAAGATCGCCCGTGCCGCCACTATCCGGTCGTTGCGGATGATCACCGCTCCGTCGTGCAGCGGCGAATTGGGGTAAAATATGGATTGGATCA
>JAZSHD010000199.1:0-12933 GCA_045533055.1 Victivallaceae bacterium | reverse complement strand
TCTTCGCCGGAGGCTACGCCGTGACAAGTTGAGGAGGGGAAAAAGGACCTTTCCTCAAAAGGTCTTTTTCCCCTCCTCAAGTACCGACCCTTGTTGGGAGCATAGCGTTAAAAAATAATATCAGGCAACCGCAGGAAATACCATAGATGCTTTACAAATTTACGACCGTTTTACTGATGTTTGCAAGTCTGCTGGCTTCTGCCGTAAAAGCTGAAGAACTTACTATTTGGGATACTTCCGGCGGCGGCATGGGGCTTCAGGCGTTTTTCGGGCGGGTCTTCAATAAAGAGAGTGCAGAACTGCCGCAGGATCTGACAGTTGATATTCTCTGTAAAGATTGGCAGGAAATCAAAGATATTCCGGTTGGAACCATTGTTGCTGACGATGGCTTGACCGCTCCGGCATCAGCAAAAAAGTTTACAAAATACCCTTACGCCTCTTTGCCGGTGGTGTTGGCGGTGCATAAAAATAATCCGCTGGATGATTTGAGCCTTGCGGAGATCAAACGGATTTTTTCCGGCAGAGTTGGCAACTGGTCACGGCTGGGAGGGGCTCCCGGCGTTATCAAACTTGCCGGATTTGCGGCCTCAAGCTCTATCGGCAGAGTGTTCGGCAAGCTGGCGATGGGGCAAAATTTGCAGAAAAATGCCGAAAATGATATAACTTCGGCAATTTCGCCGGAATTGATCGTATGCAATTCATCAGCTGCTGGTGCAGTTTTGGTGCAGACTGCTGAAAATATGATAGTTTTCGGTGGAAACGCTTTACTGGAAAAGGTTGACGGTAAGTATAAAATACTCAAAGTAAACGGTATCTTGCCCAGCAGAGAAAATATTCTTTCCGGCAAATATCCATTGCAGACTGCTCATGCCATTTATTGCAGTAAAAATGCTCCTTCCCCGGCAATCAATTCGGTGCTGAAGTTTTTGAAAAATGCCGCTGCCGACAGTCCGGAACTTCTGACATCCGGGCAATAAACTTCTTGCATACTGTACTGCCCTCTTAAGCACTGTAAAAAAATGCCGTTTTTATGAAAATGGTAAAATTTTTCGTTATATTGGTATTTTATTTTGTGTTTTGTGATGTTATTGTATATAAGAAAATAACTCAACCACAGGAGAAGTGTTATGGAAAAAGTTTGCAAAGCTGCTGTTGTGACTTACAACGGTCAGGTCGTGTGTCGGGAAGTTGAAATGCCGGAACTCAAAGATAATGAGGTTCTGGTAAAAGTTCATTGCTCCCTTATCAGCCCCGGAACCGAAATGAACAATCCCCGGGCATTGCGGGAAAAACCCGCCGAAGATAAAGAGTACGCCGGAAGATTCGGGTACTCCAGTGCCGGTGAGATCATCGAAGTCAAAGGCGATGTCAAAGACCTCAAAGTGGGTATGCGGGTAGCCTGTATGGGCGGCGGTGCCAAACACGCTTCTTACAACGCTGTGCCGGTAAATCTGGTAGTGCCGATCCCGGATAATGTTACTTACGAAGAAGCTACTTTCGCTTCGCTTGCTGCCACCAGTTTGCAGGCTGTCCGCCGCACCGAACCCCAGCTCGGCGAATACGGTATAGCTCTGGGCTTGGGGATCGTGGGCAATCTTGCTGCACAGCTCTATCAGCTTTCCGGAGCCAGAGTCCTTTGCTGGGAAGCCTTACGCAGCCGCCGGGCCATTGCCCGCAAGTGCGGACTTAAAAACTCCATCGACTTCCGCAAGGTCGATGCTGTGGAAGAATCCAAAAAGTTTGCCGCCCCTTACGGCGTGGACTTTGCTTTGATGGCATTCGGCGGCAATGCCGATAAGGCTTGGGAAAGTGTGCTGGCAGCTATGAAAGTTTCTGCCGACGGTCATCAGATGGGCAGGATCGTTGCCGTGGGCGGCTGCAAATTCACCGTTGGCGGCGGAGCATGGTCAGGCAATGTGGATATCAGACCCTCTTCCCGTACCGGTGCCGGGTATCATGATCCGGCTTGGGAATACGGCAAAGATTACCCGGATGTGTTTGTGCAGTTCACCAGCCAGCGTAATGCCCGGGAATTGATCGCTCTGATCGCTGAAAAGAAACTCAAGGTTACTCCGCTTATTACTCACCGCCTCAAGATCGAAGATGTGGGTACCGGCTGCGATATGCTCATTGAGCATCCGGAACAGGCTGTTGGCGTTATTCTTGAATATTAAGGAGTTGCAAAAATGGCTTTTAAAATTGGTTTAGTCGGTCTTTGTACCTCGCATCCCGAAGGATGGGTGCCGATCATGCGTGATCTGGCAAAAGAAGGTGTGGCAGATATTGAAGTAGTTGCGTGCTGGGATTCCGGCGAAACCCGCCCCGCAGACTTTGCCAAAACTTTCGCCAAAGATTTCAATATACCTTATACCCCGGCAACTCTGGAAGAGATGCTGCCGCTGGTGGATGGCGTCATCGTACATACCACCAACTGGGATAAACATCTGGAACAGGCACGGATCTTTGTGGAAGCCAATAAAGCGGTCTATCTGGATAAACCCGTTGCCGGGAATTTGGCTGAAATCAACCAGATACTGGATTGGATCAAACAGGGCAAACGCGTTACCGGCGGATCGGTTTTGCGTTACTGCAATGAAGTGCTCGCCTGCCGCAAAGCTGTGGAAGAAGCCAACGAAACCATCTATACCGGTTATTCGGTGGTCGGCATGGATGATTTCAACTACGGTGTTCACGGTTATGCAACATTGATTGCTGCTATGGGACCGGATGTGCTTTCAGTCAAGTACATCGGTTCATCAAATCAGAAGCAGATCATGATCAAGTTTACCAACGGCAGAGTGGGGATCCTTACTGTGGGTAAAAGCAGATGGCTGCCCTTCAATTTGACCGCCACTACCGAATGTAAAGTTCGTCAGGTGGCAGTTGATAACAAGAAACTTTACCGGGCTATGCTGGAAAAGGTAATGCCCTATTTCTCCGGCAAGACCGATGAAGTTCCGCTGGAAGCTGTTTCTCTGGTCATGCCCGAACTGACGGCACTTGCCGCCAAGCAGTCCTGGGTGAACAACGGGGCGGAAGTATTTATTACTGACATAGATAAAAGTATCAGTTACGACGGTACCCAGTTCGCCACGGAGTACCGCAGAGCCCGCATGGGCTGACGAATCGTTAAATAAAGAAGGCTCTGTTTCCGATAAAGGTTGCTTTGAACTTGGGGAACAGGGAAAATGTTTTATTGGCATTATCTATTTGCGTTGCAAATAGATAATGCCATTTATGTTTTGATAAAATCCGATTCACCATCTTTTCTGTTTATCGACCGATACGGGGTACAGAGCCTTTTGATCGTTAGCGTAATCTGGCGGCTACGAAGCGGTTGCGGTCAGTGTAATCTTTTTTTATTTCTATGGCACAGTATTGGAGCGTTTCGCAGAAGAGTTCGGCGACGGTTTCGGTTTGATCGCTGCTCATTTCCAGAATTATTGAGCCGTGGGGAGCAAGGTATTCTGCGGATTTTTCTACTGTTTTCCGGATCAGGTCAAGCCCGTCTTCGCCGGAGGTGAGGGCGAGTTTAGGCTCAAAAAGTTTGACTTCAGGCGATAATGCAAGGTGTTCGCTTTCGGTAACATAAGGCAAGTTTGCGGCGATCAGATCGAATTTTTCCCCCGCAAGATTTTCAAAGAGATCGCTTTCGATAAACCGGATTTTCCCCGGGGCGATATTGCTTGCATTTTCTCTGGCAACAGCCAGTGCTTCGCAGCTTACATCGCTGGCGGTCACTTGTGAATCCGCTCTTTCGGTGGCAATACTTAACGCAATGGCTCCCGAGCCGGTGCCCATATCCAAAACCTTGCCCCGCTCCGGGAGTATGTCGATCACCCAATCGACTAAAAGTTCGGTTTCCGGCCGGGGGATCAGCACTTTTGGCGTAACTTTCAAGGTCAGATCCCGGAAGTATGCCCGTTCAAAAATATATTGCCACGGCTCGTTGTTCAATCTTCGTTCAATGATTTCCAAACCCTTGTTCCAGAGTTCCGGAGTTAAAACTCTTTTGCGGTCAAGCTGTGCCATTACCCGGTTGCAATCCAGCAATTCCGCCATGATCGCTACGGCTTCGGCTTGAGCTTGCTCCATATTGTGATGGGTAAAAGCTCCGGTCATGCGGTCAAGGAGATCGCCGGAGCAGAATACATTTTTTTGCATAATTATTTGTTATTGTTCTGAATTTTGTGACAAATCAAGGTACGGTGGCACATCGCGGGCAATCTCGAGCCTTGCCGCAACCCTGCACCTCGGCTTGTCCGCCGCAGCTTTATGCGAAGGCGGATCGAAAGGTACACCTTGTCACGGCGTAGTAAAACGAAGCCGGATCCCTCGGGCAGGGCATTGCAAAACTCGACATTGCCTCACGCTGTATCCACCGGAGGCTCGCTATAGTTTTGGCATTTTTGACAAATCATAACTTGTGTGGTATACTTGTAATCGTAAATAATTTAACACTTCAGTTTCACAAAATTTTAGACATTACCAACTATTTACCTGCGGAATTTTGCACTTGTTTGACCGTTTTTACCGGGTGAAATGGTATAAGTGTGTTGGTATCCTGCAAAACTATTACCCCGGAAATCAAGAGCTGAAACGCACCCCAGCAGGCAAAAATCAGCATAAAATACCCTGCTGAACGCATGCCCGATACCCCGAACCAGCTTATACCGTAACGCCGGAGTATCAGCCATATAATGCCAATAAGCAAACCCGCCAGCAATGCAAGGATAAGTGCCGGATTATCGTTGATCAGATATTTCATAACTGCTGTATTGTGAACAAAGCTGAAACTGTTGATCACCCCCGGCAGAAACAATATGGGCCATGCAGTCAAGTGCAGGAACCAGAGGGCAGGGCCGTGGATGGAGGCTTTTTCCAGCTCGTAAGGCTTTTCAAAGCAAAGTGCCAGCGAGGCAACTACCACCAGCAGCAAAAGCAAAGTACAGCGGTTGAAAAACTGTACCGCCCGTTGTTTCTTGGAATCAGAAGCCTTGATATACTTCTGATGTTTTTTATTTTGTTTTTTCGCTTTTTTCATTGCTCAAACTCCCGATCATTTGTGGTTGGTCATGCCGATACGCTTGATCGTCAGGAAGGTTATGTACGCTATCAGCACCGACGCCAGGAAAAAACCGCTGTAAGCGTAGGGCCACCAGATACCTTCGGTCATCATGGTAAATTCTGACATGCCCCCCATGCCGGTAAGCACATTTATCGGCATAAACACCAGATTGATAACTGCCAGCAGTTTCATGGTGTTGGAAAGGTTGTTGTTCACAATGGAAACCCGGGCTGTGGACATATCGTTGAGAATATCTGAATAGATGTTCGCCAGATTGTCGCACTGCTTGTTTTCAACAGTAATATCTTCCAGAAAGTCGATCTCTTCTTCAGTAAAGCCGATTTTCCGGGCATCAGTTTTGAGTTTGAGCAGCAAAAGCTGATTGGCTCCGGTGGCACTTTCATAATAGGTCAAACCTTTAAGAAGCGAAAATATCCCGCCCAGCGCTTTATTGGTCAAACTGGTTTCCATTTTACTTTCAAATGTATCAGAAATCGACCGGATTATCCGCAGATTTTCCAGAAAGTGCCGGGTCGCATGGTAAACCAACCGCAGCAGCACACCGGGTATGGTGTTGCCCCGCAGCGGCATCTTTCCGTATTCAAAAATCGGCACGCTGTCGGCTTGAACGATGATGATCTTATCTTTGAAAAGAAATGCACCGGCTGACGCCACCCGGAATATGAGTTTGTTATCCCGGTTATAGCGGCGGGGCTGTTTCAATATCACCGCAATATGGTTGCTTTCGTATTCCACACGGGAGATTTCGTCTTCGTCCAGTGCTGAATAGTAGGTGTGTTCATCAATACCGCACTCTTCCACCAGAAACTTCCGGTCTTCGTCGGTGGGGTTGCTGTAAAGCTGAATGGGCCCGACGGCATCTTCCGGGCACTCCACGATGCGGCCGTCAGAAATTTTGTAACTTTTAAACATAATACACGCTTGCTCTCTTTTGCAGCAAAATCAAATAAAATACATACTGACTTTGCCGGGTTGCAAAAATGTAAGCAGTAACTTTTTTGATGCAGCAAGTGTGCAATTTTGTTCGCTGAACAGTCAGAAAACCTTAACACCGCTGCAAAGTATACTGCACGACGGCGGTTCAGCATCCAGACTGGTGTTGACCGTACTTGTACTCATAGATCAAATATACTCCCGTTAAGTGTTTGAGGTTTCTTTGTTTGATGTACCGGCATTTGCCGGAGGTAATTAATTAAATATACATTTTCAACAGCAATATTGCAAGTGCAGCACAATGTTTTTTCTGAAAAATCCTTCCGCAAATCTTTGCAATAGGCTCTATATGGTATATTTTAAACAAACTGTACTTCAATTAAGAAAGTTTTTATCGGGATGGATGCGTTAAAAGTTTATTTTGCCGGGGATCTTTTTGATGCCAAAGATCTGGGCGGCAATCTTATGCTGGCTTCGGCGATAGAACGGATTTCCGGCAACCGTTATAAAATCATGCTGCCGCAGAATGGCGAGTGCGAGGTTTTTGAGCGTACTTCGCAAAGTATTCGCGATGCCGACTTTGAACTGCTTTATGCTTGCGACTGCATTGTGGCAAACTTTGACGGCTGCGATCTGGATTCCGGAACCGTGGTGGAGTTCTGCTTTGCCAAGATGGCGGATATGCCAGCTGTTCTGCTGCGTACTGATTTCCGGGACGGCGGCGACCACTCATTGCCGGACGGCAAACCGTGGAATTTGATGTGTTCGCACTACCCCAGAACAGAGGTTTTGCATATCAACGCCATGCAGCGTTATCACCAGTGTTTGAAAAAAGTTACATCCGGTGTAGAAATGCTGAATCTTTTTTACGAAAGTATCGCTCAAGAGGTGGTGGCGGCTTTGGACAGTGCTGCTGCCGGAAAATCGTGGCTCAAAGTTGATGAACTTGCCGGACAGTACGAGAAAATCTTCAACAGTATTGGCGGCTCGGTGGCTCAAAAGTTTGACCAAAAACGGTTGCAGGCACTTTTTGAACATAAGAAAAATTGCGGACTGTATGAGAAATAAGAGAGGATGAAAAGCTGAATAATTATGGGTATCAAAGGAAAATATCAAATTGATATGTGTCACGGCCCGCTGCTGGGCAAGATCGTGCGGTTTACAGTGCCGTTGATGCTGACCAACGCTTTGAGTTTGATGTTTCATGCGGCGGACTTGATCGTGATCGGCAGATTTGCTCCCGGCGAGGCTATGGCGGCGGTGGGGGCGGCCCCGGCATTTACGATCCTTATGCTCAATTTGTTTTTCGGTATAAGTTCCGCAGTTAATGTGCTGGTGGCACGCTATACCGGGGCACAGGATAAGCAAACTCTCTTTCACACCTTGCACACTGCCATAGCCATAGCCTGTCTGGGCGGTTTGGCGATGACGGTTCTGGGGCTGGTGATAACCAAGCCGGTATTGCAGATCATGGCGGTTCCGCCGGAAATTCTCGATAAAGCCGCTCTCTATTTGTGGATATGGTGTTTAGGTATACCTTTTATGGTGCTTTACAGCTTCGGCAGTGCCATATTGCGGAGCGTGGGCGATACCAAGCGGCCGTTGATCTATATGACCATTGCCGGGGTGGTGAATGTGGTGCTGAATTTGTTTTTTGTGCTGATATGCAAGATGGATGTTGCGGGGGTGGCTATTGCCACAAAACTCTCCAATGTGCTTGCGGCAGTGCTGGTGCTGCGGGCGTTGAGATCCTGCAGTCCGGAGTATCAGATCAAGTGGAGCAAGCTGCATTTTCACTGGCCGGTACTAAAAGAGATGCTCCGCATCGGTGTTCCGGCGGGAGTGCAGGGGATGCTTTTCTCTTTTTCCAATGTTATAATCCAGGCATCCATCAACAGTTTCGGCTGGCAGGCGATCGCCGGGAGTACGGCGGCTTTGAGCATTGAAGGCATGATCCACACCACATTTACTGCTTACGCATTGGCGGTGGTGAGCTTTGTGGGGCAGAATCATGGAGCAAGAAAGTACAAACGCATTATGCGGAGTATTTACATTTGTCTGGGCAGCGGAATATTTATGGCGTTGAGTTTGACTGGCATTTGCCACATATTCAAAATGCCGCTTTTAATGATCTTCAACTCCGATCCGGAAGTTATTGAGTTTGGTTTGATACGGATAAACTATCAGCTGACCTTCTACTTTTTGCTGGCAATCATGGAAATACTCAACGGTGCTTTGCGCGGTTTGGGGTACTCCTTTGCCCCCACGATCGTAACGCTTATGGGGGCATGTGCCTTCCGGGTATTCTGGGTGTTTGCGATCTTCCCGATGAACCGGTGTATGGAAAGTCTGATGATCTCTTACCCGGTATCGTGGGTGCTGGTATCGCTGGTCAACGGTGCTATGCTCTTTGTTATTTGCCGGAAAATGCTGATCAATGCAAGCCGCCGCAAATTTGACGATCTTACGGTCAAAAGCAAGTAAATAGTATATTAAAAACAGCATTGATGATTGCAATTTGCTTTTGCGGGTGTAAATTAAGTCTGAAAGCAAATGCAAAAGGAGCTGTTTTTATGAGTAAATATGATTACCTTATCAATACCCACGACCTTGAATCACTTACCGATTGGGGGCCGTTTGCCCGGGATATTTATGCGTTGAGCCACATAGCCGACCGCAAAAAAGGTGTGAAGTTTGACTTCTGCATGATACCGGGAATATTGCGGAGAAGTTTCTTTCCGCCGGAAACTTTGCGGGAATGCGGTTGTTCGCCCTTGGAAGCAGCTCCGGATTTGAGCTATTTTTCTTTCCGCCAGCAAATGGAGGGGCTTGATCACTTTTACTGCGACACAGCTTACGGCAATATCGGCAAAAATCTCTGGTTGGGCAGAGCCGAATTCGTCAACAATACTCACGAATTGCGGGCAACTTCGCTTTTAGCATGTGTAAGACTGGCTCCCCGGCCGGATGTAATGCCTTTTATTCCGGAAAATGCCCGCTTTTTGGATGCTCTGGATTATGAAGAAATCGCTTATTCCTATACCCGGTTCGACCACAATCTGGTTTTTGCCGGAGGGCGGCGGGGTGAACAGAACTTCCCGGGAACAGTCAACAACCGCTGCATAGGTAAACCTTTTTACGATAAGGGGTTGCCCTGTTTTGCGGAAAAAGCCGGGGATAAACTGCTTTATAAATTTGCCTGGAGCGAAGCTGAAGGCTCGATCTGCGGCAGGATCCGGGTGGATGCAGGAAACAGTCAGAAACTTGATGTGATCCTCAACGGCAAAAAGTTCAGCTTTGATCTTGCCGGCAGCGGCGAGTTTGAGCTGGTTGAACTCTACCGGGGCGTACTCGAAAAAGATAATACTCTGGAAATAGTCAGTGCTGCCGACGGTGTGGGAGTACGCATCGACGGTTTTGTTATTGGCGATAAATCCCTGCAAATTGGCGATATAAAATTTGCCCCCATGGGACGGGCGTTGTCGCCGGAAGTGAAAAAAAGCGCTCTTGAGCAATGCAATACAGTTTCCAGCGATAAACTTGACCACGCTTACGCTTACTGGTGGAGCAAGGCGGAATCCTCCCAGCGGGAATATTGGGTGGATAATCTTTCGCACTTTATAAATTACTCCTACGGTTTGCGGCATCCGTATTTCCGGCAGGGGCTGGGTGCTGGCGATGAGTTTTGCCACGATAGTTACATCATTCCCATTGAAGTAGCTTCCGGCGGCAAAGCAGTAGTCTACACCCTTTACTGCACTGCTGAAAACTGTGCCGAGGCTGAAGAAATCATTGCCAAGCTGGATAAAAGCAGCGAAAATCTGGAAAAACTCTACAACACCGCCCGTCAGCGTGCCAGCATACCCGGCGGTTCGGCAGCCGGTAAAAAGTATGAATTCAGTCAGCAGCTGATGCGGGCAACCAGTTTGACCAATATCAATTTTCCTATCAGCAAGCAGGGCTGCAACATACGGCACCATGTGCCGGATAAGTATTTCAACAGTCTTTACAGCTGGGATTCGGGATTTATCGGGTTGGGCTTTACCGAGCTGGATAAAACCCGTGCCATTGAAAATTTGAATGTATATGTGACCGACCCCGGAGCAGAAAACGCCTTCCTGCTTTACGGTACACCCATGCCGGTTCAGGTGTATTTGTATAAAGAGATCTGGAACCGGTGGCAGGATAGAGAGATGCTGGAATTTTTCTACCCCAGACTCCTGCAGTTTTACAGCTTTATTGCCGGACATATTGCCACATCCACTTACAATACCCCCAAGAGCAACATGCTCCGCAGCTGGGATTACTTTTACAACTCCGGCGGCTGGGACGATTATCCGCCCCAGTGGTATGTGCATAAAACCAAAGCCTACAACTGCGTACCGGTTGTGACCACCGCCCACGCCATACGCTTTGCCAAGATACTTCTGGAAGCGGCAACGGAGTTGGGTATTGAAAAAGATAAGGAGCTTCTGCAAAACGATATTGCCCGGTTTGCCGAAGCATTGCAAAAGTATTCGTGGAGCGAAAAAGATGCAATTTTCAGCTATGTTGAACACGATGCGGAAAATAATCCCGTTGGTTTCTGGCTGGATCCGGAAAGCAAAGTGAATTTCAACTTCGGTATGGATGGAGCCAGCCCGCTGGTTTCCGGTATTTGCACAACCTTTCAGCGGGAAAAATTGTTCAGCCGCCTTGCCGATCCGGAACACATGTGGAGCGATATCGGTATATCCACCGTGGATAAAACTGCACCTTATTTCCGTACCGACGGCTATTGGAACGGCTGCGTGTGGATGCCCCATCAGTGGTTCTTCTGGAAGGCGGCGTTGGACGACAACCGTCCGGACTTTGCCCGCAAGATCGCCCAAACCGCCCTTGATTTGTGGCAAAACGAAGTGGATCAATCCAGATACTGCTTTGAACACTTTTCCATGAGTTCCCACCGGGGAGCCGGGTGTTGTCACTTCGGCGGACTTTCCTCGCCGGTGTTGAACTGGTACGCAGCCTACTTTGAGCCCCAGCGGTTTACTGTGGGGTACGATGTCTGGATCAAGAGCTTGAAAACTTCGGACGATGGTGCTGAAGCTAAATTGAAGATCGGCGGCAATGCCGGCGATAAAACCGTATTGCTCTATGTGGCTGGTTCCGGCGAATGGAGCGTTACTTTCAACGGTAATGATATACCGGCAAAGATGGTTATTGAGGGTTGTCTGGAATTTTCGCTGGATAAAAACTCTTCCGGCAAACTGGTGATCAAACGCAAATGACCCTTTGCGGGATGGGATAAAATGGCTGGAAACAGAAATTTTATTGATATGAGCCACGGGCCGCTTTTCGGCAAGATCGTGCGGTATGCGTTCCCCTTGATGCTTACTTATCTCTTACAGCTGGCATTTCATGCTGCTGATATGGTGGTCATCGGCCGCTGGGGCAGTTCGGAAAGTCTGGCGGCGATCGGTGCCACCGGGGCGATAACGGCGTTGATAATCAATGTTATTACCGGCTTATCCACCGGGGCAAATGTGCTGGCGGCTCAATATTTCGGAGCTAAAGACAGTAAAAATATGACCCGGCTGGTGCATACGGCTGTTGCGGTAAGCGTAGTGGGCGGCGTGGCGGCATCGCTTTTCGGCTTTGCCGTAGTCAAATGGCTGGTGAAAATAACGGCCATACCGGAAGCATCGCAGGCTAAATCCATACTCTATATGGTAATTTGCTTTATTGGAGTACCTTTCCAGATCGTTTACAACTTCGGCAGTGCCATATTGCGGGCGGTGGGCAACACCAAAAGCCCCTTTTATTACCTGACTTTTGCCGGGGCGGTCAATGTGCTATTGAATGTCTTTTTTGTAGTAAGCTGCAAGATGGATGTAGCGGGGGTGGCGATCGCCACAGTCATATCGCAAGCGATTTCCGCGTGGCTGGTCATCCGCCGGCTGCAGCGGAATCACGGAGCGACCCGGCTGTTGCTGCGTAATTTGAGAATAGATGTTACACAGCTGAAAAAGATCCTGCATCTGGGAGTTCCTGCCGGGGCACAATCCGGCTGTTTTTCCATATCCAATATGGTGGTGCAAAGCGGCATCAACACCTTTGGTGTGGCGGCTGTTGCGGGGATCACGGCGGGGCACAATATTGAACTTTTGCTGTACGCATTCGTCTATTCCATGCACCACACAGCTATTGCCGTAGTGGGGCAGAATTACGGGGCAAAGCAGTATCACAGATTGATCAAGGCGATCTATCTCTGCGGGGCAATGATGTTTGTACTCAATATCATTACCGGGTACACACTCTGTTACTTTTCGCCGCAGCTGGTGGGTATCTTTACCAGCGACCCGGAAGTTATCCGCTTTGGGGTGATCCGGGCACAGGAGATGTTTACAGTATACTTCCTGCTGGGGTTTATGGATGTAACCAGCGGAGTGTGCCGCGGACTTGGCTCCACGCTGATACCGGCGATCGCCACACTGACCGGCACCTGCGGTGTGCGGGTGCTGTGGGTGCGGTTTGCCTTGGAACACTTCAAGACCATTGAGTCGATATTGTGGGCTTATCCCATATCGTGGATATCGGTAACGATCTGCAATGTTATATTGTTACTGCACATCTGCCGGAAATTTCCCAAAACAAAAAAACAGCAGTGCGGTAAATCCGTACTGCTGTTTTTTTATATATTTTTTAGCTCTGTTCCCAATGCGGGTAGGTAGATAAAAATGACAGATATACCTGTGCATTGGGAATTTTTTCAAAATTTGAATGGCATTTATCTTTTTGCGGAGCAAAAAGATAAATGCCGGTAAAAGGTTTGGAAAAAAGGGGTGGAGTTTGAGGAGGGGAAAAAGGACCTTTCCTCAAAAGGTCTTTTTCCCCTCCTCAAGTACCGACCCTTGTTGGGAACATAGCGT
>JAZSHD010000240.1:0-10974 GCA_045533055.1 Victivallaceae bacterium | reverse complement strand
CCTTGAAGTGTTTGACTTTGCCCTGGCTGCCGGTAAAGGCGGCACACACAACTTCGCCCCGCCATGCTTCCACAGCAGTTACAGCCAGCGTATCGGCTTTAAAAGCTGTTGGTTCGGCGGCTTCTATATTACATTGAGTATTGGATGTTTCCAGCCAGCTCAATAATGCTCTTACCATTCTTATAGATTCCCGCAGCTCCCAGCGGCGGGTTTTGGCACGGGCTATTACATCGCCGGAGTGTTTCAGGGCACTTTTCCAGACCAGATTGCCGTATACGCCTATATTGGTCAGATCACGCCGCACATCCATATCCAGACCGGAGGCACGGGCGGCAACGCCTACGCCGCCAATTTCTTTCATTACTTCGGCAGTAACTTTGCCGGTACCTTCAAACCGGTCGAGCACGCCGGGATTATCTGCCATGATCGCCCAGGCATTTTTGAAATCTGCCACGGTACGCTCAAACCAATCCCGCAATCCGGCAAGTTTATGGTTGGGCAGATCGTATGCCACACCATCGTAAGTAACAAAACCTCTGCCGAAACGGTTGCCGCAGAGCAAAGCGGTCATATTCAAAAAGTCACCGCGGATGCGTCCGCAATAGGCACTGGTGGTCAAAAAAGCCACATCACCAGCTAATGCACCGATGTCGCCCACATGGTTGGCAATGCGTTCCAGCTCCAACGCCAGAGTCCGCAATATCTGGGAGCGTTCGGTAAGGTTCTTGCGGGGCGTTTCTGCCAAAGCAGCGATCACGCCATCGTATGCCAAAGCGTAAGCTGTGGAGCTGTCACCGGCAATGGTTTCCATCAGGTGCACCCGGAGTTTTTCCGGAGAATCCACCAGCATTTTTTCCACGCCCCGGTGCTGATAACCCAGTTCGATCTCCAAATTGTAAACATCTTCGCCCATGCACTGAAAGCGGAAATGCCCCGGTTCGATCACCCCCGCATGTACCGGGCCTACTGCCACTTCGTGTACGGCGTTGCCCTGCATGGTAAAGTAATCGGTCACGCCGGGTTTGTCGGAATTTTCAAACCGTATGGGCTTCAGCCACGGGTGATTTTCGGGCGTGATATTATGCTGTTCAAAAATCTCCCGTTCAAACCAGTGCAGACAAGGTATATCGTTGGTCAAAGCCGGGTAATTCGTTTCCACCGCAGTTGCCCCCACTTTGAAACAATGTTCTGTGGGGTCAAGCAAAACGGCGTAGAGTTTGCCTTCGTAAAATGTAAAGAGTGACACCCGGCAGTTTTGATTATCGATCAAATCTTTCAAAGTATTTTTAAAGCCGGCAAATTCCAATACAGGTATATTGTTTATTGCAATACTTTCACAATTTTTTATTCTTGCAAATTCCATAGCTTACCTCACCGTTGCAAATCCAAATTCGCCCAGCACAAATCCGGCTGCCAGCAGCAATCCCGCTGCCAGCACCAGCACCAATACCACTGTGGGTATATTGCTCAAGCGTTCCAGCTTTTTAACTTCGCCGGCGTCAGCGGTGCAAGCTGATCTTTTGCCCATGGTCATGCGTAATGCGTGGCAGGTCATACCGGCAAAGACCACAAACAGCAGCACCAGCACCACTCCGCCCAGATAAATATTGCTGCTGATCAAAGTCATTTCCGTAAAAAACAGGGGCGACGGCGGCATACCGCACAAAAGCAGCATAGCTAAAATGTAATTTATGCCGTTGCGTTTGATTACTCCCAAAAGTCCGCTGATATTGCTGATCTTCTGGGTATTGCACGCCAGTTGGATGTTGTCGGCAGTCATAAAAAGCACCACTTTAAGGAGAGCGTGGATAATAATGTGCAAAAGTGCCACACTGTGCAACCCCAAAGCCCACATTATGGAAACCAACCCCATGTGTTCCATACTGGAATATGCCAGCATACGCTTGTAATCATTTTGCCGCACAATAAAGAATGCTGCCAGTGCCAGCGAAATCAACCCCAATGCCAGCATCAGACTGGTGCAGAAACCACGCACACTCTCCGGAGCTATCTCCAGAACTCTTGCCACGCCCAGAAACGAACACGCCAGCAATGCCCCGGAGGAAAGCACCGACAATACGCCGGGAGCTTCGCTGTAAGCATCGGGCATCCAGCTCTGGAAAGGTGCCAGCCCCATCTTGGTACCGTAACCGGCAAGCATAAAGACAAATGCCGCCTTGAACCATTCCGGATGCAGATCAGCTTTGCTCAAAAGCAGCATATCCATCCCCGCATGACTGCCCTCACCGGCAATGGCAAGCAGCATGGTGCCGAAAAGAGCAAACCCGATACCCACCGAACAGATAAGTATATATTTCCACATGGCTTCCAGAGAATTGCCGCTGCGGCGGAAGATTATCAGAGGTGCACTTGCCAATGTTGTAGCTTCCATCGCCACCCAGAGCAAACCGAAGTTGCGGCTGACCGTTACCAGTGTCATACTGCTCAAAAAGCCCAAGAGACAGATCGCCACCAGCTGCGGCGAGAGAAACTTTTCGGCATTTTCCACAAATCTCTGCCGCACCATGGGGAAGTATTTGATGGTCTGCACACTGGAAAGCAAGTTCAGAAACGATACCACGCTCAACACCGTCAAACTCAAAAAATCCTGCCCGATAAGTTCAGATATTTTATTTGCTGCTATATCGTCCAGCTCCGGAAAGAACCACAAACTTGCCGTTGCCGCACAGTGCAGCAGTGCCGTAATATTTATAACGCCCACATGCACCTTCAGGCGATTGCCCGATGCCCAAACCACCAGCAAACCAACCAGCGGCAGCAATATCAAAAATAAAGAGATCATGCTTTCACCTCGCTTTCGCCGGAATCGTCGGTTTCATCTTCCTCTGCTTCGTTAAGGTGATTGAGCCGGTCGGCGTCGATATGGGAAAATTCCCGGTTGATATGGAACATGGCAATACCCATGACAAACACCAATACCAGTACATCCAGCAATATACCCAGTTCCACCAGCAGACCGCACTCAACAGCCATACCCAAACCGAAAACCGTTATACCGTTTTCAAAAATCAGAAATCCCACCACCTGGGTAAGTGCCTTTTTCCGGGCAATAACAATAAACAATCCGGCGATCATGCTGGTAAATGCCACCGGTGCCGCCAGCACGGGACTGCCCGCCGGGGTCACTCCGTTGCTTATCCAGAGATAAAATGCCACTCCGGAGAGTGCCACCACCACTGCCAGTGAACCGGCGTACCCCACCAACGGCTCCAGCTCCCGCTTGACTTTGGCGTGATACATTGCCATTTTAAGCAAATAAGGCAGCAGAATACCTTTTACCACTACTCCGATAAGTGCCACGATCAACACCTCTGCGTGTGGCATGGTATCGTGCTGACTGCTCCACAATGCCAACGGGAAAAGCCCGATCAGCAGCCCGTGCAGTGCCGCCAGTCTTATACAAGGCAGCATGCGGCTGGTGGCAACCAATGCCAAATCTATCAACAGCAGTGCCGCCAAAACAATTTCAGTTAATTCAGTCATTATTTCCACTCTCCTCTGAAAATCGCCACCAATACTATTGCCAGCAAACCGATCGCCAAAGCACCCGCCAAAAGCTGAGGGACTTTCAAAAACCGGTACCGTGCCATAACCGACTCAACTACCCCTATGGAAACAGTCAAGACCAGTATCAAGGCGTAAAACACTATAAATTCAACCAAAGTACCCGCCGCCAGATTGGGCAGCAGCAAGGTTGCCAGAAACGAAAGAAATACCCACAGTTTAAGAGCTGCCCCGTAATGGATAGCCGCCAGATCCGGGCCGCTGTTGTCCAATATCATCGCTTCGTGGATCATGGTCAACTCCAGATGGGTTTCCGGGTCATCCACCGGCACCCGGCAGTTTTCGCAGAGCATAACTATATAAAATGCCACTGCCAGAAAGAGTATTGCTGTACCGCCGGAGATCCAGCCCGCCGGGGTCAGCACTGTAAGGGCTCCGGAGAGGGTGAAGTTTTTGGTCAACAGCACCAACGCCGCCAACACAGTTAAAATCACCCCTTCAGCAAGCATGGAAAACTGGCACTCCCGGCTGGAACCCATTCCTTCAAATGCCGAAGCCGTTTCCATAGCCGCCAGAACCGTCAACATTCTGCCGCAGCCGGCAAGGTAGACAAACAATACCATATCTCCGGGGAATGCCGCCGGAGATGCCAGACATGCCGCCGGCAGCAATATGAGCATAAGTATCGTGCAGCCCAATGAGCCCCACGGAGCAAGCTCAAATATCCACCCTCTGGAAGTGCTGTAAACCGAAGACTTCTTCTTCAACTTGGCTAAATCGTAATAAAGCTGAAGCACTCTGGGGCCCTTGCGTCCGGCAAAAAATGCTTTTACTTTGTTGATTATGCCGATCAAAAGCGGAGCTGCCAGCATGGCAATTACGATATTGCCCAACCACAAAAGCATATTCAAAGTGTGTTCGTTCATTTTTCCACCGCCTTTACACTTTCAACCACATTGGCACTCTTTGCCGGAGCTGTTTTGGCTAAAAAGCTCCAGCCCAGCATAAGCAATATTGCCAGAACCATTATCAATATATATATATGCAGAAAACCCGATTGCAGGCGTTTGACTTTGTCGGAAACAAAACTTGCCGCTTTGAACAACGGCTCCCACAGCCAGCGGCTGCCGCCATCGGGTGTTTCGGTGGTAAATTCCGCTTCTTTCGGGAAATACCCCTGCACCGGTACAATGGATTTTTTCTGGTGCAAAACGCCGTTAAACAAATCAGCCAGCGGTTGAATAAAGGCAGTTGCAGTGTACTGCATGCGGGCGGTGGGTTCAGCAAAGCCGCAATCCCAGGTGAGATTTTCAGCATCGGGCTGTTTTTTGCTGCGGATTTTACGCATCCATATCATCAACAACACCAGCCAGCAGAGCAGCAGAGCAAATACGCCATTGTATACCAAAGGCATCATCACCATACTATTGAGCTTGCCGGAAAGGAATTTGCCGACCAGAAACGGTGCGGCAAAAGTCATCGCCAAAGCTATCAAACCCAAAAACCCCTGTGCCAACACCATGCTCAAGGACTCTTTTTCAGCATTCTTTGCTGCTTCGGAACGGGGTTCTCCGGCAAAGACTGCCGAAATACTTTTGGCAAATGCCGCCGCCGATAATCCGCCGGTCAGAGCCAGGGCAATAACTGAAGCCAACGAGGCAGCAAAAATTCCGCCGGAAGCATACGCTATACCATGAAAAGCTGCCATATAAATCAAAAGTTCTCCGGTAAAGCCACAGAACGGCGGCAATGCCGAAATCCCCATACCCGAAATTGTAAAGAGCAAGCCGGTTGCCGGAAGTTTCCGCACCAGACCGCCCATAACATCCATATCCAGCGTGTGCATGGATTTGTAAACCGAACCGGCCCCCAGAAAGAGCGTACCTTTCAGTAAAGCGTGGTTGACTATATGCAGCATACCGCCGGCAGCAGCCATAATCATCATCAATTCATTATTTATACTTCTGCCCAGCAGTGCCAGACCGAATGCCAGAGTAATAATACCGATATTTTCCACGCTGGAATACGCCAACAGCCGCTTGAGGTCGCTTTGAGCTGAACCGAAGAGTATCCCGCCAAGCATACCGGTCAAACCGGCAGCAAAAGCTATCCAGCCCACAGCCGGGAGCGTTATCACCCACGGTGCCCACGCAGCAATACCGTAAAACCCCAGCGGGATCATTGCCGCCGACATCACTGCCGATACCGGAGCCGGAGCCGCCGGATGAGCTTCCGGCAGCCAGACATGCAGTAAGGGGAAACCGCATTTCAAACCAAAAGCTATGATCGTTCCTGCCGTGGCGGCAGCCATAAAGCTGTTGCCCATACCCAGGACCCAGACCAGCAAAAGCCCGCCGGCTTCGCAAGCGAGCAAATAGACCCACGAAGCCTTCCTGACCTGTTCTTTGCTCCAGTCAAAAGCCACCAGCCCGAAGCTCGCCAACCCCATAAGTTCCCAAGTCAAAAGAAAAGTAAACCCTTTGGGGAGCATGGTAACACTCAACATGGCAAAAATCGTCAGATCAAAGAGAAACCAGTAAAGACTCATGCGGTGAGTCCCATGATCTTTCATGTAGCCAATAGTGTGCCACGCCGCAGCAATACCCACTAAAATTATGGGCAGCTGAAAACAGATCTGCAGCGGATCACCTGAAAAAGCTGTACTGAAAAGTTTCAGCAGGAGTGCCGCTATACAGCCTCCTGCTCCAAAAACATTTGCCAGCCGGTCAAAACGACCTTGTAAAAGCGATACAAACGCACTGCCGGCAAGCAAACTCAAAACGATTGCATTGATCAAACTCATGTTACTCTATTCCGGTTTATTCATCCTTGATTGTTATATTTTCGTTACACCGACCGCCTTTTTGGCGATGGGCAATCTTATAATATACCACACCAAAGCACTCTTGGCAAGAAAAAAATACAGTTTATCATTTAAGTCCGGTTATGGAATAGCGGTTCCAGAGGTGATCCGGATCGAGAGCCTGTTTGGCACGACGCAATCCGACATCATTCAAATCCTGCTCCCGGTTCATAGAAGTATATTTGTTATTGAGCAGGTCATCCACCAGCAGACTGGTCAGTTTGGCTCCGCAGCCGCGGTAAGCGTGGTCGGCTTTTTCAAAGAGTATATCAGCAAGAGTCCTGTTCAAAGAACTGTAAATGGAAAAACCCGCTAAAGAGTTTTTAACATACAAAGCGATCCCCGCCAAGCCAGCTGACGGCATTTGCCAGACACTTTTAAGTCTGCCGAACGCAAGACACTCTTCCAATCCGGTATCCTCTGACCAGTAGCCACTGCTTTGCCGGGCGGCAAACTCAATGATTTCATCGAGCATATCAAAAGTTATGCTCTTGACCTGCCAGCAATTTTCGTATTCCCGGTCAAACTGCCGCACCTGATTGTGGCGTTTACGCAACTTGCTGCCGGAAAAACTTTGCAGGTGTTCAAGAGTGTAAATATAATCGGCTTCGCCGGGGTCAAGCTCCAAATTGAAAATATCGTTTGCTGCCGGATAAACGCTTAAATACTTTTCCGGAACATCGCCTATGACTGCCTCTTTATCAAAACGCTGTAAAAAGCTTTGATAATATCTTGCAAGTTCTTCAGGTTCAATAAAACCGCCCAACGGAAAAAAGATGTATGACTCCTTGAAACTTACTATCCACAAACGGTTTTCTGATAAAGAGAAGTGCCAATCGTAGGTATCACTATAAAGCATCAAATTAGCCCAGGAGCGTTCGCAGCTTTCTCCGGCATGATCAACACTGTACTGCCAGAAAAGCTCGTAATTTTCCGCTTCAAGCCGCTTAAAATCGTCGTATAACATTTTCAATAACTCTCACTGAAATCCATAATTTCGTATACTATACGCCATACTCTGCAATATTGCCAGAAAAAAAACAAGCTCTGTATGGATAAAAATGCGTAAAAAATCATGCCCTTTACTTGAATATATGCAGTTTGCATGGTATATTTATCTAATGGCAGCAGTTGACAGGCAATCGCTCCCGGATTCCGGGGGAGGAAAGTCCGGACTGCACAGAGCGGGAAGTCCTTTTCAGCGGAAAAGATTTATGCTTGACTGTGAAAGAAGGATACTGCGGACTATAAGCCGCAGGAAGGAAAGTGCAACAGAAAAAAAACCGCCGGGATTTATTCCGGTAAGGGTGAAAAGGCGGGGTAAGAGCCCACCGGGTGGCAGGCGAAAGCTCCATCGCACAGGCAAACCCCTTCCGCAGCAAGACCAAATAGGGAACGAGTTGTTGCTCGCAGCGTTAAAAGTTCCGGGTTCTGGTCGCATAGACAGATGATTGCCGCCGAATCTTCGCGATTTGGAACAGAATCCGGCTTATCTCAAGTGCTGCCGCTTATTAAAAATTTTTAACAGGTGAAATAATGAGTAAACTTGCAATTTTAAGTGACATACATGCCAATACCGAAGCTTTGCAGCAGGTTCTCTCCTACTGCGGGACTCTGGGGGTGGAAAAATATGCGTGTCTTGGGGATGTTGTGGGTTATAATGCCGAACCGCAGCAGTGCTTGCAAATTGTAAACTCGCTGGGGCTGATCGCCCGGGTGCGGGGAAATCACGATGACTATACCGCCATGAACGATGAAGTCATGGAAGGATTCAACCCCAACGCCAAACGGGCGATCTTCTGGACCCGTGACCAGCTGACCGAAGATGAACGCCGCTGGCTGGGGGACTCCCCTTTGCGGGCAACGATTCCCGGCATGCCCATAACGCTGGTACATTCTACATTGGACAGTCCCAACACCTGGGGATATGTGTTTGATGTATATCATGCCATCGACAACTTTTCCTATCAGCTGACCCAGCTTTGCTTCTGCGGTCACTCCCATGTACCGGTGGCGTTCTGCAAGCGGCCATTTGCCTCCGGTCCATTGCGGGGGGTGGAAGAAATACGGGAGTGGAATCTGGTCAATAATGCAGTTCCGCAAAACTTCAACCAAATTGATACATTCCAAATAAAAATTGAACCCGGCTGTAAATATCTGTTCAACATTGGCAGTATCGGTCAGCCGCGCAATCGGGATCCCCGGGCTTCATTTGCAGTTTATGACGATACCGCAAAGACCGTTACCCGCTATGTTCTGCCTTACGATATAGCTTCTACTCAGGCTAAGGTTCTGGCAGCAGGGCTGCCCGAAAGATTGGCTAACCGTTTGGCTGTCGGAGAGTGACCGGGAGTAAACGATTCAATGAAAGCAGGGAAAAAAAATCTTTCTGCCAATAAAAAAATTCCGGCAAATGTCAAACGCATATTGATTATTAAACCCAGCAGTCTGGGCGATATATTCCATGCGTTTCCGGCGGTTGCCAGATTGCAGGAGCTTTTTCCGGAAGCAGAATTTGATTGGCTGGTGCATCCGGCTTTTGCCGAAGCATTGGATTATTCGCCGGTACCGATAAAACGCAAGATAATCTTCCGGCGGCGGGAACTTGGCAAACTCTCTACCATGCTGCCGGCAATGTTTGAGCTTATCAAAGAGCTGCGGGAAACTCCTTACGATTATATTTTTGATTTTCAGGGATTGTTCCGCAGTGCATTTTTTGCCCGTATGGCCAGAGGCAGAGTTGTGGGCTTTGCCCGCCCCCGGGAAATGACAGCAAAATGGTTCTATCATAATTGGAGCAAAGTTAATTTACGGCTGCATGCTGTACGCCGTAATCAGCTTCTGGTCGAGCGTTTTTTCCAAACCGGCACCATGCGTACAAATACAGTGATCCCCTCCAATAAAGCTAATTTGGAGGCCATCAACAATAAACTTCAACGGCAGGGAATCGCTCCGGAAGATACAATTATCGGAATATCCCCGGGGGCCCGTTGGGGAAGTAAAACTTTTCCGCCGGAACTTTTTGCCCGGGTCATAATGCTGACTGGCGAAATGGCAGCTAATGTAAAATTTGTCATCATGGGGGCACCGGCTGATCAGAAATTGGCGGAAAATATCAGAATGCTGGCAGGAGATGCCCCGGTCGTTTCATTGGCTGGCGGCACCTCGCTTGGTGAATTAGTTGAACTTATAAAACGCTGCAAAGTGCTGTTGGCTAACGATAGCGGGCCGGTGCATATTGCTGCGGCGGCCAAAGTTCCGGTCGTTTGTTTTTACGGGCCGACCAATCCGAATCTGACCGGTCCTTTCGGCGATATACATACCATTTTCCAACGGGGTGATCTTAAGTGCATAAAATGCATGAACCGTCAGTGCCGGAATGTTGTTACCGAATGTCACAGCATCGATGCGGCAGCGGCGGCCATGGCTATATGTAAAAAAATTGAGGAGTAGTCTTCATGTGTAAATCAATTATGTTGCTGGCAGCTCTCTTGTGTACTGTTATTCTCCCGGCCGATGTGATCATGCATCTTTCCATACCCCGGACACAATATATGATCTATGAACCGATAATTGCCGGATTGGCACTGCGCAACACATCCGGACAAACTCTTGTTTTCGGGCATGAAGCAGAGTTCAAAGGTTTTCTGGAAATTGGGCTTTATGATACTTTCAATCGGCCGTTGAAAGGCTCCGGCACTAAAGTTGACCTGAAAGGATTGATTTTGCGGCCGGGAGCAGATCAAAAAATCCGGGTAAACATAAGCAAATGGCTGAATATGCAGCGTACCGGGTCATACAAACTTAAAGTGTTTATTTCTCACCCCATGCTGAAAAATGAATACGAAAGTAATCATTGCAACTTTGATATATCAGCCGGTCAGATCTTCTGGCAAAGAACATTCGGGATCCCCAATTTGCAGGGAGCCCAGCTCGGTCAAGATTTGAAAATGCGGTCATATATCATAAAAACACTGCAGAACAACTCAGAAATCCATTTCTATCTTTTTGTAGAAGATAACACCAGAGTATATGCGATAAAATACCTGGGCATTTTACTGGGCCGAGAGCTGCCAAGCTGCGAAATAGATTCCCTTAATCAGCTGCATATTCTGCTGCCGGTTTCATCAAAAAAATTCAGCTATATGATCTTTGACTGGCATGGTAAGCTGGATAAACAGTGCTACTACCAGAATGCCAGAACTATCCCAATGCTGCACCGGCAAAGTTCAACCGGCGATGTCAGTGTTATAGGCGGTGAAATGCTCATGCCCAACGGCGGATACGACAATAAAAAGCTTCTGCCGGATCTGCCGCCGGATGCTCCGCTGCCGCCTGCAGCAAACACAAAAAGCTCTGTTCCCAATGTGGGTAGGTTGTAAAAAATGACATATATACCTGTGCATTGAGATATTTTTCAAAATTTGAATGGCATTTATCTTTTTGCGGAGCAAAAAGATAAATGCTGGTAAAAGGTTTGGAAAAAAGGGGTGGAGTTTGAGGAGGGGGAAAAGGACCTTTCCTCAAAAGGTCTTTTCCCCCCCCTCAAGTACCGACCCTTATTGGGAACAGAGCAAACACAAAAA
>JAZSHD010000037.1:0-13935 GCA_045533055.1 Victivallaceae bacterium | reverse complement strand
CCCCCTCCTCAAGTACCGACCCTTATTGGGAACAGAGCTTATTTAAAAATAACAGGTGGTGGTTAATGATGAAAAAAATTCTTGTTTGTTCGGGGCTTGTCCTGCTGGTGCTTTGTAATGTTTCATGCAGTAAAAAGAGTGTTAAAGCTAAAGAGCGTGCAGTCCGGGTGGGCGTTCAGAAGCTGGAAAAACGCACATTCCGTGAACAGCTGCCGGTGCAGGGGACGGTCAAACCGGTGGAATACGCCACTATTTCTGCGAAAATCAGCGGCACATTGGAAATGCTCAATGTGGATGAAGGCGATCACCGCAAGACCGGCGATGTGCTTTTCGGCATCGACCGGCAGGTTCTGAAAAATCAGGTGGTGGTCAAGGAAGACGAAATCAATGTTAAAGAAGCCGCTTTGAAGAGTGCCGAACTGCAGCTGAAAACCGAAGAGATAACTTTGCAGCAGGCCAAGCGTGATTACGAACGGGCCCTGACCCTCTCCCGCTCCAACGCCTTGAGTCAGAGCAATCTGGAAACCACCGAAACCGAATACAAAAAAGCCCAGATGGAAGTCCAGAACGCCCATAGTGCCATCGTCAACGCCCGTGCCCAGCTCAAACAGGCACAGAGCAATCTTGCCATTGCCAAAAAGAATCTGGATGACTCCGTGGTCCGTGCACCCTTCGACTGCGTGGTTTTCGATAAATATGTGGAAGCCAACGAATATGTTTCTGCCGGTCAGGATATACTCAAGCTGGAAAATCACGATAAACTGGAAGTGGAAGTCTATATCAGTGCCGGTTATTATCACCAGATCGAAGCCAACAAGACCGCCGTTGAATTCAAAGATGTGAACGGCAAGGTGTTGGGTACAGCCGTTGTAACTTACAAATCCCCCGGGGTCGACCCCGAAAGCCGTACTTTCAAACTCAAAGCAGTGGTTCCGAAAAATGTCAAACTGGTCAGCGGTATGCTGGCAGATATCAATTTGATCTTGCGGGAAAAAGTCGCCTACGGGCTGCCTGCCGATGCAATGATGCTCCGTGCCAACGACCGCTACATGGTCTACACCGTCACTGCCGACAAGCGTGCCAAAGATACCACTGTGGAACGGGGGATCATCGACGGCAGCTATTGCGAAGTTCTCAACACTGCCGAACTGCTGGGCAAAGAGGTAGTCACCACCGGTCAGACCTTTGTCAACAACAATGCTCTGCTGAACATTATCAACAAGTAAGTTTAGGGGAGTTTACTCAAGATGTTTTTAAGTCGGATAAGTGTACGCCGTCCTATCGCCATGACGGCATTCATCATTGTTCTTATTATGATCGGGGCTTCGCTTTACCCCCGTTTGAGTGTGGACTTGCTGCCCAACATTGAAATACCCACCGTGCTGGTGCGTTGCGAATACGAAGGGGCAAGCCCCGCAGAAATCGAAGTGGAGATCATCCGCCGTATAGAAGATGCAGTATCTTCATTGGACGGTATCCGCCATATTTCCAGTGTAGCTGTGGAAGACCAGGCGAATATATCGCTGGAATTCAACATGGGTACCAATGTTGATATTGCCGCTACAGACATCCGGGAAGCATTGAACACCATCCGCGACCAGCTGCCCGACGGTGCTAAAGAACCCCGTATCCGCAAGATCGATACCAACGCCACATCGGTTGTGCAGATTTTTCTGGTGGGCGACCGCACCCAGGAAGACCTTTACGACTTTGCTGACGATGTTATTGCCGACAAGTTTGCCGCTGTTTCCGGCGTAGGCGAAGTGCGGGTCTACGGCTCGAATGAAATGCAGATACACATCTTGCTTGACCGTGCCAAACTTACTGCCATGAACCTTTCCATCGGCACTATTGTAAATAAGCTCAAAGCCAACAATGTGCGTAAACCGCTGGGGCGTATTCAGATAGATAAAAACGAGAAAAATGTGACCTTTGCCGGCGACTACAAAGACCTTGAAGAGATCCGGTCGCTGGAAATCGGTACTGTCAAGAACAAGCGTGTTTACATGCGGGATATTGCCGAAGTCAAACTTATGAGCCGGGAAGTCCGCAATAAAGCATACGTCAACGGCAAACCGGCGGCATTTTTCAATGTGGTCAAAAAAGCCGAAGCCAACGCTATTGAGGTTATCAAAGGCATCCGACAGCGGGTGGAACAAATGAAACGCAACGGCGAACTGCCCTCGGGTATGGAAATGGTCTGGTTCAAGGATTCCGGGGAGTTTATTCAGGCGTCGGTGGATGATGCCAAAAGCTCCATTGTTACGGGTATCATCCTGACCGCTGTGCTGTTGTTCCTCTTTCTGCACGACATCCGCAGTACCTTTATTGTGATGATCTCCATGCCGATTTCGGTGGTTGTGACCTTTGCGGCAATGGTCTGGCTGGGGTACTCCTTTAACATCATGACTCTCTTGAGTCTGGGCTGTTCGGTGGGGGTGCTGGTGACCAACAGTATCGTGGTTATCGAAAATATCTTCAACCACCTGAACCGCAACGAAGATATAAAAACTGCCTCCGAAGAGGGTACCGGCGAGGTCATCGCCGCTGTGTCTGCCAGTGCTTTGACCAATGTGGTGGTGTTTGTGCCGGTGATGATCATGATGACCACCCGTATCGGGACAATGATGCGGCCCTTTGCCGGGGTGATGGTGGCTGCAACGATCGTATCGCTTTTTATCAGCTTTACTTTGACCCCCATCTTGAGCTGCGTTCTGCTGAAAAATTACAAACCCGCCCAAGCTGGCGATAAAAAGACTTTGCTGCAAAAGTTCTTTATTCCGTGGGATATCGGTTACGACTGGCTTTGCGGAAAGTTCAACAGATCCATCGAGTGGACCCGCCGTCACCCCCGGATCATTGTGGCAGTGGTTTTTGCCGGAGCGATTTGCGTGTGGGCGTTTATCATGCCCAAAGTGGGGTTGAGCTTCCTGCCCTTCTGCGACCAGGGCGAGATCCGCATCCGCTTTGAGTTTCCCACCAGCTACAATCTGGAAACCACCGAAAAACTGCTGAAAGAAGCCGAAGATCACCTTAAAAAGTATGATTTTATTACCGGTATAAATCTCTGGACCGGTCGGGCAGGTGCCCCCCGCGGACAGGTTTCCAGTGCTGTTTACATCGGTCAGATGAACCTGAAGACCACTAAAAAGTTTGAGCGTGAAGAAACGATCGATGACCTTCAGGAGATACTGCGTAAAGAATTGAGCTATCTGGATAACTGCCGTATCACCATGAGTATACCCGCAACATTCGGCAGCAGTACATCGGAAATCAACTGTACTATCAGCGGCCCCGATCTGGAAGTTCTTGAAGAAGTGGAAAAGAAGGTTATGGAAACCATCCCCGCTTTGGGGATCACCCGTGACCTTGACAGCAGCAGCCGTGAACGCAAAACCAATATCAATATCACGCCTGACCGCACCATTCTGCAAAACCTCGGTTTGAGTGCCAACGACCTTTACACCAATTTGGTTGGTTCGCTCGACGGTATCGAAGTGGGGGACTACCGCACCGGTACCCGTACTTACGACATAAGATTGAAGAACCGCAAGGAATACGGCGAAACCCAGCTTAAACAGAACGCTCTTGCCACCAAAGACAACAACCCGTTGAATACCGAAGTTCTGGCAAAGATAACCGAAGAGGCCCGCCCGGTTATCATCAACCGCTACGACAAAAACCGCAACATGTATATTTACGCCAACAGTGCTCCGGGCATGGCTCTGGGGGTGGTTTCCGGCAAGATCTCCGAAACTGCCCGCCCCATGCTGCCCCCCGGGTACACACTGCGTATGCGTGGTAATGTGGAAATGATGAACGAAACTGCCGCTGAATTCGGTCAGGTGCTTATTCTGGCGGCGATCCTCACTTATCTGCTGATCGCTGCGATCATGGAATCGTGGACTAAACCCTTCCTTATTATGTTCACCGTGCCGCTGGGCTTTTTGGGTATGTATTTAACGCTTTACTGCTTTAATATGTCCATGTCCATGATGGGCTTGCTGGGCGGCGTTATGATGATCGGGATCGTGGTGAACAACGCTATTCTGATCCTTGACGAGTGTTCCTCGCTGACCAAAAATGGCGTTCCCACCCATCAGGCGATGCTGCAAGCTACTGAAGCCAAGTTCCGCCCTATCGTTATGACCAGTATTGCTTCGGTAGCCGGTATGCTGCCCATGGCGTTCGGTACCGGGCTGGGGTCGGAACTGCGGTCAAGCTGCGGTGTGGGGGTGGTAGGCGGTCTTTTGATAGCGTCGCTCCTGACACTTTATGTGATCCCTGCACTCTACTTTGCTTTCGTGCGGGATACCGCCGGAAAACCGGCAAACTGATAAGTAAAGCACAAAAAAACCGGCGTACTCAACAGAGTATGCCGGTTTTTTTATCTCTGCAGGGATTACAAACCAAGTTTTTCCCGCAAGGCAAGGGTATGCTTTTTCAACCCTTCTGCCAGCGGCGTTGAGGGCACATACACTTGAGCATCCACCAAATCATCCTGCGTATAAATACGGTGGAACAAAAAGGGGCGGTGTCCGGGATTTTCTGCCAGATATTCATTATAATCAATATCTTCGGTTTTAAGCTCCACATTGAGTGCTGCGGCGATAATTTCGTAATACGCTCGGGATTCCACAATATCCGGGCCCGCCATATTGAATGTTTTGCCGTAGGCTTTATCGTTGCCGATGCTGCTTATCATGGTTTTGGCAAGGTCGTCGCAATCAATGGGCTGCTGTAAAAGTCTGCCATTATCCACCAGCTGCAATGTTTCGCCTTTCAACAGCTTGGCGATCAACTCTTTATCCCGGCAATGCCCGGGGAAACACCCCAGTAACGAAGGCATACCGTAAATGTGGCACGGCCGGAAAATGGTGTAGTTGAGGTGTTTTGGGGCATGTTCACGCAAATAATTTTCTGCCATAAGTTTGCCCCAGCCGTAGGCTTCGGCACCATTGCGGTCGCTGGTTATATAGGGCGAATCTTCCACCGGCTGCGGATAGCGGCGTAAAGTCGGCTCGTAGACCCAATCAGTAGAAATAAAAAGAAAGTTGTAAGTGTGCGGGGCAAAGAGTTCCAGATCCTGCTGCATATCTTCAGCGTTAAAGCAAATGCAGTCGATCACTGCTGTAAACTTTTCGTTGGCAATGATTTCGGCAATCTTTTCCATAGCCTTTGCATCGTGCCGGTCGGCGTGGAGTTCTGTTACATTGCCCACTGCCGGACGGGTGCCCCGGGTAAGGGTGTAAACCTGATACTCAGCCGCTAACGCCGCCCGCACCACGGCTCCGGAAACATGCCCGGAACCGCCGATAACCAAAACTTTATTCATTTGTTTTCTTCCAAAGTTTCATCAATTATTTTCAGCATATTTTCCGCCCCCAGCCACGCCTGGGGCTGAATGGAGCTTTTGCCCAGCTCCGCCAGATCACCTTGAGCATAAAGCCGTTCCAGAAGTTCCAACGCCATAGCTTCGTTCAAGTCAGCATTGTTGACTTTTTCAGCAGCTTTTAGTGTTGCCAGATAGTCGGCGTTGTCGTCCTGATGGAGTTCTGAAGCAAAGGGGTACGGCACCACCACGGCGTATTTGCCGAAAGCGTTAAGCTCCGCAACCGTGCTGCCGCCGGAACGGCAAATCACCAGATCAGCAGCATTGTACGCCCAGTGCATCTCTGCCAAGCTGGGCAGCAGCAGCAGCGGGAAATCCGGCTCGCCGTAAAACTTGACCACGCTGTCAAACTCTCCGGCACCGGTGAGCTGGATAAGCTGTATATGGGAGTGTTTTTTTGCCAGAGCTTTGACTCCTTTGCCGAAAACTTCGTTGAGTTTACGGGCACCCTGACTGCCGCCAAAGAGCAGAATAGTGAAGTTTTCAGCAGCAAGGGAACTCTTAAACTTTTCATTCAACGCATTTATTGCGTCGGCTTTGCTCATGGCACTTTGCTTGAGTTCGGGTCTTACCGGCATACCGCTTACGACATATTTTGAGCGGACTTTATGAAAATTCACCGCCGGGAACGCCGTTGCCAAAACTCTGGCATAACGGCTCAAAAAGCGGTTGGCTTTGCCGATTCTGGCGTTGCCGTCGTGCAAAAATATGGGCAAACGCAAACTCTTTGCCGCCCAAATCACCGGCAGCGAGGCAAAAGAGCCCATGCCCAAAACTGCCGTGGGTTTTTCTGCTTTCAGCACCGCTTTGGCTTGTTTTATGCCGCCAAGCAGCCCTTTAAGAAACTTCCAGCAGTTGCGGGGGTGCTTGATACTTGGCGAAGGCATGTGGGGCAGCGTCAGGCAGGGGATGTTGAATTTTTCCGCCACACAGCTTTGTTCTGCCGAGTTTTTGCCGCTTAACAGGAGCAGAACTTTTTTGCCCCGATCCTGCTGGGTGCGGGCAATGCTCAAGCCGGGGTAAAAGTGCCCGCCGGTGCCGCCGCAAGTTATTACAATGTAATCGGTCACGACTTATTTCTCCCGGTTGATGAGATAATTTGCCAATTCGCTTAAATAGCTTCTTTCGACAGCGTCGGGCAGTTGAGCCAGAGCGTTTTGAGCTTTCGCTGTTTTGTCGGCAATCAAGTCCGACAGATATTTTACGCTGCCAGCTTCTGTAAAAATCTTCCGGACTTGCTCCAGATCTGTTGCAGTATAGCTTGCACGGTAGAGATAACTTTTCAACAGCTCTTTTTCTGCTTCCGGCAGATTTTTCAAAGCGTGTATCAGCAGTACCGTTGCCTTGCCTTCCGCCAGATCCGAACCGATGGGCTTGCCGAATTCTTCAAATTTGCCGAATATGCCCAGATAGTCGTCCCGCATCTGGAACGCCAACGCTAAATACTCACCAAACTCGCCTAACGCCGCAGCTTCGGGTTCGTCCCACGCAGCGGCGTAACCTTTGCCCATCATCCACCCGGCACGGGCGGCGTAATGGAGCAAGGCTCCGGTCTTGCCGGACTGCATGGCAAAAAGCTCTGCTTCGGTGATGTTTTCTGCAGAGTCATAGCTCATAGCCACATCCACAGCTTCGCCGGAAACCAGCCTGATATAGCCAAAATGCCGCAGCTCTTCAGCTAATTTGAGCTTGACTTCGGCAGTAGTATCGCTTTGGTCAATGAGTTCAAACGCCCAGCCTTGCATCAGATCGCCAGCCAAAATCGCCATATCGCTGCCGAACTTTTTCTGCCGTTCCGGAGAAGTTTTCACCTCTCCTGCCAGCTGGATGTGGGCGGTGGGTTTGCCCCGGCGGGTGTCGTCGTCGTCAATAATATCGTCGTGAACAAGTGTCCAGTTATGGAAAATTTCCAACGCCGCCGCAGCGGGCAAAAGTTTTTTGACCTCGCCCCCCGCCAGTGCCGCACTCCAGAGCATGATCACCGGCCGCAGGCGTTTGCCGCCGTTAGCCGGATAGCTTGTCATGGCTCTGCCCAGATAAGCGGGCTCAACTTGCCTGGGAAAAGTGCTTCCGGCAATGACCTTGTCAATTTCCCCGGCAAGAATCTTCAACGAAGCTGAAAAATCGTTTTTCACAGCTTTTTACGCCTCCACCCGCAGCACCCCGCCGGTGTCGGCACTGGTTGCCAATGCCGCATATTTGGCAAGGTAGCCGGTAGTGACTTTGGGGGCGGGAGCCACAAAGTTCTTTTTGCGTTCGGCAATGACTTCGTCGGCAACTTCCAGCACGATATTGCGGTTGGGTATATCAATGGAGATCATATCGCCATCTTCCACATAAGCAATAAGTCCGCCGCGGGCAGCTTCGGGGCTGACATGCCCGATGCAGGCACCGTGAGTGCCGCCGGAGAATCGGCCGTCGGTGATAAGTGCCACGCTGTCGCCCAGACCGCGGCCCATGATGTAGCTGGTAGGTGCAAGCATCTCCTGCATACCGGGGCCGCCTTTGGGCCCTTCGTAACGGATGACCACCACATCACCGGCTTTGACTTTACCGGCAAGGATACCTTCGCAGGCATCTTCCTGACTTTCAAAAATCACTGCCGGGCCGCGATGTACCAGCATGGATTTGGAAACCCCGGCAGTTTTGACTACGCA
Organism: Victivallaceae bacterium; assembly: GCA_045533055.1. GTDB lineage: Bacteria > Verrucomicrobiota > Lentisphaeria > Victivallales > Victivallaceae > SIG78. The sequence continues at coordinate 5,886 of JAZSHD010000037.1, read as the reverse complement.
GCCATTTTCCGCCAGATTGCCGAACAGCACCGACAAGCCGCCGGTAACGCTGTAAGGATTATCCAGCGTGCGGATGATGATACCGTCGGCGTTGGGAGCCTGTTTGATCTCTTCGCCGATGGTTTTGCCCGATACGCAGGGGCAATCCAGATTGATAGTACCCAGCTTGGCGGCTTCTTTCATGATCGCCATAATGCCGCCGACGCTGTGGCAGTCCTGGATATGTATATCGCTGGAGGGCGAAAGTTTGCAGATGTGGGGGGTGGCTTTGCTGATTTCGTCCAGCTTCTTGAGGTCAAGAGGCACACCCGCTTCGTTGGCAACTGCCAGCGTGTGCAAGATGGTGTTGGAGGATCCGCCCATTGCCATATCCAGAACCAATGCGTTGTAGAATGCTTCTTTAGTCGCAAAATCCCGGGCACGCTTGGCGTTGGGGTCAAGTGCCATTTCCACAGCACGGCGGGCGGCGCGCTTCCACAGCTCTTTGCGTTCTTCGCTGGTGGCAAGAGTGGTGCCGTTGCCGGGCAGTGCAATACCCAATGCTTCGCACAAACAGTTCATGCTGTTGGCTGTGAACATACCCGAACAGGCACCGGGGCCGGGACAGGCATCACATTCCAGACAGGCAAGCTCTTCGTCAGTTACTTCGCCGATACGGTGTTTGGCTACCCATTCAAAAACGGTGATAAGGTCGCTGTCGCTGCCGTTGCGGGGCTTACCGGCTGCCATGGGGCCGCCGGAGCAGAATATGGTAGGAATATTCACCCGCATACAGCCCATAAGCATACCGGGCACGATCTTGTCGCAGTTGGGTATGCAAATGACCGCATCCACCGGATGAGCCATAAGCATTGATTCCACGGTGTCGGCAATGATCTCCCGGCTGGGCAGGCTGTATTTCATGCCGCTGTGGCCCATGGCGATACCGTCGCAGATAGCCATGGTGTTGAATTCGTAGGGTACGCCGCCGGCGGCACGGATGGTGTCGCAGACCAGCTTGCCGACTTCCTGCAAGTGGCAGTGGCCGGGCACGATATTGGTGTAGCTGTTGCAAACCCCGATAAAGGGCTTTTTGATGTCTTCTCCGGCAATGCCGGTAGCACGCATAAGTGCACGATGCGGGGCGCGTTCTTCGCCCTTCTTCATTACATCACTTCTCATAATATATCTCCATAAAAATTGGTTGAAAAATCTGTTTTATCAGCCCACCAGACCGCCGCCCTGATCGGCAGAGAGGAAGATGCCTTCAAAGTTCATCTTCAAGCCTTCAGGATTGTCGGATATTTCCAGAGCGTCTTCCCGGGTGACCCGGCCTTCGTTGACCAGTTCCAGCAAACACTGGTTGAAGTTCATCATGCCGTCGCCCTGACCGCCCTGAATGGCACCGGAGAGTTTTTCCAGACGGTCTTCCTGAATAAGTTTGCCGATAATGGGCGTATTGATCATGATTTCGTTGACTGCTGCCCGGCCCACGCCGCCTGCCAGCGGAGCCAGCCGCTGGGAAATAACGGCACACAAGTTGGTGGCAAGAGCTTCCCGGATCTGATCCTGTTCGTTTTTCTCAAACATATCCAGAATACGGGTAATGGTCTGTGCGGCATTGGAGGCGTGCAGCGTGGTGATGACCAAATGTCCGGTATCAGCAGCCTGCAAGGCGGCTTCAAAGCTGATGCGGTCACGCATTTCTCCGACCATGATCACATCCGGGTCCTGCCGCAAAGCGTGTTTGAGGGCTCCGGCAAAGCTGTCGGTATCCAAACCAACTTCCCGCTGTTCAAAGACCGATTGATCATCGACAAACTCAAATTCGATGGGGTCCTCGATGGTGATAACATGTTCCTGCCGATTGGTGTTGATGTATTGCAGCAGAGCCGCCATGGTCGTAGATTTACCGCTGCCGGTGGTACCGGTAATAATGATGATGCCCCGCTTGGCTTTAGCTATTTCGGTCATTACTGCAGGCAGTTTGAGCTGTTCAATCGACAATATTTCGCTTTTCACCCAGCGGAAAGTGATACCCAGCTGACCACGCTGCCGGTGGATATTCACCCGGAAACGCCCCACATTGTCTTCCCGGTGGGAAAGGTCAAGGTCGCCGGTGTTTTCCAGAGCTTCCCGCTGTTTGGGGCTGGTTATCTGTTCAATAAAAACATCCAGCAGTTCTTTGCCGGCGATAAAGTCGCAACCTACCATGACCCCGTCGATCCGGTAAAAAACCGGTGCATTCTCTTTTACATGGATGTCGGACGCATTATTTTCCACTGCGATCTTCAAAACTTCATTCAAACTGGTTTCTGCCATAAAAACACCCCTTTTTCAAGAAAGTTTGTTACAATAAGTCAATTTTATAAGATAACATAAAAAACAGCTTTTTCAAGCATAAAACGCTATTTTAAATATAAAAAAGCACCAACAGCCGCCGCCGGAGAAGGGCAGGGAGGAATGTCATGATTTCCGGGTCAGAGCCGAAACTATTTCTTCAGCCAGAGCTTCGCCGATGCCCGGCACTTTCCGGCAGATGGTTTTGACATCAGCTTTCCGCAATTCCCGCACCGAACCAAAGGCTTTGAGCAAAGCAAGTTTGCGTTTTTCGCCGATCCCCGGCAGATCATCCAGCAGCGATTCGGTCAAACGCTTCTGCCGCAGTTCCCGGTGGTAACTTATGGCAAAGCGGTGGGCTTCGTCGCGGATGGCCTGCAAGACCCGCAAGCCGGGATTGTGCCGGTCAAGCACCAATGGTTCGCTGCGGCCGGGAATGTATATTTCTTCGTTGCGTTCGGCAAGACCGATCACCGGCAGAACGGGGCAGTTTATTTCGGTGAGTTTTTTCAATGCCGCATTCAGCTGCCCCATGCCGCCATCGACCACCAGCAAGTCCGGCAGGGGGCGATTTTCTGTTATCAAGCGGGTAAAATGCCTGCCTACGACTTCCGCCATGCTGGCAAAATCGTTGGCTCCTTCCACGGTTTTGATGCGGAAGCGGCGGTATTCATCCCTTGCAGGCTTGCCATCGACAAAAACGGTCATGCTTGCCACTGAAAGCTGCCCCAGAGTGTTGGATATATCAAAACACTTGATGGTTTTAAGCTCCATAGGCAATTTCAGAGATTTCTGCAAAGCCGTCATGGCCTCCGGCCCGGTGTGGGAGGGTATGTAGGCATTTTCAAAACTGCGGTTTTTGGTGCCGAAAACCGTTTCCAGATTGTTCATCACATCCCGCCAGCGGCCGGCACGCTCGTAATCCAGATTGGCGGCGGCTTCCCGCATTTTTTCCTGAACCGCAGCAGTTACGCTGTCAAGTTTGCCTGCCAAAACTTCCAGCATGGCATCGACTTTTTTCCGGTAATCACTTTGAGTGATCGCCCCGGTGCAGGGCGAAGAACAATCTCGGACAATGCGTTTCAAACAGCGTTTGCGGGTTTCCGCATCGGGGTAATTGCTGCGGCAGGCCCGCAAGCCGAAGTGTGCCAGCAGAAATTCCAGCGTGCTTTTCAACGCTGTTCCGTGGGGGAACGGCCCGAAATAGGTGGCGTTATCATCTTTTTTTATCCGGGCAAGGGTCAGGGTGGGGAAGGGGTCGTCCAGCTTGATTTTCAGCAATAAATAGCGTTTGTCATCCCGCATAAGGATATTGTAGTAAGGGGCGTAATTTTTTATCAGCCGGGATTCAAGGATCAACGCTTCGTCTTCGGTCTTGACCTGAAAAAACTCCCATGTATGTATAGTGTGGATAAGCTGCCGGAGTTTGACATCGGCTTGTTTGACCCTGCCGGGCTGAAAATAGGAACTCATTCTCCGCCGCAGATTTTTGGCTTTGCCCACATAAATAACGGTGCCGAAAAGATCCCGGTAGACATAAACCCCCGGGTGAGGTGGCACTTTGGAAGGCAGAAAATTTTCTTTGAGTTCGATCATAGAACCTTAAAACTTGGTAATGTCTCAATTTTTGCGAAACTGAAGTGTTAAATTATATAATTTACGATTGTAAATATATCACACAAGCTATGATTTGTCAAAAACGCCCAAACTATCGCGAGCCTCCGGTGGATACAGCGTGAGGCAAGGTCGAGTTTTGCAATGCCCTGCCCGAGGGATCCGGCTTCGTTTTACTACGCCGTGACAAGGTGTACCTTTCGATCCGCCTTCGCATAAAGCTACGGCGGACAAGCCGAGGTGCAGGGTTGCGGCAAGGCTCGAGATTGCCCGCGATGTGCCACCGTACTTTGATTTCTCACAAAATTCAGGACAAAACTTATTTTAATTTCCAGACTTTTAATGCCATACGCATATATACTTCCGGGAATTTGCGGGTAAACGCTATAAATAATTTATACCACCCGGGATAGATCAATGTTCCCTTGCCTTTCAAGGCACTGTTCACCACTTTGCGGGCAAATTTTACGGTGCTTACATTATTGCCGGGGGTATCCGGGCACTCCCGCAAAGTTATTGCCCGGCTGGAAAAGCCTGTGGAGATCCTGCCGGGGCAGAGGGTCAGGACTTTTACATTCTGCACCCCGGCTTCCGCCCGCAGCGTTGCCGAAAAACTTGCCAGTGCCGCCTTGACTGCACTGTAAGCTCCCATGCAAGGCACCGGGGCAAATGATGCCACACTGGCGGTGTTGATGATAAACCCCGAACTTTGTGAGAGCATGGGCAGCAGCAGTTGAGCCAATCTTACCGGAGCAAAAAAGTCCACTTCAAACATTCTCCGCAGCTCTTTCGGCGGCAGCTCCTGCCAGGTGGCATAACCGCCGAAACCTGCGTTGTTGACCAGTATATCCAATCGGTCGGTGCGTTTGGCAAGCTCAACAGCCACCGTTTCCACCGCAGCGGGGTCGCTTAAATCGCAAACTATAAAGTCGGCGTCAGCCACACCATCTGGCTTATTCCGCCCCAGACCTATAACACGGCAGGAGCGTTTTTCCAGCTCAAGTTTGATCGCCTGCCCAAGGCCGCTGGCACTGCCGGTGACCAGAGCGACTTTTCCGGCACAACTTTTCATATAACAAGTTCGTTGGTTGCGTCGTGCAAGCCCTTGATCGCCGCTGCCATACCGTCGGCAGCCCGGAATACTGAAGTACCGGCTACCATCATATTGGCACCGGCTTTGACGGCTTCGTGAACGGTGTTGCGGTCGATGCCGCCATCTATTTCCAGATGGATATTTTTGCCGGATTCCCGGATCATCTGCCGGAACTCGGCAACTTTGGGCATCATATCCGCCATAAAGCTCTGACCGCCGAACCCGGGTTCCACGCTCATGACCAGAATCAGATCAAGGTCTTTGATGTAAGGAGCCAACGCCGAAGCCGGAGTCTTGGGCTTGACCGACATACCCACTGTACAGCCCGCAGCTTTGACAGCGGCGATCACGGCGGCGGGGTCGTCGTCGCTTTCCACATGGAATGTGATGTGGTCGGCACCGGCTTTGGCAAATACTGGCGTATAGAACAAAGGATTGGTGATCATCAAATGGGTATCAAAGCAAAGAGTGCTGGCTTTCCGCAGACTGCTCAACAGCGGCGGCCCCATGGTCAGATTAGGCACAAAGTGCCCATCCATAACATCCAGATGCAAAAGGTCGGCACCGGCGGCGGCAGCTTTGGCACAATCGGCATCCAATGTACCGAAGTCGGCGGCAAGAATGGAGGGCGAAACGGTCACTTTGTCAAAGGGCAGATTTCTGATGTCATACTTCATAATATATTCTCCTATGAATTATTTGTTATCGTTTGTGAGAAATCAAAGTACGGTGGCACATCGTGGGCAATCTCGAGCCTTGCCGCAACCCTGCACCTCGGTCGAGTACAAAAGTACACTCCCTCGGGCAGGGCATTGCAAAACTCGACCTTGCCTCACGCTGTATCCACCGGCGGCTCGCTA
>JAZSHD010000088.1:0-34125 GCA_045533055.1 Victivallaceae bacterium | reverse complement strand
CAATAAAAGGTTTGGAAAAGGGGGATCAACCTTTATCGGGAACAAAGCATATCAAAAACAACCAAGGAGTTTTTATTTTATGAAAAAGTGTTTGACACTGATTTTTGCCGTTGCTGCCTTGATTTCGGCAGCTGTTTCTTTGCCGGAAAAGTGGGATGTTGAGTTTTTTAAACTTGACGAAAAAGGCTTTCTCAAAGGGTTGAAAGTCGGCAAAAATCCGCAGAAAATCGCTCTTTCGGAGCAAGTTATTGATTTGATGAGTGTCAGCAAAGGTGCCGATAATGCCGCGATCCGGGGCGTTATCAATGCTGATAAAGCTCAAACTCTCTGGCTGGGCGTGGGGTGCAAAGTCTTTTCGTTGAGTCTGAACGGCAAAATGATTTATGACTTCCGTGAATATGGTTTGGGCAATGATATTGTGCAGGTAAGTGCTGTTGACCACATCATACCGTTGGAACTGAAAGCAGGCCGCAACGAAATACTTTTCAATACCCGCCGCACCAACTGGAAACTTGACTATTGTTACGGCGAAGAACGCAACCGCCGCTGGGAATTTGCCGTAAAAGTTGTCAAAGATCACAAGCCTGTCAAGGCGGCACTTGCCCATCCCGAAATGGCGTTGCGGCCCGACCGCGACAGCGTGGTGTTCAGCATTGTAACCACCGAACCGGTCCCGGTGGGTGTTGATTACCGCAAAAAGGGCGATAAAGAGTGGCTTCGCGAGTATGATCTTGCCGGAGAGCTTATTCTGCGGGAAAAGAGCCGCGTTCATCAGGTTAAGATCACCGGCATTGCCGGTTGGGGCGATATTGAGTACCGTCTGGTATTGCTGGAGCCGCCCGCCGGAATGGATGGATTGCGCCGCCCCATGCATTCGCCGCGTACTTATAAAGAGGTTTTTACTCCGGTAAAAACATTGAGCAATCCTGATAAAAAAGAGTTTTCGTTTCTGCTGTTCGGCGATACGCAGCTTTCGTTCAACAAAAATTGTCAGAGCGTGGAACAGCGGAGAGCGTTTTTGAAGAAAATGCGGAGCTTCCCGGAATACAAAAAAGCTGATTTTCTGGTGCATATCGGCGATACCGACAGCTATATACACGATATTGAAAAATATCTTCTGACCGATATGTTTGATGACTTTGCTCCTGCAAAAGGTGAAAAACTCCGCCCGTGGCTGCTGGTTCGCGGCAATCACGACAGCAACGGCATTGCTGCTGAAGATTGGTATAAATATTTCCAGATGCCGGGCGAAAAAAGCTATTACTCGTTCCAGCTGGGCGAAGTCTTCTTTATCGTGCTGGATTGCGGCGAGTTTTTCAGTGCCGGCAGACTCAATGCCCGCAATGGTGTTTTGCTGGATATGAATAAACTTATGACTCAACAGGCAAAATGGCTGAAAAAAGTCCGCAACACTCCTGAATTCCGTAACGCCAAATTCCGGGTAGTGATGGCACACGGCGAACCGATGGTCTCCAAGAGTGTTTTTAACAACAATATCCGCAAACTTGCACTTGACCTGCTGCGTGATGATTCCGACAACGGCCGCATCCATTTGTGGCTGGCCGGGCATTGCCACCGCTACTGGCGTTCTGCCCGCGGCGGAAAGTCGCTGGTGATGCGTTACAAGCCGACCGGCACAACGGCATTGCCCATTGCTCCGGTAAACTTTGTAACTTGCGACGGCCCTAAAGGCAACGCCGCCAAACCGGATTTCAGCTATATATCAGTAACTTGCACTTCCGAAAAACTTCATGTGAAATCCATTGACGAAAAAGGCAAAAAGTTTGATGAGTTTGAAATCGATTCACAGGGAACTTTGAAAACTCTTTATCTGGATGATGAAGTAAAAGACTACCCGCTGCCGACCAAATAAGTATATCTTTGGGAATATCCTGCCCCGTTTGAGCCAGGTTTACGCTTGAACGGGGCTTGTTTTTTTCCGCCATGCTCCGGGGGTGAGAGCATATTTGCTGCGGAATACTTTTATGAAACAGCCCGCAGATTCAAAGCCGCACACTTCGGCTATGCGTTTGACTTTCAACGGCGAAGTTTCCAGCAGCCAGCAGGCTTTCTGCAAACGCAATTTGGTCAGGTAATCGTGCATGGTTTCGCCGGTTGCCAGATGAAATTCGCTTGAGAGCATGGTGCGGTTGAGCTGCAGGGCTTCTGCCACAGTCGAACAATTTATATTGAAGGCATAATTAAGCTCGATATAATGTACCGCCCGAGCCACATTTTCCGGCAGCCGGGCGTATCCGGCACTTTGTTGGGCAAGGTCGCAGCGGAATTGCAGTAAAACAGCTTTGAGCAAAGCGTTGAGCCGCAAGTGGCGGTCAGTCTGCCGGTCGGCAATCACCTTTTCGGCACAATCCAGCAAATCAGCCAGCAGACCATTGGGCGGTTGATAATGACAGTAAAGAGTCTGCCGCAAACCGTTTTTATCGGGTTGAGAAAATACCAGACGGGTCAGATTCCGCATAAAAACTACTGAAAAACTGCGTATGAAGGTATTTTCTGGCTCAATCACGCTCCAGTTCCGTTTGCCGCCGACTGCCACAGTTCCGGCAGGAAGAGTGCGTTTTTCCATGACCCCATCGTAAGAAGCAAGCATATTTTTGCAGCCGTCGGGGAAAAATATTATCCGGAAAAGATAATTTAACCGCTCCCGCCCCGGCGGACAGGGCGTATCAGCCAGATAGCAATATTCCACACAATCAGAATCCAGCATTTTTTCGTATTCCAGCAAATTAGCCAGAACCAAAGCACTGTCAGCCGGAGTGCCGGGAAATTCTGCTTGTATTTTTGATTTTTTCTCTGACAAATTTACCATAAAATAAACAATAAAATTATTTACAAACCGCTTTTTACTGGTTAATTTAATATATAACAACAATTTTACAAAACAACAAAAAACATATAAAAGGTGTTTGAAAAAATGAAAAAGTTATTTTTGCCAGTTTGGGCAGCTCTTTTGAGTGTATGTGTAAGTGCTGCGGACCTTACGGTAATGGAACAGGGTGCATTGGTCAAGGATGGATTCCACAACGCATTTCCTTCCATAACCGCATATCAGGGCAAACTTTATATGGCACACCGCAAAGCTACCGGCCACCGGCGTTACGACGGAGTTACTGCTCTTTATGTATCAGCTGACAACGGCAAAACTTTTCAGAAAGTCCGGGAGTTTTCCGGCAACGGCGATATGCGGGATCCCCGGCTTTGCACCGTTGAAGGCAAACTGGTGATCTACAATGGCTGCGGCCACCCGCAAAAAGATGGCACGCATAAGTATTCATTGAAGGCGTTCCGCAGCAGCGACGGCAAAAACTTTGAAGAATTTACCGTTAAAGGTTTGGCTGAAAACTCTTTTTTCTGGGGATGTGTGCCTTTTGAAAATGGTTATATTGCCACATCTTACAGGCGAGTCGGCGATATGTTCCGGAGCAGCTTGTATTACAGCACCGACGGAGCAAACTTCACGCCTTATCTTACCTTTCCCGGCTCCGGCAACGAAACCAGCCTTTGTCCCGGTAAAGACGGCAAGCTTTATTGCATAGTCCGGCGTGAAGGCGGCGACTGCCGACCGGTATATTATGTGGTAAAAGAGAAAAAGATCGTAAAATCCGTAAAACTCTCCGAACCATTGCAGGGCATAATGCTTACAGCCAATGGCGACAGCTTTATTGTAGGTGCCCGCCACTGGGATTGGCGTGATCCGGTAAAATTTCAAGGCAGAAAAGGTGTCCGGCTGGATTTGTTCACCATGGATAAAGCCGGTAAACTCAAGTTTCAGAAAAATCTGAAAAGTGCGGGGGATTGCTCTTACAGTTTCGCCGTGCCCTTGAGCGATAAGGAGTTCTTCATCGTCTACTACTCCCAGCACGATTATATAGAGCGTTTCCTGAAAGAAAAGAGCAAAACGCCCCTGACCGACAAACGCCCCGCGGATATATGTTTTGCCAGAGTAAAATCTGAATAAAAGGGCAATTTTATTAAAAATATCTGCACAAATCAGCCTTTCCGGCAATAAAAACTGCCGGAAAGGCATTTTTTTGTAAAAAAGATCACTTTTGAGCTGAAATAAAGTTTGTATTTTATGGAAACAGCATTATATATTTAATTTGGAAGATAAGGAGATGGAAAGGAGTCTTGTATGCGGAAAATCTTTTCTGTAATGATATGTCTGCTTTTGACGGCAACGGTCAGTGCTTCGACCTTTGAAAAAAGTTCCGGCTACGATCCGGAACAACCCATGAATAAAATATTGCTCAACCATTGGCAGAACAAAAAGCTCAAAGCTCCTGCCGTGGCGTCCGATGCTGTTTTTTTACGCAGAGTGGCTCTTACTGCAGCGGGCAGATTGCCCACCGCCAGTGAAGCACGGGATTTTATTTTTGACGATACCCCCGGCAAACATGCCCGGTTGATCGAAAAGTATCTCAATTCGCCGGACTACGCCGATATGCAGGCAATGCGGTTTGCCGATATGCTGCGTATCAAGTCAGAATTCCCCATCAATCTCTGGCCCAACGCGGTGCAGATCTATCACCGGACGATCCACGACGATTTGCTGGCTGACCGTTCGCTTAAAAGCGTATTCTATGAGCTTCTGACTGCTTCCGGCAGCAACTTCCGCACTGCTTACTCCAACTTTTTCCGGGGCAGTGCCGACCGCTCGCCTGCGGGGTTGGCAAAGATGGTGCTTCTGACCACTATGAACATGCGGGAAACGGAATTCAGCAAAGAAGAGTTGGAGAAGTTTGCCAAGCTGTTCAGCTGCATAAAATATAAATCCACCTACGAGTGGAAAGAGGAGATAGTCTACCACGATTACATACCTGCAACATTGGAAGCCATGCTGCCGGATGGTACTGAAGTAGCTATTGATACCGGCAAGACCGATCCCCGGAAAGTCTTTGCCAACTGGCTGTTGAACGATAAAAATGACTACTTTGCCCGTGCCATGACCAATAAAGTCTGGTACTGGGTGTTCGGCAGCGGCATTTATCCCCAAGCCGATGCTTTGCCCCGACTGCCGGAAGAGGCGGGCTTTTGGGACAAACTCTGGGGCAGTGACCCGGAAACCAAAGGTGCGGTGCCATTTTCTGCAGAACTGCAGGAGTATTTGATCTCTGAATTCAAACGCAGTAATTACAGCTTAAAGCACCTTTACCGGGTTATCATGAACTCGGTGGCTTTTCAGGCATCATCGGTGGATCAGAGCCCGGAACGGCTTAAAGAGTTTGCTTCCTACCCGGTCAGGCGGTTGGAGTCGGAACTCTTGATCGACGCTCTGGCTTCCATTACCCGGGGCTATGACCGCTATATGAGTGTGATCCCGGAGCCCTTTACCTATCTGCCGTGGAACACTAAAGCAATCAACATCGCTGACGGCAGTATCTCAACCGGCACACTGGACAGCTTCGGGCGTCCGCCCCGGGATTCCGGGCAGTTCTCGGAGCGGAACAAAGCCAGCACCGATTCCCAGGGCTTGTATCTGATGAATTCGGCGGCACTTTACCGGCGTATAAACAACTACTGCCGCAATCTGCAGCGGTACAGCCGCAGCGACGATGGCAGGCTTGACCGGATCTATTTGGATATACTTTCCCGCTATCCCACCAACCGGGAACGGCAGGTGTTCAAAAAATACCAGAAGAGTCTGGATAAAAAATCCCGGAATTTAGTCTGGAGCGACACCGTGTGGGTTTTGTTCAACAGCAAAGAGTTTATTTTTTACCATTAAGGAGGAGCTGATATGATCGACCGGAGAGAATTTCTCAAGATGATGGCTATGTGCGGCGTGTACGGAGCTTTCAACCGCCTGTCCGGCAATCTGCTGGCGGCTCCTGTGGAACGCAAGCGGGAGCCGGCACGCTCGGTGATCGAAATCTGGGTGTGGGGCGGGCCTTCGCATCTGGAAACCTTTGACCCTAAACCCAATGCGGGCAAGGCGTACAATGGCGATTATGGAGATATACCTACCAATGTAAAAGGTATAAGGGTCAGCGAATTTCTGCCCAAGCTGGCACAGCATGCCGATAAATATTCCATTATCCGCAGCATGTGCCACCGCACCAATGGGCATGAAACGGCTACTTACCTTATGCAGACCGGGCGTATGCCCGGCGACGGCATAACCTATCCGGCTATCGGAGCAGTGCTTGCCATGTTAAAAAGCGGCAGTTACAAAGGTAAATTGCCCCCTTACATAGCTTTGACCACCAACAAGGGCAGATTTTCGGAAAACGGTTTTTTAAGCGACCGCTTCAAACCCCTTGCCACCGGGTCAAACCCAAACAATGCTCAATTTTTAGTGGATGGTTTTGTAGCTCCCGGCGGGGTGAGTAAAGAGCATGTATTACGCCGCCAGAAATATGCTGACGAGTTGGACAGCTTTACCCGCAGCCTGACCAGCTGCCGGGAACTGCGGGAGTTTGAACAGGCTTCGCTGGATGCCCAAGCCGTGTTGAACGGCGACGATGCCAAGGCGTTTGATTTGAATCTGGAAAGCGAAGCCATGCGTAACCGCTACGGCAGAACCCGCTTCGGGCAGTGCTGTCTGGCGGCAAGAAGATTGGTGGAAATGGGCGTACCCTACATCACCATCAACGCTCAAGGCTGGGATACACATAAAAAGCACTTTGAATCCATGCAGAAATTAGGGCCGGAATTCGATCAGGGCTTTTCGGCGCTGCTGGAAGATTTGAGCGAAAAGAAACTGCTGGATACCACCCTTATCTGGTGTACCGGTGAATTTGGTCGTACCCCCCGGGTGGATTATCAGGAACCGTGGAACGGCGGCAGAAACCACTTCTGCCACTGTTTCAGCACCGTGGTCGCCGGCGGCGGATTTGTTGGCGGCAAAGTTGTGGGTGCTTCGGACGCTCATGGCGAAAGACCCGTTGAGCGGCCGGTATCGCCGGTGGATCTGTTGTGGAGCATTTACGAGCTTGCCGGGATCGACCCGGCACAGAAATTGCCCAACCCCCGCAATCTGGATTTGACCATATTGCCAACATCCGGCGGTAAAAATAAACTCAAAGAACTCTATCGGGAGCAAATATGAAGATAAGTAAGTTTTGGTCAACCGTGCTGTTGACCGCCGCTGCCGGAGTGGTCAGTGCTGCTCCTCATATCGGTTTTATGATGCCCTCCGGAGCCGCACAAGGTTCCACGGTGGATATAATCATCGGCGGGCAGGGCTTCTGGAGTGTCAATCAGGCACGCATTACCGGTAAAGGGGTAACTGTGGAAAAAGTGCAGTTTGTCCGCGGTCTGCCCCACCCGGATGGCAAACAGCGGCGTTATATCAATCAGATATTGCGGCTCTATCACCAGAAAAAGCCCAATACGATAGTAAAACCGGAAAATACCGAAGGCTGGCGTAACCACCCATTCTACGACCGGGTCTATGATCTCACGCCTTGCGAACGGGATATTATGTACCGCTTTTTGTTTGTCCCCCACAACTCATTGCAGGCAAGTCCGGCGATCTCCGGCCGAGCCATTGTTACATTAAAAGTGGAAAAGGATGCCCCCGCAGGTGAACGGGAGTTCCGCCTGATCGGCCGGGATGGCTCTTTGAGCAATCCCTTGAAGTTCTTTATCGGCAAGGTACCGGAAGTTCGGGAAAATTTCTTTGCCTACCCGGGATTCCCAAACCCCGAACAGGTAATAACCGTACCCTGTGCGATCAATGGGCAGATAACACCCGGCGAAACTGATTACTATAAGTTCAATGCCAAAAAGAATGAAATAATAACTTTTCAGCTGCTGGGCAGATATTTCAATCCTTTCATCGGCGATGGAGTGCCGGGGCATTTCCAGCCGGTGCTGGAAGTGGTGGACGAAAACAAAAAAGTTCTGGCGTATGCCGATGATCACTTCTTCGACCCCGACCCGGTGCTGACTTTTACTGCTCCCGCTGACGGCAAATACACTTTGCGGGTGCGGGATGCACTCTACCGCGGGCGGCTGGACTTTGTCTACCGGGTGAATGTGTTTGCTGGTTTATTCAAGGCTCCGGAAACTGAAGCTCCCAAAATCGGCAAAGTGCCCGTCCGGGATATGGGCACTTTGAAACTGACCGACCCGGTGAAATACCCGGTAATACTCAAACATACGCTGGCAAAACCTTGCGGCAACGATTATCTGGTCGAACTCAAAAAAGATGAAGAGGTCGTGCTGGAAGTCTTTGCCCGCCGTCTGGGTTTGCCGCCGGATGCACTGTTAAAGGTGTTTGACGAAGATGGCAAACTGCTGGCATATAACGACGATACCGACCGGCTCAAGGTGGGCACCATATTGCACAATACTGCCGACCCGGTAGTATATTTTAAGGCTCCTGCCGATGGAACTTACCGGATCAATGTATCTGATACCGCAACTGCCTATGGCGAAGCGTACAAATACTTTTTGCGGATCGACCGCAAGCGGGAACGGTTCGCACTTTATACCACGCCTTCCACGCTGCGGCTCAACGCCAATTCAGCTAATAAACTTGCTGTGACCGTTGACCGTTTTGATGGGTTCGATGGCGAAATCAAGCTCAAGATAGTCAGCCCCCAGGGGTATAGATTTTTGGGGGCAGATACCATACCTGCCAAGTCGAGTCAGGCGATTTTCACTATTACCGGCGAACAAAAGAAAGATCGCCCCATTGAAGAATTAGTCATCGAAGGCCGTGCCGGAAAATTCAAGACCCGGCTCATTGCCGGAGATGAAGCTATGCAGGCATTTGCCTACACGCATATAAATCCGGCAAAGGGCTTCCCGGTGCGGGTAATGGGGCGTTACAGCCTTATCGAATTTCAGAAAATCAAGGACAACAAAGTCGTTCTGCCGGTGGATAAGCCAGTTACTCTGACAGCGAAAATGATCAACGGCTACATCCCCCCCAATGTGGAAGTAAAACTGGAAGTGGAGAACAAGCCCGACTGGATAAAGGTCGTTGATACACCGGTCAGCAAGACCAAGCTGGTCAAATTCAAGGTCAAAGAAAGAGTTAGAAACAAGGCAAAAGGCAAAGGCAATGGCAAAAACAAACCCCAGTACCGGACTGTCAACCGTTCCAGACTGGAAATACCGCCCATGCGGATAATTTTGCAAGCCAATAAAGATGCCGCCGGCAAGGCTGCCAATGTGCTTATTCAGGCAAGCTGGGTGGTTACGCCCAAGCCCGATAAAAAAGGCAGAGTAAGAAAATATACCCAGCGGGTGACTTTGCCTGCTATACAGATCCATGGAGGTAAAAATTGATCGTTTCCCATGCTGAATTTACCAGTGTTGAAGGCGTCCGGGAGGATTTTTTTGCTGCCGGAGGCGTGGCAAAAGATTACTTTGCCGACGAAGCAAAGGAGCTTTTGGCAGTTTATGATAATGAGCTTGCAAAGTATGGTTGTTCGCCAGCCAGCGAAATACTTTTGCGGATACATTTAAGCGATGTGACCAATCAGATCAATATACTCAAAGAGCTGCTCAAAGACCGCAAAAGTTTTATTTCCATTGTGGGGCAGCCGCCGGTGGACGGCCGCCGCATCGCCATTGAGTCGTGGCACTGGCAGAGTGTGGAAAAACAGGTCGAAGGTGACGCCTTGGAAGTAACTCTTGCCAACTACCCGGTGTTGTGGTTCAAAAAAGAGAGTTTGGACTCCAGCGGCAGCTTTGACCAGACTTACGAAGAGTTTGCCGCCTTGGGCGAATATCTTGAAAAACGCAATGCCAATGTTGCAGAACACACCGTGCGGACTTGGCTCTACAACCGGGATGTGGACAATAACTATGCCGGATTGGTACAGGCTCGAAACAAGTATTTTGCCGAAATCGGTCTGACTAAAGATACCCACTTTATCGCCAGCACCGGTATTGAAGGGCAAATGACCGATGTCAAACGGCTAGTCAAGATGGATTCCATAAACTACCCCACTTTGCAAGCGGGGCAGATGCAGTATTTGTATGCGTTGGACAACCTCTCGCCCACTGCCATTTACGGAGTGAGTTTTGAACGGGGCACCCGGTTGATCCTGGGCGACAGATCCCACTACTTTATTTCCGGAACAGCCAGCATTGATAAACACGGTAAAGTGATGTATCCGGGGGATGTGGCAGCACAGACCCGGCGTTTGCTGGACAATATCGAAGCATTGCTGCAAGAGGGCGAAGCATCTTTAAGCGATATAAAACTTGCCACTCTTTATTTGCGGGATACCGCCGATGCCGAAATGACACG
This sequence comes from Victivallaceae bacterium, assembly GCA_045533055.1. GTDB lineage: Bacteria > Verrucomicrobiota > Lentisphaeria > Victivallales > Victivallaceae > SIG78. Next base: position 23,894 of record JAZSHD010000088.1, on the reverse strand, counting down.
CAAGATCATCTTTGACCGCATCGGCAGAACGCTTCCGCTGGTAACTGTAAAAGCTCCGGTCTGCCGCCCGGCGTGGCTGGTGGAAATGGAGTGTATTGCCGTAAATAACCGGGGAAACAGCCAATATCCGGCTTTTAAATAAGTTCTGTTCCCAATAGTGGCAGGTAACTGATTGTACTGATACTCTGGCAAAAAATCGCCAGAGTATTTTTATCACCAGCCGGGGTATTTTTCCCACCAGTTTTCGGTTACATGTCCGTCGGAGTTGGCTTCAAACTGCACACTCAAGTCGTCGGCGATCTGGCTGACGATATTGTATTCCCGCAAATTTTTCCGCCACTTTTCGGGGATGGCGTTTTCGCCGTTCAGCACCCCCAGAATATTTCCGGCAATGGAGCCAGTGGAGTCGCTGTCGCCAGCTATATTTATTGCCTCAAGCACTCCGGCTTTGAAGTTCCATGTATGGTGCAAGGCACAATATATGCCGATAGCCAACGCTTCTTCAGCCACCCAGCCTTCGCCTAATTGCATGATACTTCTGGCGGTTCTGGCTTTGCGGATGGCGGCAAGAGTTTCGCTTGTATCAAAATGAGTACTGTTCTGTAATTTTTCTTCCACCAGATCAAGGCTTTCGTTCAAAGTTTTTCCTCGACGCAAACAGGCTATAAGCATGGCAAACGCTCCCCCGGCGGTTATTCCGGTAGGGTGCCCGTGAGTGATGGCGGATAAATCACAGCCCAGCTCGTATGCCGTTGCCGGATCATAAAACAAGCCTGCCGGAGCCATACGCATTACAGTACCGCAGCCCTTGCTCATATTTCCAGCTTTCAGCATGTTTGCCATTAAACCGGTAACGCAGGTCGATCCCGGTGCCCGATGGGAAAACAGTTGTTTTTCCTGAATAAGCCACCCACTGGCAAGATACTCATCTGACGCTTTTGACGGATACCCTTGAGTTTTCAGCCAACGCTGATATGAACCATTGACCACGCTTGGAACATGGCAAATTCCTTTTTCCCGCCACCGGACATAGGCTCTCAAGATTCCTTCAGCTGTAAAAAGTGCCATTTGGGTATCGTCGGTTATCGCTCCTGTTTCGTCGTTAAACTCCACATAATCGCTGACTGCATCGCCGTAAATATCTGCAATACTCTGCAAATTCAAAAATTCTATGGGGGCACCCAACGCATCGCCGACTGCTCCGCCCAGCATACAGCCGCGAATGGCATCGTGTTGAGCTTCAGAGCGAAGTTCATCATCGAGCTTTTTCCATGCCTGCAAAGCATTTTTCACCACTGTATCAGCAGAAAACTGTTCCAGTGCGGGCAGCAGACAATCGGCTTCGTGCAGATATTGATAAGCGTACAATTTGCCTTCCAGCTTGATGAAATCTCTGGAGTTGCATATCCGGTCGGAAATCTTGACCAGTAACGCATCATGATTGCCGCTGTCTGCGACACTTTGCAAGTATAATGCTTTATTCATACCGTCAGGGCGGGTGAGCAGTTTGATGTTCTGCAAGACTTCTTCGCTGGCAACGGCAAGGATCTCGCTTTCTGAAACCGAAGTATCCTCCAGCAAATCATGCCCCCAAGCGGTCAGGATCGCCGGAGAATCGGGATTTTCTCCCCAAGCAAGCAATGTTTCTGCTACTGCTTCAGGGTGAACTATGTACGGAAGTTTTTCTTTGCCTTTCCGGAATTGACCGGCGTGATATTTTTCAGCAAGATTTTTCATGAACAGCACCTCCTTGTGTTTGTTATAATGTAATATAGCAAGCCAAGGCGGACACCTAATGTCCTATATGATTCAATCCTGTAAATGATCCAGAATTTTATTGGCGATACGCCGCATATATAGTTTCAGTGAATCCGGTTTATGCACTTTTGCGTTGCCGCAGGCGGTCAATACTGATTGTGCGGCTTCGTATTCGGTCAGATTTTTCAAATGTATTACGACTGATTCTGCTTTGCGTTCTTTTACTGCTCCCGGAGTGTGTATATATTTTTCATACATTGCCAGGTCAAAAGGCTGGAAAAATTCTACTTCCACCTCCGGCAGCTTCTCAAAGTCAAACAAGCCGTCAGTTTTAACGCTTTTTAATATTTCCGGGTCGGGAAAAAATTCCCCTTCGCTTATCTCCGCAGATTCAATGCGGTGCAGTGCCAGCACTTGTACCGGAGGATCTTCCTGAACTGCGTCGTTGTTGATAAGCAGGCGTCCTTTCAAATACCAGCTGCCGCCGTTCCAGGCAAAAACATGCGGGTCAAAGACCTTCCGGGAGGCATTCCCCGTGCTGGAACGGTAGCTTAAACGCAAATGTTTGCGTTGCTCCCAGGCATTATAACAAGTCAGAAATATATCCGGCACAACTTGCGGCAGATGTTCCGGACAAAGGATTTGGAAGCACTCCAGTTCTGTCTGTTCTGCCATACCGTTTTCGTTTTTCATCAGCAACGCACTGACCGCTTTGTTCATTTCGCTGCGCAGGGGTTCCGGCAGAATACCGCTGGCGACCCGTTCCCCCAGCAAGGCGGCTTTCATTTCAAAGGGTTCTACCATCAAATCTTCGTTGTACCAGTCGATGTTTGACAGATAAAAACCTTTGCGGGAGGCATCGTAATGTATGGGGGCACCGTATTCATCACGCAAATCGGCAACATCACGCTGAAAAGTTTTGGCTGAAATATTGTATATTCCGGCAATATCCTGATTTTTCATCTCTCTGATAAAAGATGTATAATTGGGATAGCGGTTTTGACGCATCATTTTCAATAAGGTCTGAATCCGGCGGATCTGGTTTTTATTAGCTGGCATAATGCTTTTTCCTGTGCTGAAGATCAAATTTCTTCTAAAATATCATGAAATAATCAAAAAGCAAATCGTATAGGACAATAGATGTCCACTATTTTGAACAATAATATATATGGAGGCAATATCAGATTGCAGTGATACAGTTTGAGCGTTTTTTTCATTCCCGGCAATATATAACAAAGGAGGCCGCAGTTTATGCTTACAGCATTATTTTTGATATTTTTTATTCCCAGTACGATCGCCGCTTTTTCACGGGGGTTGTTTTGTGGGATGGTGTATGAAGTAATGGTTCTTGTTATGGCAGCAGTTATCTGTGCATTAACATTGATTACAGTCAGCACTGCCGGATTTTTCTTTTCTTCTGTATATGGTATTCTGTCATTGGGGGTATTGTATGTCACGACTGCTTTGGCTAAAGGCGATCCGATCCTGACTTTTATAAGTACTTATGGAATGATACTTTATTGTATCTTTATAATGATTTTTTAACTGTTGATAATTTGAAAAATAAAACATCAAAAGGAGGTTTGCCATGAACGAACAGGATGCAATCAACAAATTCTTTTACTACGCCAGACACAATGATTTGGCAGCCTGTCAGGAGGTTGTAAAATATATCTCCATTGATACGCTCAACCGGCAGGACAGCGACGACTACGATATGCTCATTGAAGCAGTAGTTGCCGAAAACACCTGTGCAGTTATCGCTTTGCTGCAGGATAACCGCTGCGACCGTACCCATGTGGAAAACCTTTGCGGCATGACTGCTTGGGAGTACGCCATGGATTATCCGGAAAATTCCCCCATCCGTCAGGCTTTTGCCGAAGCACCGATGCAGGATTTTGTTTACCGGGACGGCAAAGTTATTAACCGCAGCGATATTTTCGACCGGATTATGGATGATACCCTTGAATGTGACAAAGGCTGCTTTGATATGCTGCCCGGTGATTTCTATCGTGCCGAACTGGTGGTCAACGGCAAGGTCAGCAAAGATGATTTTGAAAGCTGGATAATCCCCGAAGAATTGCATTGGGAAGGGCAAATCGCTCTGCTTACCGGTGATGAAGAATATGGTAAAAAGTTTGTGGATTGGGATTATATCCGTGATGCCGCCAGTGCCAATGACTGGCTCTCATTTCTGCGGGATCTGCCCCAGTACGCTGATAAAGCCAACTGGGATAAACTCTTTAAGGAAGGGCACTACCGCAGTTGGAAAGCTCTGGCAAATGCCCGTCCGGAATTTCAGGCAAAGTTTCAGGAGAGGAATGCTTATTGTAAAAAAATAACGACAAAATATACCAATACTGCCTATTTCCCGCCGTTCAATCTGGCAGAAGCGTGCAAACACAATGATATCGAGGTGGTGAAATTTCATCTCACTGTCGCGTCTCCTGACCTCAATAAAGTTTACATCTATCCCATGCCCCCGGGGTTTCCGGCAACATTGCCGCTGGCTGCCGCTGTAAAAGCCAATGCGGTTGCGTGCATCGAACTGCTGCTGGAACACGGAGCCGACCCGGATGCTCCAAGCTGTCGTTACGATGATTACAAAACGCCCCGGGAACTTGCCGCCGACAAGCCGGAAATCCTGAAACTTTTCAATATTTATAAGGGTGAAAAAAACAGTTGAAACTGCCGCAGGAAATCAGTTGAATTGCAAAATATAGAAAGATGAGGTGAACTTTTGGGTATTGACTTTAAAGCACACAATGCACTTGAACAGGCAATCTGTGACCGGGATTGCGAAGCTATGGTTTATGCAGTTGCCGAAGGCATGGAACTTACTACACTGGCTCCGGCAAGCAATCTGGGGAATGAGTGTTTTACTGATGAAGCGGTTTTTGCAGTACTCTTGCTTGCTGCAAACATCGAGCAAATAGAAATGATGACCAACGGCTGGTTCTGGGGGCATTTGAAAGCTGGCGAAAGGATGCGTAAACTGGTGGAAGAAGCTCTTACTCCATTGCCCCGGAAGCCAGAGGAAAATGAAAAAAAACTGGTCAAAGCGATAGCTTTTCAGGAAAGCAATGAAGTTATTCGCCTGATCAAGCAGGAAAATGCCAGATTTTCCGGTTTTGCTCCGGAATTGCTGACCATGCTGCCGGAACTTTCCCAAGAGGCGGTATTGACTTTGCTGCGTGACGGACTTTCTGCCAAACTGAAAGTCATCGTTTGGGGAATATTGCTCAAAGAAGCTGAATCCCCGGAACGGCTCAATGGTTTGACTTATGCTGAAGTGATAAAATATGCCAATTTGATGATGAAGATCATTGCTGGCAAGGCAGTTTCTGCCGACGAACCGTGGTATCCTGAAAACTGAAAGTTTTGCAGTGATAAAAGGTGATCGAAGCATTTGCATTTTGCGTTCTTGAGTATAAATTACAATGAGTAGAAGCAATTACAAATGTGCAATTTTAGAGTTTTGGGGTGTTTATGAATATAACTTTTGGGATGTTTCTTGACGGTGCCGTCTGGTCCGGCAAGAGTGCTTCGTTGGGGGAAATCGTTTGCGGGCCCGGTGCATTGCTCAGCTGGCTTGAACAACGCACCGGTTGGGCAGGAAATGAGACTGCTCTGCCGGAGCGGATCAACGAATATATGCAGAAAATCGCCGCTGTTGATCCGGCGTGGTGCAGGGCGTCTTTCAAGCTCGACAGCTGGTCAACTGCCAAGCAGCTTCTGGCATTACGCGATGAACTTTATCTCAACGGCTGGAACGGTTCTGACGGCTCCAGCGAAAGATTGAAAGCTCTTGCCATGCTCGAAAGCAATGCGTTGCCGCTTTCCCCCGGAGTGCCGGAGCGATTGAAAAATGTGCTGGAAGAACTGAAAAATTTCACCTTCTGCGATACCTTGTATTTGCAGGATGAATTTGCTCTTTTGCCCTTTTACTGGCAGAAAGTTATAATGCAGCTGGAAAAATGCGGCATGAAAATCCTTCAGCAGCCGGCAGCCGGTGGCGGAAAACCTGAAATCATCAAACTTTCCGGCAGCAGCGAGTTTGCTCTGGCAACTGAACTTGCCCGTTATTTAAGTGCCGGTAAGGATAACAAGTCTGTGGCGGTGATTTGCGAAGGCAAGTCCGCTGTGCTTGACGGCGTGTTGCACCGTTTCGGCAAAGGCATGATCGGCCATGAGCAGCTTTCCCGCTGGCGTGAATCGCTGCAGATATTGCCATTGTGGCTGGAAACAATGTGGAAACCCTTCAATCCCCAGCGTTTTCTGGAGCTTTTGACTTTGCCCGGTTCGCCCATACCCAAAGTGCTTGCCCGTAATTTGATTGCCGCTTTGCAGGAAGCTCCGGGAATAGGCGGGGAAGTCTGGCTTGAAGCATGGCGGAAGACCATGGATACTATCCGCGAAAATAAATACGGCTATTATGACGATGTTATTGCAGAATGTCACAAACTTAAAGAACTGAAGGATTTTCTGGAAAAAAAGTGTTTCAACTGCGAAACCGGTGTGCTGGAAAAAACTTTGATCGACCGCTGTGACTTTCTGGAAAAACGCCTGGTCTGGCAGCTGGAAAAAAATCCGGCACTGGCAATCGTGCTTGCTCATATCAAAACCTTGAAAAAAATCGTTGTCGGCAAGGGGCTTATCAATAAAGTAACTTTAGCAAGGATGCTTGACTCCATTGTCAGTACCGGAACTGTTCCGGAGCTTGACCGCAGTCAGGTCACTGATTTTGCTGTATTTTCGCACCCCGGCATGATCTCCGGCAAGTTCGATACTGTTTTGTGGTGGAATTGTGTTGATAAGTCCGGTTCTGGCAATACCAACTGGAGTGCCGATGAAATTGCCGTATTACCCGGATTCAGCCGCAGCAATCAGCGTAAACTGGAAAATAATGCGTGGCAGCGTGCCAGAGCATTTGCGGCAAAAGAGCTGATCGTATTTATTCCGCAAGCCATTGAGGGCGAAATGGTTTATCCGCATTCTATGCTCGATGAACCGGAAATCGTAAAGTTGAAAACAATCAATACTGAAAGTCTGGTGGATGATAAAGGCGTGTGGACTTTGGGCAGCCGGAAAAAAAATCTTACTGCGGGTAAAGCATTTGTTCCGGCGGTATCCGGCAATATCCAGCCCAATGATATTGCCCCCTGCCGACGGCTTTCGTACTCGCAGCTCAACACTTTTCTCTCTTGTCCGCTGCAATGGTTTCTGCAGGATTATCTTCAGTTGCAGGTGCCGCCCTCAATGAGTTTGCCCGGCGGCGGGCAAATGCTGGGGACTCTGGCTCACAAAGTTATTGAAATGCTTTATCTCGGCAGGGAAAAGATCGCCGCCGATGATGCCCGCCAGACTGCCGGAGCGATTTTTGACCGGCTGCTGCCGGAAATGGCGGCTGAACTGCTGCAGGATGGGTGCAATGTGGAAAGGCGGCGATTCCGGAAAACTCTGATAAAAGCAGTGGAATCTCTGGTAGAGGTCATCAATGAGCGGAAACTTCTGGTCAAAGGCAGCGAGAAAAAGTTGTGCGGCTCTTTTGAGGGTTTTGAGTTTATCGGTTACTGCGATATTTATCTGGAAGATGAACACGGCAAACCTTTTGTAATTGATATGAAGTGGTCAACTTCCAGTTATTACGAGAAGAACCTGAAAGAAAACAAATCGCTGCAGCTGGCAACCTATTCCTGGCTTTTGGCTCCGGATGATATGGATATACAGTGTGCTTATTATCTTTTTCCCAGACAGCAGATCATTCACCAGCCCGATGCTGATTGGAAAACGCTCTGGGCAAATGCCCGTCAATGCTGGCACGAACGCATGAAAGTTCTGCACTCCGGAGTATTGGAAAAAGGCACGGTCGATGAGAAAGTTTTGAACGATTCAACCCTGGCTCTGCCTTTGAGTGCCGGGTGTAAATTCTGCAATTTTGCCGCACTGTGCAATATTATTGAGGAGTAAACTTATGAAAATAGATTTGATAAAAGCCAGTGCCGGTTCCGGTAAAACCTATACTTTGATGGGTTTGTTGAGTAAAAGCATTGCTTCCGGAGTAAAACCCGAAGGTTTGCTTGCAACTACTTTTACGGTCAAAGCCGCTGCCGAACTGCAGTCCCGCATCCGGCAGGAATTGTTGAGCGGCACGCAGCCGGAACTTGCCGTGCAGGTTTTTGACGGACTTATCGGTACAGTCAACGGCGTTTGCGGGCAGCTTTTAAGCGAATATGCCATCGAAAGCGGTCTGTCACCGGCATTGGATGTTTTGCCGGAAGAAAATGCGGATATGATCTTTTCCGCCGCCGCCAATACAGTAATGGAAGAATTTGCCGATGAGCTGGAAAAGGTCGCTGCCCGGCTTGAACTCAACGCACTGAAAGAGAATCCGTTCGGGAAGACTCTGGACTGGCGTAAAGATGTCCGCAGTATAGTTGACCTTGCCCGAAGCAACCGTATTGATGAAGATAAATTGATATATTGTGCTGAAAAATCCTGCACTGCATTGAAAGAGATTTTTACTGCCGAAAAAGATTTGTCGCTGGATGATATAGCAGCAATGGTTTCGCCATACCGCCAGTTTGACGCCCATGGCGTTGATACAATAAAAGCGGTCAGAACCATTAAAGACTTTTTGCGTTTCCCCACCTGGGGCGGGGCAGTACGATTGGGGAATTGCCAGTACACCAAAACCAAAGATCCGGAATTTCCCATTGATATACTTCAAAGTATCAACTCAATGATTTTAAGCAGCCGGGAGCTTTACAGCGATATATGTACGGTCATCCGGGGTGTATTTGCCTGTGCGGGGAAAGCGTTATATGCCTATGATGAGTACAAAAAAGCTTTCGGGCTGATTGACTTTGTGGATCAGGAAAGCAATGTCCTTGCTTTGTTGGAAAACAATGAAAATTTCCGGAATTTGATGAAGCAGAGAATCAATCAGATCATGGTTGACGAATTTCAGGATACCAGCCCCATACAGTTGGCTTTGTTTCTTAAGCTCCACGAATGTTCGCAAAATGGTTCGGTGTGGGTGGGCGACCCCAAGCAGGCAATCTACGGCTTCCGCGGTACCGACCCCGAACTGATGGCAGCAGTGGCGGCAACTGTGCCGGATTACCGGACTTTGGAATACTCATGGCGTTCCAGAGAAAATCTGGTGGAGCTATCCAACGCCATATTTAAGCGTGCCTTTGATAAAATGCCGCAAAAGGATGTGGTTCTGGGGATCCATACTGACCGTAAAGCTGCTGCAGCCGGCGGCGGTATTGCCGCCTGGCACCTCTCCGGCAACTCCGGAAAACGCATGGCAGCTCTGGCAGGCGGAATAGCAGAACTTATCACTAAAGAGAATGTAGTGCCCGGTGATATTTGTGTGTTGTTCCGGAGCAATGACGAGTGTGCAGCTCTGGCGGATGCTTTGGCTCAATGGAATATTGCAGCCTCTGCCCCGGCAGGCGAATTGATGGAGCATACCGAATGCCAGCTGGTCATGGCGGCATACCGTTACTGCATTGACAACTCCGATACCGCAGCACTGGCGGCATTGACTGCTCTTTACGGAGAAGACCCCCAGTGGCTCAATAAATTCTGTAAGGCAAGAGCTCTTGAGCTTGCAATGTTGCAGGGTGATCAGAAGCCCGGCGATACTTTTGGCTCAATAAAGGCAGAACCATGGCTGCAAAAACTGGTCAAACCTGCCGATGCCACACCGCTGGAGATCCTTGAATATGTGATTGCCGCGTTGGAACTTGACCGCAAGATCAGTGCCATGCCCAATTCCGATCTGCGGATGAGCAATCTTAACGAATTGTATAAAGTCTGCAATCAATATATGAATCAGGCGTTGGTCAACCGGACAGCCGCCACCCCGGCCGGTTTTGTTGCCATGCTCAATAACAGCACAGCTGCTTCGGCTGCCGGGTTCGGCAGAAATACTGTAAATATAATGACTTATCATAAATCAAAAGGTCTGGAGTTCCCGGTGGTGATACTTGGGTCGCTGGATTCTGCCGGTAAAAATGGGGCGTTCGGCATCCATGCACAGCAGGCGGAGTCATTTGATGCAAATGCTCCATTGCAGGGCCGTACCATCCACTATTGGCCGTGGCCATTCGGCGGCTTGAAAAAATTTGATATGCTCAGTTCCGCGTTAGCCAATAACCCCATTCAGCAATATGTTGAAACACGCGACTGCGAAGAAAGCAAACGGCTGTTTTATGTAGGTTTGACCCGGGCAAAAGATCAGCTGATTTTTGCCATTGAACGGAAATCACCTACCAAAACCGAACTGAAAAGCAATCCTGACGCTGTGGATACATTGAAAATCAACTGGCTGGATAGTTTGAGCTGCAATCCGATTTTTGATTTCCCCATGACCGTCGACCAGGGCACTCTTACGGTGGGGGATGAAACCTTTGAAATAACGACCCGGCTGCTTGAGGAACCGCAGGAAGTTGAACCGTTGCCGTCGCCGTTGGTTTACACAGAATCCTGTGCGACTGCAGGTCATATTGCTCCAGCCCGAAAGAGTCCCAGCAGCGAAAGTGCTGAAGGCAGAGCCGTATTGCTTACTCAATGGGATTACTTTACCGGCAATATCAAGTGCGAAAAGGGTAAATTCAATCTGCTGGGCAGTGCTTTTCACGATTTTATCGCTATGAATCCCCGGACAAATGGCAGGTTTTATGCAGAGCGGCTGTTGAAAAACTACGGTGTGGAGCAGGCGGTTGCTCCGGAAGTGCTGGTGGAGTGCTGCCAAAATCTCTACAACTATCTGGAGGAAGCGTATCCGGCAGCAGAGGTCAGTTGCGAAGTTCCGTTGACATATCACGATGAAAATGGTACATTGTATCAGGGGTTTATTGATATGCTTCTGGATTTGCCGGAGGGGTTTGTTATTATTGACCACAAAACCCACCCCTCCGAGCACGACGCTCAAGAGTATGCTGCCGGGTGTGCCGGTCAGCTGGAGCTGTATCGCAAGGCAGTGGAAGCGGCAACCGGTAAAAAAGTTTTGCAAACGATCATACATCTGCCCAATCTCGGCAAGTGTTATGAGGTAAAAGGGAAGTGACGGATATGAATAAATTCAATTTATGCGAAGCCTTTTTTTCCGGCTACTATTTTTTCCGGGAAGAGTTTGCGTCCTGTGCTTTGGGGTATATGTTGTCGCCATTTTCCACAGGAAGGGTCGAGCCTTTGAGAACTTTTATCGAGCAGCTGCTGGCAACAACTCAAGGAAAAAATCACGCTTTGCTTGAAGAAGCTCTGGAAAAATTGAATGAGCCTGATCTGACTTGGGAAAATTCTTTTGTTGCGGAGCCGCTTACCGGCAAAACTGATATTGCTTCGGCGGTGGAATTTCAGGAAATAGATATTTTACTGCGGATAGGCGAGGTCGTATTGCTCTTTGAAAACAAGATCTACGATGGTTCGGTCGGCAATATAGCCCAACAGATCAGAAATTATGTCAAAGCATTGCCGGAGCGTTATAAAGATAAAACCGTTCCTATTGCCATATACCCGCAGTGTGCCAAAAAATTTGAGGATATTGCGGCAGTTTCGTGGAACGGCAGCGACGAATTTGTCTTGCGGGATTTTTTTGCGGATATGGCAGTTAAATATAAATCGCTGGAAGAATTTGTGCATTTGATCAAAGGGGGCTTTTCGTCCGCTTCCCGGATGGTGGTTCCGCCGCAGCAGGCTTATGATGATTTGGTAAATAAATTTGATGGCGATTTTCCGGAAATCATCCGGCAGGTCATTCCGTTGGAAAACTTTTCTCCCGGCAACGACATGTTTAACGGCGGGTGTTTGCTCTACCGGCTGCCTTTGGAAAATACCGGGGGCGAGTGCTTCCCGTTCCGGCTGGTGGTCAACGGCAAATGCGAGATTCTTTATCAGGGGTTGCGTAAAAGTGTCTTTTTATCGGGCAAAACTTTTGATGGCAAGCATACGGTAAGAGATATTATCCGGCTGATGCTGGAAAAACGGGGCGTAAAATTTACTACCAGATTCCACTTTTCTTACAAAGAATTTGCCAAAGCAGAAACCCGGCAGGCTTTTAACGAAGTGCTTGAACTGCTTAATGAAATCGACCTCAGCCAGTGGAGCGAAGACGATTTTGATGAAAAATACCGCTCGCTGACCGATACAAAAGTTACGCTGAACGATCTGCAAGGCGTGCTGGATAAGGAGTTTTTGGAACAGTACAAGGATAAACTGCAAAAAAATCCCACCCGGCTGTACGAACTGGTCAGAGTGCTTAATACAATAAAAGCGTAAAAAACGGGATTTTTATATCGGACATTTGGTGTCTCCTGTATGATGGTATATTATCTGCAACCAACAACATACAGGAGATTTTTTTATGACCGAACAAGCAGTGCAACTGGTAAAAGAATTTGTAAATGAAGAGCTTTCCGGCGATTGGCAGAAGTTCATAAATTTTGATTTTAATCTATTGCATGATTCCGGGAAATTCGGCTGTCCGGAGCGGAACTTTGATTGCGATGATACCAATATCATGCGGGCAATATATGTTGTGTTGTGGCAGGATAAACTGCCGAATCTTGCTATGGATAACTTCGGATACCGTAAGCAATACCGGGGCGATACTGTAAATACTTTCCACACCATGTTCGGCAGAGCCATAGAAGGCAGACCCGGATTTTTTGCCGGTTTGGAAAAATACTCTCCCCCGGATGAAATGCGGGAAAAAGTCCGGCATTTCGGCAAACTTTGCAGTAATATTGGCAATTATGTGGTGTTGCCCAACTTTTACGCCAGACAAACTACGCTCAACTGCTATCGGGGAACCAACGACTGGCACGATTTTTTCGACCGGTTTCTGATGGAACTTTATAAAGTTCTGACCGGCACTGACGGTGCGGACGATACTTTGCAGGATTTGGTAAAAGCCAATGATTTCTGCTTTCAAAAATTTCAGGGCAGGGCGGGTTTTGCGGAATTTATCCAAACTTTACTGCTGAAAAATTACTGCAGTAAATCATGTATCCCCCAAAAGATTTTTGCCATGAATTACCATTGGATGAACGAAAAAGCCCGCGAACGATACTTGCAGGCAGCCGAACTTTATCTGGAAAAAACCGAAGAGATCATCCGCTGCCGGGCAGAAAAAATCATAGCCCTTTTGCATCAGAAAGTGTGCGGTTTTTGAAAAATGAGTAAGCCTGATATATGTGAAAGCAACTGGCAGCGGCATATAAACGAAACTGCCGAAACACTTGCCAAGGTCGAAGCTGAAAAAATCACCAATGCAGCCATATTGCAGAAAAAACTCGAAGAAGCTGCCGCTGATGAGTGCGAAAATACTGCGGCAATTTATTTGCAGAGAATGTATGCTCTGGCAAGATTTTCCAGCGACTATATTGATATAGCAATATTATTGCTCAAATACCCGGGGTTGCAGGAGCATCTTTCCGGGACAGTTTGTCTTGAAAAAGCCCGGAACGCAGCCAAAATCCCCGGCGATTGGCTGGAGATCGGGGCTTTTAAAACAAAACTTGATTCTCACAGCTCAATAACTTCTTTTTTTCCATTAAAATCGTGAATGACAAGTCGGTTGTTCTGCAACTCGAATTTGGAGAAAAATGGCATCTTGCACTTGGTGTGTACATGCAGTTTGCCCTGTTTGGATTCGCAGAGATATATTGTGGAAAAATCGTCGTTGCCGGAAAATGCCATGTCAGTGCGGATGATGGCAAACAGTCGTGAGTCATAAGAAAATGTATGTTTGGGGAAAAGCAATATCTCCAATGTGGTTTTTTCATCGTACATTACTGCATTAAACTCAGCTTTGCCCTGCTTGAGCTCTATTGCTTCATTGTTTAAAAGCAAAGTGCTGTCGGCGATTTGATTCCAGATTTTTTCTGCTTTCTCATCCAGCATCAGAATTTCGGTCTGCTGTTGGATAAGGACAGCTATGGTGTGGTAGATACGCATGCCTGCCAGCGAACCCAGCGGCCAGCGGGGCGTATCGGATATTTGCTGGATGCGTTTGCTTAACGCATGAAAATTTTTGAGTATCTGCAAGCGTTTTTTGCTGTCGGCGGTATGACGCAATTTGTAATCCAATGCCCGGTAGAGCTGTTTTTCGGCTGTTGACCGGACTCCTCCGGCTCCGCCGGTCAGCTCTATGGTGGTCATGGCAGATTGGAAAACTTGGTCGGCGGCGGCTGTTTCCTCTTGGAATTCTTTCAGCAAATCTTCCCGTTCACCGGCGGCAAGCAGGGCAAAAGTTATACAACACAACGCAGTAATAAATTTTTTCATACAGTTTTCATCTCCTTGTAAATTTTTTTGGCTTTTTTTACAACTTTGTTACAGAGCGTTCCGGCACTGATCCGGGGATCGGCGGCAATCGCTTCGCTGGCGGTTTGGGCAAGTTCCCGGTAAAAATCAAGTTGGGTGCTGCTGTTGAGCAATTTTTTAAATATAACACTCAAATCATAAAAAATCCAACTTAATTCTGCCGCATGCGGGGTTGTTACTTCAAGTGGTGCCGGATAAAACCCGAAAGATTCTGTTATATTCTGCTTTTTCAATGCAATGATCACTCTTGCCCCCACCCAAAGTTGTTGGGCACGGGGCAGAACTTTTTGCGTGGAGGTTTGCTCCAAAAGTCTTTCCAACCCTTCGGCAGCTTCCGGTACACCGTTGTTCCAGAGCGTGCATGGCACTTGAGCTTGAAATGTGAACGCATTAATTATGCCCCAGGCGTCAGCACCTGCGGCACAGATCGCCCGGTATTGCCCGGAATAAGTTTGACCGCTGCATTTGACTTTGTATTGCCTGCTCATGGTGTAAACCAGTGCTTTACGGTAAACTCCGGCGTTGTCGCAGACCATTACCGGAATTCTTTCGTAAAACTCCGGATAACCTTCATAGCAGTCCAGAGCATATAAATCATTTTTGCTGATTTTGTAGAGTGCCCCGTTTACACAATCTTCCGGCGATTCTTCAATATCCGCAAATGTGCGTTCAACAAGTTTATACCCATGCAGCACTGCATTGGAAAAAGGCACTGCATCCGGGCAACGCATTTGCATTTGCTGTAAATCAAGATTGCTGCCATAGGCAAAATAAAGAATAGTTTTTTCCATAGTTTCTTCTCTCTCTTTGCTGTTTTTCAGTCCAGAGCCAAATCCAGTTCCAGATCGAATTCTTCATCACTACCGGAAGCTATCTCCACTCCGCTGGAACCTTCCGTATTGATTTCCCGCATCTTGCAGTCATTAAAAAAGAGCAATGTGCAGTCGCTGCCGGAAAAATCAGAACCGCGGAGGGTGCAGTTTTTCAACTCTCCGGCAAGAGTATTATCGACAAACTCTCCGGTATGCAGGTCGCAATTCTCGGCGTGGAGCGTCAGATTAGGGCAATATTTTATTTGTATACCGCCAGCGGCACACTCCCGGAGGGTGATTTCTGCAAGCGTATGGTGCAGTTCCATATTGTTGACCATACATTGCTCGTAGACTGCGTTGCCGGCGGCATAATCAAAACTGCTGCAGATCATCCAGCATTCTTTAAAGCGTACATTGTGCATTACCGCATAGCAAAATTCGCTCCGGCGGAGTCGGCAGCGGTAAAAAGTTACATTTTCAAGTTCAGCATAATTAAAAAGAGTGCCTTCAAAGTTGATGCCGGAAAAGGTTATATTTGTAAGTTTGGAGTAGCTGAAGTCATCGCGGAAGATGGTTTTGTTTTTCAATGTAACATCCGCCAGTTCGGTATTTATAAAATTTGCCTCGCTGCCCCGGCAGGTTCTGGCGGCGATAAGCTCCACCTTGCCGATAAATTCTTCTTCAGTAAGTACGGTACGCTCAAATTCCATATTTTCGTTCATGGTAAAAAATCCTTTTTGGTTAAATTGTCTGAAAATAATTATACGGTTTTTTTTGATTGTTTTTCATTTTTTGCCCAGCCATTGCAAGGAATAAATCAACATGATTATACCATAAAATGTCCCAATAAGCACCACCAGCGTTGAAAAAAATCCCTTTACTTCGCAAAGCAGACTTAAAGCAAAAAAGAGAAAGTAGAAAATAGCTCCTGCCAGAAGAATGAAGAAAATGGCGATAGCAGTGTAAACTAAAATTTTTTCGATCATTTCGATCATACAGTATATCCTTATTATATTATAGCGAGTTGATTATTTGGACTGCATTGCCAATGCCTGCAGTATAAGAAAAACCATTGCAATAATGCCGATGGGGATGGTTATCCAGTGGGTTTTAAGTGACAGTTCCAGAATGAACCACACAAAGTAGATCAAATAGCCGATCAGCAACAGCCCCAGTCCGGCACAAAACAGAACTAAAAGAGCAAAAAGAGCTTTGTTGGGAGTGTTCATTTTACATTACCTCATACAGTAAACGGTCTGATGAATATAACATATAAAAAAACAACTGCCAGAGCGAGCAGGATGATCGAGCCCAGGACATACCAGAATTGCGGATTTGCCAGCAGCATTAAAAACAATTTCAAAATAATCACGGCAAAAACGACCATTGCCCAATGATGTGTTTTGATTTTCATGATATTCTCCTTTTGTGTGTTTACAAAAACTATACGCCCAATGCTATACAATTTTTAATAACAGAACTTTTGCTGTTTTTCTACCAAAAAATATACGGAAAAAATCCGGGATTTTTCATTTTTTTTTTTTTGCCCAATGGATAGATTTTTTCAATTTTTTTATAAAATTGTAACTCGTTTATACATATTTATTACTGACAAAATTGAAAATTGTTTTTTGGACTTGAAAAAGAAAAAATTCATGATATATTATCTTCATAACTTCACACATAAAGGAGATTGCTTATGACTTTCAAAGCCGCCAACGAATTTTACAATGTAATGAAAGAATGTGATGTCCGGAGCCTTTACAAAGCTACTCAAGAGTTCGGTAAACTTCACCACTACCTTACCGATGACTCGGGGGTAAGTATCGATAAGACTTCGCAGACCATTATGGAGGCGGTACTTGAATCTTTTAAAAATACTGATGATAAAACGGCTGCTCCTGTTGATAAGCAGCGTGAGGAAAAAATCAGAGATTTCTGCTACATTTACGGCGGCTATATTGCTTACAGATTGAGCTGCAAATGGTTTGAGCTCAAATTGCAGGATATTCCGGTCAGGGATGAACTTATTTCTGTTGCCACCTTTCAGGTTATAAATTCATGTATAAGAAGTATTGAAAAAAATGGCTATAAAAAAGGATCTTTCAGTCACCTCATTCATAAAGCGATTTTCAATAAATTTATTGATGTTCAGGACAAGTATAATACATGGGTGAAAAATAATTCCCAAGATACTTCGTTTGAAACTATTGAAGATATAGCAGGCGGTAAACTCCCTGTTGAGATTCCCGTTGAAGAAGAGGATGAGCGTCTGCTGGATGCTTCGGGGATTTATGGGGTGCTCAAGCGAGTAAAAACCAAACACACTCAAGATGATTACGAAATGTTTGTGCAATATTATGACCAAGGCAGAACTTTGGAGGAACTTGCCGAAGAATTCGAACTTTCGCCTGCTACGGTCAGCCGCCGTATCAGGGAGTTTGCGGCGGCTGCCAGAGAAATCTATGAGCAAATCCAGAAAGAGCTGGAGGACTTTTAATGATGACCGAAGCAGATTGGCTGCAGCTTGCCCATAAAGAAGTAATGTTTTTTCCCGGACGGTCAGACAGTGCTGTGCTTGGCAAACTCTTGGGCTGCGGCGGAGCCGGGGCAGTTTACGATATGGGCGTGATCGGTTGCAATGAATGGGTGATCAAAGTCCTTGATCCGGAATCTCCGGTGGCAAGGCAGGAGGAAAGGAGTCTTGGCGATTTCCGGGCCAGATCCCGTTACAATATAGGTTTAATGAAAATGCGTTCTCCGCAAGGAAAACTTTCTTTTGCTGGAAAAAAATTCAGCTATTATCTGATGCGTAAAGGTTGTTCGCTGAAGGAAGCTGTAGAGTATCGGGAAAAGTGGCTGCAGGATCAAAACTCCGTGCTGCGGCTGGCAGCTTATCTGGTCAGCGGGATAAATTCGCTGAAAAACATGGGGTTATCTCATGGCGATATAAAAGCTGATAATATATTGCTGGTAAAATATATGAATGTATTCTACCCCATGCTGGCGGATTACGGTACAGTTTCCGATAGTAAAGTACCTTTCAGAACGCTGCGGCATACTTGCCAAGCTGCTGAATATGAGAGTGTTTTGGAAGAGAGGATCGCCTACGATCTTTATTGTCTTTATCAGGTTTTCTGCCATATTTACGGCGTGGAAGATGATGTGCTTTCGCCGGAAACAGTTCCCTATGCCAAAGTACGCCGCATCTTGCGGATAATGCGTGACGATTCCGAAAAAGCATTTGAAAGATTGGAAGACCTTGTAATATTACTTGAAAGAAATATCAATATACCTGTGGCATTTTATCTGGATGAAGTGCCGGAATTTGACATGAGCGACTATTTCCCATATAAAGAAGTGAAAAAGTGGCGGAATAAAATCATACTCCGCGATAGAAATACCGCACTTGGGGGCAAGTTTGATCCGCTGTTGATCTTGAATATTCCTGATGGTCACTACGAAAAGGTATACCGCATCTTGAATGAATACAACAGCCTGGAAGATTTTGTCATGCCCATAGCCCGCTATGCAGATAACGGAAACAACCAATATGTTTTGCTGCACGCTCCGGATGACCGGCAGAAATGTATCTGCAAACAAACCATCAAAGATAGACATGCTGTGCTGATACAGGATGCCGATGGCGAACCGTACACTTTGATTTGGGCAGCTCCGGAAGTTATAGAACGGGAAATGAGTTTTTATACCAGACTTTTCAGAGAGAAAAATATCAACATTGCGTTTACCCCGGAAAATATCTGGCATCTGGACGGCCGCTGGAAGCTGAACCTTTTTGAAGTGCAACTGCCGGGACAGATTTGAGCATAAAAAAACTGTCTTTTCATAAAAAATCGTGAAAAATTCCTTTTTTTTACCGTATAGGATTGGTAAAGAAATCCAAAACGGAGGAGTTTTTCTTATGTACGAAAATGAAAAGATGCTGTTGAACAAACTGTGCCAAACTACCAACGCTGCACGGCAGCAAGCTCTGGCAGATGAACTTTCTGCCAATGGCATCCGCTACGAAAATTGGGGCAATATGGCATTGGTAGTTCCGTCGGCGGCGGAAAAAGTGATCGTGCTTTCGGCACACTACGATGTCGTTGACGGCAGTTTGGGCTATAACGATAATGGTATGGCTCTTGTAACGGCATTGAAGCTGCTCCACAAACTGCCTTTTAATGTGGAA
Source organism: Victivallaceae bacterium (assembly GCA_045533055.1). GTDB lineage: Bacteria > Verrucomicrobiota > Lentisphaeria > Victivallales > Victivallaceae > SIG78. The sequence goes on along the minus strand of JAZSHD010000088.1, from coordinate 4,790 downwards.
TTTCTTTTTACCAACTGCGAAGAACAAGGCGGACTTGGTGCGGAATATTATTTAAAGCATACTGCCAAACAGCTCATCGGCTGCGTCAATCTTGATGTTGTGGGGTGCTTCGATCAAGTTTATCTTGACCCCATGGATTGCTGTGCGGCAAGACGCTTGACTGAATACAAGCAAGGTATGATGCCCTTTTCCGATGCCCATGTTTTTGCCCGTAAGGGGATACAGAGTATGTGTTTCAGCAGCGGTCCGGCTGAAACCAACTTTCGCAGCGGCATTATGCAAATTTGCTCAACATTGCATAACAACCGCAACGACAATAACTTCAGTCTGCTTAACTTTGAGATGATAAACAAAGTAGGTTCAGCAGTTCAAAAAGCGGTCGATTTATTGATTGCAGCCTGAAATAAAGGAGTTTTAATTTGAAAAATATTATCGGTAAACTCTGGGCTTTGCCCACCACGGTATTGGGTTTGGTATACGCTTTGATCGGAAGTTGTTTCGGCAAAGTCCGTATCCGTATTGCTCATAATGCGATTTGCTTTTATAATCACCCATTTATGCACGGCAGAGCCATTGCACTGACATTGGGCAATGTTATTCTCTTTCAGCAAGATAATGATTATTTTCTGGGAATCAATATTGCTGAACATGAAAAACAGCACACTCTTCAAGCTGAAGTGTTGGGTATTTTTTATATACCTTTGCATATACTCTTCATTGTGATTTACAGAAAAAATGTTCTGCAAAATCCGCTTGAACGGGGCCCTTATTCCGATCCGCCGCGACCGTGGTAACTGAAAAATAGAGGAGATAACAACTTGTGAATATACTGAAATACTGTATGTATATCAAGTAAAGCGGCTTGAAAATATACATAAAAAGTGTTATATTTTCTCTTGTATTGTTCAATATAATTTTAGTATGGAGGGTGTTTTTATGAAAATACTGCACACTGCCGATTGGCATTTGGGAGCATCTCTGGGGGGCGAAAAGCGGTTTGAAGAGTTTGATAAACTCCTTGAATACATTTGTTCGATCATCAAAAAAAGAGCTGTCGAAGCTGTGATAATTGCCGGCGATGTTTTTGACAGCCACATGCCGCCCAACCGGGCTGCCGAACAGTATTACAAATTTCTCGTGGAGGCGGGCAGGGCGGGAGCCGGAGAAATCATCGTTACCGGCGGCAATCATGACAGCAGTGCTTATCTGGAAGCACCCAAAGAGATATTGAAGCATCTTTCGGTTCATGTATTTGCTTCAGCTTCCGGAAACTGCGAAGATTTGATAGTGCCGCTTAAAGACAAAACGGGCAAAATTGCAGCTCTGGTGGGGGCTGTACCTTATTTGCATGAACGGGATCTGGTGGTCGTGGAAGGCGGTCAGGGACTGGTTGAGCGGGAAACCGCTTTGCGGAATGCCATGTTGGATTATTACAAAAAAATGGCAACAGCTCTCAACAACTTTGCTCCGGATGTGCCGCACATCGTTACCGGTCACTTGTTTGCAGTGGATGACAAGAAAAAAAATGACAGCTGGACAGGTACTTTAATGAGTGTGGATACCGCCGAATTTCCCGAATCCATTGATTACCTTGCTCTGGGCCATTTGCACGATGCCAGAACTTTAAAGACGCCGCATCAAACCTGCGTCCGTTATCCGGGATCACCCTTGAATATATCGTTCCGGGAGCTTGAAGTGCCGAAATCTGTAACTATTATTGATACAGACAATATAAAGAAAATCTGGGAAGAACCTTTGATGGAGTTTCAGGATATGCGGGTTCTGGAAGGCTCCAAAGCGGAAATCGAAGCCGAACTTATCCAACTTACAGCCGAAAGCCACTCCGTCTGGTGCAGCGTGGAAAATACTGGTGAATATGAACCGGGGCTGGCAGAAAATCTCAATGAAATCATCAAAGGCAGTCAGGTTAAAATCATCAGCTGCCGCAACCGTTCCACCAATCCGGCGGTGCTTCAGCGGCTGCCGGAAGACCGGCATCTGGCAGATCTTGCCCCGGTGGAAGTATTCAAACTTATGCTCAAAGAAAATAACATTGCCGATGAAAGTGCCGATCAGCTGCTGGCGGCTTTCAACGAAATCGAAACCGCAGCCAGAGAAGCTGATAAGTAAGGAGCTGTATATTTTATGAAAATCAAAAAACTTGTTTTGCAGAATATCAACAGCCTTTACGGCAAGTGGGAAATCGACTTCGACTGCGAAAAGTTCCGCCAGAGCGGGATTTTTGCCATAACCGGTAAAACCGGCAGCGGAAAAAGCTCTATACTTGATGCCATGTGTCTGGCTTTGTACGGCACAACTCCACGGCTGAACAAAGATACCAGCGAAGCCGTCAGCCGCGGCTGCAGCGAAGCTATGTGCGAACTTACTTTTCTGGATACAGATAATCAGGAATGGATCGCCACCTTTGCTTATGAAATGATCACCCGTGGAGCCAATAAAGGCAAGATGAATGGCAACGCTATTCACCGCCTTGCCTGTAACGGCAAGACCGTAGCGGATAAAACAACCAGAGTCAGGACTCTTGTTGAGGAAATCACCGGACTGGATGCCGACCGCTTCTGCCGGGCGGTGATGCTGGCTCAAGGTTCATTCGACGCCTTTCTGAATGCGGGTAAAGAGAACGGCGAAATTCTGGAACGGATCACCGGTACAGAAATATATTCCCGCATTGCCGATAAGCTCAAAGAGCGGTACAACAGCGAAAAAAGCAAACTTGCCGCCATCGAAGCACAGTTTGAAGGCATTACCATCATGTCGGACGAAGAAGCTGCCGAAGTCGGTAAGGCTGTGGAGCTCCTTACCGCAGAAGTTGCCGACGGCACGCTCCAGCAGAGTGCTTTGAACAAGTTGTATCAGAAATTTCAGCAGTTGGAACTTCTTAATAAAAATCTGGAAAAGTGCAATGAAGATGAAAAACTTCTGGCAGCAGAAAATCTGGAGTTTGCCGCTCAAAGAAAGAGGTTTGAATCCGGCAAAAAGGTGTTGGCTGCCGACGAAAAGTACCGCCCATTGAAAGAGTTGCAAGCTCAACAAACCACCGCAGCAGCGGCTTTGCAGAAAAATGAAGAGCTGTTAAAAGAACAGGATAAGGCTTTTGAAGAAAATTCCAAAGCGTTGGAAAAAGCCGCCGGTGACGCTGAAAAATATGAAAAAGAGTTTGAAGAACTCAACAAAATTTTAACCATTGTCCACGGGCTGGATAATGTTATTGAAACTCTGAATGAAAGCACTGCTGGTGCCGGGGAGAAAAGACGCACTGCTGTAACAACTGCGTTGCAAACCCGCCGTGAACTGGCAGAAATCCGCCGGAAACTTGCTGATCTGACGACCAGTCACAGTCAGGCAACAGAGTATCTGGCAAATCATTCCGGCGACGGTGAACTGGCTGCGGTTCAGAAAATCTGCACCGAATGGCTGAAAAATATTCAGGAGCTTGCTTCTGAACTTGTCCGGGATCAGCAGACCGATCGGCTTTTGAGTAAAGAGGTGAGTGCTTTGCAGAAAAATATTTGCGAAAAAGAAGCTCTTTTGCAAAACGAATCCGGTAAGCTGGAAAAGATCACCGTTGAGCTGAAAAAATCCGAAGAAAAAATCACCGCTCTTTTAGATGGTGCCGCCCGGGAGCATTGGCTCAAGCTGTACGAGATTCAAGAAAAATGTTATCAGCAGGCTTTGACCTGCCGTTCGCTGGAAGAACACCGCAAACAGCTTAAAGATGGGGAAGTGTGTCCCCTTTGCGGAGCAGTTGAGCACCCCTTTGCATTGGGAAATATGCCACGGCCGGAGAAGGAGTTTGAAGAACTTCAACAGCTTAAAGCCAAGCTCAATGCCATTGATAATGCCGAACAAGCCAAACAGAAAATCATTGCCGAACTGAATTGCAGCAGCACCAGTAAACTGCAGTGCCAGAGTTTGCTGGAACAGCTGCAGATCCAGCTGGGAGCCAAACAGCGGGAAGTTGAAACGCTGAACCTTAAATCCGGAAAAATCCAAAGCGATATTGCCGCCAGAAGTCAGCAGCTTGACGACACTCTTGCAGCTTATTCTTTGAGCTGGAACAGAGAAAACTTTACTTTGCCGGAAGAGCTGACCAACCGGATCAAAGCCTACGATTCATGCCAGGAAAAACAGGCCGTTTTTGAGCAGAAATCCGGCGAATATCAGCAAGCTGCCGCCGGGCTGCAAGCTGCCTTGAAAACATTGCGGGCAAATTGCCGGGAACTGCGAAGCGAGTGGAAAGATTCAAGTGCCAGACTTGCCGCAGGGAAAGCCCGGCGGCAGGAATTGTTCGGCAGTAAAGACCCCGCTGCGGAGTCGGCGATGGCGGAGAAAAAGAAAAAAAGCCTTACTGAACTGCAAAACAGGGCACAGAAAGTTTTTACCGAAATAGCTGCCAACCGCAGCCGTACTGCTGAAGATATCAAAAAGCTGCAGGTCAATATTACCGCATTGAATGAAGAGCTTGTCAAAGTCCGCCGTGAGTTTGAGTTTGCCTGCACTCAAGCCGGCGTGACCGGAGAAGAGTTCCTTGCCTGCGTGCTGCCCAAAGAAGAGATGATGGCTTTAGCCGCCGCCGATGCAGATTTGAAAGCCCGGGATAAACAGCTTTCGGAAAACCGCAAAAACTTCACAGAAATCCCATAATTTTGTAAAAATGGTGTTTTTTGACATAGTTTGAGCTTGGTATTTCTTGAAAAAAGCCACCCCCTTTTGTCAAATCCTTGTTTTTGAGTTCAAATGTATTCAAAAATAAAATTCCATTTGTTTGG
>JAZSHD010000182.1:0-3031 GCA_045533055.1 Victivallaceae bacterium | reverse complement strand
CCAAACAAATGGAATTTTATTTTTGAATACATTTGAACTCAAAAACAAGGATTTGACAAAAGGGGGTGGCTTTTTTCAAGAAATACCAAGCTCAAACTATGTCAAAAAACACCATTTTTACAAAATTATGGGATTTCTGTGTTATTTTATTGCTCTATAACTGATAAAAAATTTTCAATTACATGTATTTATTTTTACAGTCATGGGTTCCGCAAAGAACTACGGCGATAAAACTGCCCGACAATTACGACTTATCTTACCCCGGAAATCAGCCTTTGCTGCACTGCGGAGTGACAAGCCGCCAAGCAAGCTAAAGTGCGAGCAAAGGTTGAGGTTTTGCAAGACGCACCTGAAGGAGTGTACCTTTGTACTCGATCCGGCTTCGTTTCACTACGCCGTGACAAGCCGAAGGGGCGGTGCAGCCAAGGCCCCAAGATTTGCCGCAATTTTGCTTGCGTCAAAAACTAAAGCCCATGTTGAAGTGGAAACGCAAGCGGTTTTTTACGTTGTCCTGGTTGTTTAACACCGGGAACGCCAAATCCAGCTTGATGGGCATGGGTACATTGGGCAGCTTGATGCGTAAACCGTAACCGGCCCCGATGTTAAAGTGGTCAAAGCCGAATTTGTATTCGGACTTGCTGACGCCGCCGGCATCCACAAATGCCGCACCCCGCAGGAAGTTCCAGATGGGGTGCGATACTTCCAATGTAAATACGGTCATACTCTGGCCGCCCACTTCTCTGCCGGAAGAATCCAACGGCGAGATCTCCCGGAACGGGAAGCCGCGGACACTGTTGCTGCCGCCGAGGAAATAGCGTTCATAGATGGGGGCACGCTTGCTGTGGAAACCATCCACTACGCCGATACGGGCACCGGCCTGCAGGGTGATGGCGTTGTCGAAAAAGCTCTTGACATAAAGCAGTTTGGCTTCAGCCCGGTAGAAATCCTGTGACGAGCCGAAGATTTTGGGCGAAACTGCACCGAGTAAGTTGATCTGATAACCGTTTTTGGGGTCGGTAAGGCTGTCAAGGGTGGTGCGGTCAAGTTCCAGCGAAACCTGACTTACCCAGTCGCGGCCCCGTTCATCCCGGGTTTCGATACCCATACTGCGGGACATATCGTGAACATTGACCTGTTCAAACTTGTAGCCCAAAGTGGCTTTGGTGAAATCGTCAAAAAACTTTTTGGTCAGACTGAAGCGGGCACCCCAGCGGGTTTCGTCCCAGTGGTCATAGACCGTTTCCCGCAAAAACGCCCCTACATCCAGCCGCAGAGGTATATCAAAGAGCCATGGTTCGGTAAAGTCAAAGTTCAACGCCGCCCGTTCAATACCGATGGCAGCCTGCAGGCGGACACGCTGACCGCCGCCGCGGAAATAGTTGGCAGGGTTGGTGATGTCGAAGTTGCGGCTGCTGGCTTCGATCATACCGAAGAGGCTGTCAACATCGCTGTAACCGGCACCGATGCGGACATCGTAGGCATTTTTTTCCTGCACGCGGATAACGGCGTTTTTTTCGCCGATGCGGTCGGAGTTGACAAAGGCGGTTTCCACTTTGTCGAACATATCCATATTCATCAAGCGGGATTTGGTAACATCCAGCAGATTTTCGTCGGCGGGGTCACCGGGGTAGACCACCAGTTCCCGGCGGATGACTTTGTCGAGGGTGTATTCGTTGCCGACAATGGTCACCTGGTCAATGGTGTATTTGCGGCCTTCGGTAATGGCAAAAACCAGCTCAACGGTGTGTTTTTCAAAGTTGGCAATACGCTGAACATTGCACACGGCGTCGGCCAGACCTTCGCTGTGGAGCAGGCTCATGATGGCGGCACGGCTGGCGTTTTCCTGCTGATAATCAAAAACTTCGTTTACCGGTACAGTCACGAGGCTCCGGAGTTCTTTTTCGTCAAAACTCCTGACGCCTTCAAATCGGATACCGCTTACGGTGTAGGGTTGACCTTCGTGGATGGTGAAAAGCAAATTGACAAATTCCGGATCGTCTTCGCAGGGAGCGATCTTGACCGACTCAAGTTTGAAGTCCAGATAGCCCTTGTTCCAGTACATATCCCGCAGGCGAACTTTGTCGATTTCCAGAGTTTCCCGGTTGAGCAAGCCCAAATTGAGGAAGCTCATCCAGTTGAAATAGCTGTATTGGTTTTCGATGCTGTGGCGGAGAGTCCAACTGCTGAAAACGCTGTTGCCTTCAAAGAAAACATCGTTGACCTTGAGTTTGAGGTTCTCTTTGATCTTGAAAATCACTTTGACAGTGTTGTTTTCGCCCCGTTCCAGCAGGGGGGCTATTTCGGCATCGTAATAGCCTTTATCGCGGTAGAACTCCCGCAAAGCGGAGGCTGCATCCCGGAGATTGCGTTCGTTCAATGGGGCGTCAACTGCGATATTTACGAGCTTGGCAAGGTCTTCGGTTTCGTACTTCTGATTGCCGTCAAAAATCACTCCGGTAACTACGGCGTGGAGCTTCAGGCGGAAGTTGAGCTTGAGTTTGCCGTCTTTCATCGGAACCGCCCGGGCGGTCACATCCGAAAAATAGCCCAATTCGTGGAGGCGTTTGATATCTTCATCAAGTATGCGTGCGTCGTAGGCCTTGCCCGGCTGCAATCTGACATTGAACCGCAGAAGATCTTCCACCACCGCTTTGCCGCCGGTTTGTTCAAAAGCCAGTTCGCCCACCAGCACACTGTTGGCTGCCGAAAGGGCAAAACATAATGCAAAAGTCAAAAAAGCCGACAAAACTTTGGCTGTTCCACAAACTTTGGCTGTAATAAAACTCACTGCAATACCTCTGAAAATTTATTATGATTATGCTTTTATATATATAGTAATCCTATAAAATACAGCCACTTGACAGAAAAAACTAATTTTTTCTTAAAAAAATTCACAGAAATCCCATAATTTCTTAAAAATGGTGTTTTTTGACATAGTTTGAGCGTGGGTTCACTTGAAAAAAGCTCCCCCCTTTTGTCAAATCCTTGTTTTTGAGTTCAAATGTATTCAAAAATAAAATTCCATTTGTTT
>JAZSHD010000120.1:0-1724 GCA_045533055.1 Victivallaceae bacterium | reverse complement strand
GCACTCTATGCTGCCGGATCGCTTTTCGGGCGTAATTCGGTACTTCCCGGCGTAGTCGTGCTGCCTAATTTCCTGCGTCCGGCAAGATTCCGCACCCAGCTGCGGGTGATGGCACTGCTTGCACTGCTGCTTGTTGCGGTAAATGTTTTCCGTTATGCGGGGGATTTTATGGCAAGTTTCCGGGAACACAGCCGCTTATCGGCACAAGTGAACAACCTCCGCAGCAAAGTGCAGGATCTGCGGAAAAGGGTCAAAGCCGGCGAAAAACAGCTTAAAGAAACTCAAAGAACCGCTGAACTGAAACTGGGCAGCCGGGAGTGTCTGGGGTATCTCGGGTATTTATCTGAAAAACTGCCCGACGATGTACTTATGACCAATTTCCGCTGGAACGAAGGCACTGTTGATATGAATTTGCAGACCATGTCTACTGAAATAGATTTGGTATCGTTCTTCAACCGTTTGCCGGGGTTCAAGGTGTTGAGTGCCTCCCAGCGGACCAATCCGGGCAATAATTTTACCAATGCCAATGTGAAACTTTCCATTATTGAGCCATCGGTTTTGCCGGTAAAAAAATCCAAAAACAAGAAAGCAAAGAGTAAAAAATGACCACTCCGGGCAATAATAATATATTGAGCAAGGCTTTCTGGAAATCCCGGAAAGGGCAACGGATCTTCTGCGTGGCAGGTTTGCTTGCCAGCGTATTGTTTTTGCTGGTGCAGTTTGGCGGCGATCTGGGTACGCTTTTTCCCGGCAAAGGCAGTAAAAACACTTTGGAGCGTGAGTTAAAGAAACTTCAGCAGGATCAGGAACGGTTGAAAGCCGAGCTTGACGAGTTGGATAAAGTCCGGGTGATCGCCGAAAGCAAATTCAAAGGTGCCTGGAAAAAGTCGGTAAACGGCATACCCGAAGTTGAACTGCGCTCTTTGATCGAAAAGACCGCCAAAGATATGGATTTGCGGCTGAACAATATAAGTACAGTCAGAAAAACCAATTTCAATAAAGATCTTTCGCTGCTGGAAGTGGATGTTTCGGTAATGACTGATATTGATACACTTACCAAATTTCTGCTGGCGGTAGATAAGATCAGTCCGGAACTTTACTGGCGGCGGTTCGAGTGCCGCAATGCTAATATGTTCGGTATGATGGTATTGAATTTCAGCGGAACTTTACGCTGTGCCAACGATGAACGGTCTGATGTGGAGAGCATGCGTAAAGAAGACTCCAAACCCGCAAAAGGCAAGGAGGCAAAAAAATGAAGAAACTTCTGATTGCCGGTAATGTTATACTGGCATTTTTGCTGGCGATCTCTCTCTGGGGAGCTTTTTCCGGAGGCAGTGATATGAAATTGGAAGTCGGCAAAAAGAAAAAACGCACCAAAAGCGTAACTGCAGCAGCTGCTCCCGCTCCGGCAAAGTTCAAAGTGCCCGGCAGCGAAGAAGCAGCGGCAACTATTGTCAGAAAGAATGTGTTCGATACCCAACGCACCGGCGGTGCCGCCTGGGGCAGGGGGGCAACCTACACATTAGTCGGTATCTACCGGGTCAACAAAACTCAAGGTGCGATCATCACCAGCAAAGGCGGCGTCCGGCAGGGCAATATGCCCATAAAACAATTTTTCCGGGTGGGCGATACTTTGCCCAACGGTTATACTTTAAGCGAAATAAACGGCAATCAGGCAATATTGATGCGGGGAGCCAGCCGCATGACTCTGGATTTGGCGTACT
>JAZSHD010000123.1:0-10421 GCA_045533055.1 Victivallaceae bacterium | reverse complement strand
AAAAAGTTATATGATTAACTTTTGTATTGGAACTTTTTTAAAACTTGAATGGCATTTATCTATTTTGCAACGCAAATAGATAAATGCCGGGAAAAGGTTTGGAAAAAAGGGGTGGAGTTTGAGGAGGGGAAAAAGGACCTTCCCTCAAAAGGTCTTTTTCCCCTCCTCAAGTACCGACCCTTATTGGGTACCGAGCTTTATTAAAAAGCCCCTGTTTGGTAGAAAGAACAGTTGATGAGCAAGCAAAATTGGAAAATACCCCGCTATAAAGTGTTGCGGAACATCATCGCTCAGGATATTGCTGTCGGCAAGTACCCCGCTGGCGGTCTGCTGCCCAGTACCCGGGAGTTGTGTTCTGTATATAATGTAAGCCATAATACTGTGGAATTGGCGATCCGTTTGCTTGCCGAAGAAAAACTTATCCGCTGCCGCAAAGGTACTCTTGCCAAAGTATTGCCGCCACGGCAGAAAAACAATCTCTGGATAGCTGTTATCGGCAGTAATCCCGATGGTGATATATTGTATAACTATCAGGAATCGCCTTGGTTCTGGACCATTTGCAACGAGATCACCAGCCGTTTGCTGCGGGATAACAATGTGGCTCTGCAGCTTTCGCTATACGGCAAATGGCAGGAACATTTGAGCAAAGCCGATGGCTTTATTGTGATCAAAAGCAACGCCGTAGCTGATAAATTGCGGAATTTGCCGGAAAACAGCTTGCCGCAGGATCTGCCATGCGTATATATCGATCCCCGGGCGGTACCGGTTGCCGAAAACACTGTAAAGCTGGATTATTCGGCAGCTTGCCGGAAGATCGCCACCTATTTTATTGCCAGCGGAGTTCAGCACTTTCTGGTGCATGATATTATTGATGAATTTGACGAGGGTGGCGAAACCTGCTGCCGTTTTCAGGAGTTTTACCGGACTTTGGCAGAAAATTCTGTCCCAGCTGACTGCATACACAAACTGCACAGCAATAAAGGTGTGATCGGCAATGATGAACTTATGGAGATCATCCATAAGCGTATGCCGGAATTTTCCGGCAAAGTCGGCATACTCTGTTCGCAGGATATTATAGCTGCAAGAATTTGCAAAGCAGCTCCGGCATGGAACCGGACTCTGAAAAAAGACTTACTGGTTGCCGGGGTATCGGGGCTGCCCGAACTTTATTCCGCAACTCCGGCATTAAGTTCCATAAATGTACCTTTTGATGAAATCGTCGACACAAGTTTGAACATGCTTTATGCAATGATCAACAAAAAGCTGCTTTCAATGCCGGGAAAGGTATATAATCTGAATTTTTGTATAAGAGATACTTGATTGAATTAAAGCAAGAAAGGTTTTTATCAACATGAAAAAAACGACGATTTTTTCCTCTTTTATGGCGTTGCTTTTTTCCGGCAGTGCCATTGCCGGAACCGATGTACAGTGGCGGAATGTCCGGGATTACGGTGCGGTTGGCGACGGCAAAACTGTGGATACCAAGGCAATCCAGAAGGCGATAGATGCCGGCGGCACGGTCTATTTCCCCGGCGGAACTTATCTTACCGGCACTCTGGAGCTTAAAAGCAACGGCGGGCTTCTGCTGGACGAAAACGCCGTGATCCTTGCCAGTACCGACCCAAAAGATTATGAACGCAAACTCTACGATTGGGAAAACAGCGGCGTGGGCCCCGGCAATCAAGCCCATTTGATAATAGCCGTGGGCAAAGAAAATGTCTTTATCAAAGGCGGCAAGATCGACGGCAACGGCAGAGCTTTCTTTGCCAACGAAACAATTCGTAACAATTTTACCGGCGGCCCCATGAAGAGCAACCCCAAGTTCTGGCTGATGCAAATGATCATGTTTTATGACTGCAAACATATCCGCATAAATGATACCATACTTGATGATTCAAGCTGCTGGAGCTGCTTTCTGCATGGCTGCGAATATGTTACAGTAGATAATGTCCGCGTGTTTACCGACCCGATGATCGGGCAGGATGACGGAATTGATATTGACGGCTGTCGGCATGTAACAGTGAGTAATTGCATTATTGATGTTGGCGACGATGCCATCACTTTGCGGGGCAACGGCAACAAGTTTTCTCCGGAACGCTCCTGCGAGTGGATCACGGTAACTAACTGTGTGCTTCGCAGTGCATACGCTCATGCGATCCGCGTAGGAGTGGGCAACAGTATCATCCGCAATGCTGTATTCAGCAATATAGCTGTACGCGACAGCCATTGTGCCGTGCATATCAACAGCAAATATTCCGACAGCGGCAAAGGGTGCAATATATCGAATATATCGTTTAGGAATATGCAAGTTGATGTGGAACAGCTCACTTATATCTGCCACGACTACAAGAGCGTTAAAGAAGTCAAATCCGCCAAAAGTATTGATAATATCGTCTTTGACGGCATTGCCGGCAATGTGCGGCTGCCGGTGGTGGTGCGGGGCAACGGGGTCGGGAACATGTCTGATCTGACTTTCTCCAATATGGTTTTGAATGTGCTGGGCGATATGAAAAATATGGAGCGGACCAAAGAGTTTCTGATGATGAAAGAAGCCGATGCCGCGTTTCACTTTTATAATGTAAAAGATGTGGATTTATTTAATATCAAATTGAAATACGAAATTCCGCAAGCGTGGAAACACGATGTGAAGTCTTTGAACAGCACCAATATAAATACAGAATTCTGCCGCTTCCCCAAGGGAGTTATCAGCGAATAAAAAAGGAGTGTTGAGCTATGAAAAGTGTAAGGTTGTCAAAACGATTCACCCTGATCGAACTTTTGGTGGTAATTGCCATTATCGCCATTCTGGCGGCTATGCTGCTGCCGGCTTTGTCTGCCGCCCGGGCACAGGCAAGAACATCCAGCTGTTTGAGCAATCTCAAGCAAATATCACTGGCTATCGGCATGTATGCTAATGATTACGACGATGTCATCTGTCCGGGAAAAGTCAGTTACGGTCCCGGAACTTACAACAGTGACAAAACCTGGCACGCTTTGTTGAGCAATAAGTTTTATGGCACAACCAAAGATGATCCGCCGTATGGACTGGAATGGGTGAAACACTTCAACTGCCCCTCGGCAAACGCTTCAGATTTTTCGACTTATCTTACCAGTTACACCTGTAATGCTATCTGCATGCAGGAGTTGGTCGACGGAGCCCGGGTTTACCGTCTGGGCGGTTTGAACGATGCCTCCGGAACCCGATTGATTATGGACAGTCACAATACTACTTATTCTATAACCTGGGCCTACTGGGTAAGTGTCCGGCATGGCAACGAAACCCGGGAAGTGGGCAAAGATGGCGGCAAACAGCCCAATACCGATGGCAGACTTAATGTGGCATTTGCCGACGGTCACGCTTCCACTTTGACTTACCGGGAGTTTGACCCTGACGGCGTGGCTGCCGGAGCTTCCAAAAAATGGGCTCTTGAATATGTCAATGGCGACAAAGACGGTATGGGACTGGGGAAATACCAAACCTATAAAAAAGCTCAATAACAGTTAAGAAAAAGCGTTTTGCAGTTGTAAAACGCTTTTTTTGTGCTATAATAGACAAGTAACTGACAATTTTCAGGAGATATGTTTATGAAGAAAAAACTCTTTTTTGCGGCGGCGGCTCTGACCGCAGCTTCGGCACTCTCCGCTGCTCCGGCAACATTGCAAGCTGTCCGGGTGGAGGGTAAAATCAATGTTGACGGCAAACTCTCGGAAAAAGCGTGGGCAAAAGCCGCTACGGTCAATAAGTTTTATGTAAACGGACTCAAAAAACCGGCATATCCCACTACCGCCAAACTGCTTTACGATGATAACGCCGTTTATATCGGTTTCGATTGCCCCACGCCCCCCGGCGGCACTATCAAGGCAAAAGCAAAAAAACGCAGTGATCGGGTCTATTACGATGACTGCGTGGAAGTTATGATCGACCCCAACAAAACCGGCGACCGCTATTTTCACATACTGGTCAACAGTCTTGGAGCGATCAATGACCGTTATTGCGATCAGGGCGGTTATGTGGGTGATGATAAATGGAACGGTGCAATCAAAGCCCGTGCCGCCAAAACCGGCAACGGCTATTCTGTGGAAATCCGCGTACCATATTACACATTGGATATTATCCCCGGCGGCTCCAAAGACTGGGGCTTCAACTTCTGCCGGGATACCCGCAACCCCAATCAGGAATCCAGTGCCGCCAACGGCCATTTTAATGTAGCAGGTATGTTCCTTAAAGTGCAGGGTATGGATATACCCCTTGCCAAGTATGGCTGGGAAACTTCACCGCCCGCAGTCAGTGTCAAACGCAGCGGCAAAAACCTTAAAGTCGATTTGAGTGTAAGTGTCAGCAATCTGGCTGCTCAAGCACAGGATGCGTTGGTGGACTTTGTGATTCTGGGCGACAACGGCAGTGCCACGGCAGTAACTCCCCGCAAATTCAAGAGCGAAGAAAGTATCAAAGTTGTTTCCCGCGGTCTGGAGCTGGGCGGCCCCGGCAAATACCGCTGTATCGTCAGCATCAGCGACCCGGTGACCAAAAAAATCTACAAACGCCGTACTTACCCTTTGAGTGTTGATTTTTCGCCGGTGGAAATAACTCTGCATGATCCACATTACCGGGATGCGATTTTTGCCACCCAGAACTTGAAGAATGTAGTTTACACTGTTAAATCCAATCTGCCCGCAGCCCAGACCGGAGCTTTTGTTACCGGTATCAAAACTTTGGATGGCAAAGTTCTGGTCAGCAAAAAGATGCTCAAACCCGGCAAAGTGACTTTCCCGGCAGGTAAATTGCCCGAAGGCAAGATGCAGATTTTTGTCAGAGCATTGGACAAAAGAGGTAAACTTGTTGGCGAAAATACCCACGCTTTGCGGAAATTGCCTTATCAGAAAGGCGAAGTCTGGCTGGATAAGGATAGATTCTGGCGGGTGGACGGCAAGCGTTACTTTGTTATGAGCGAGTGGAACGATCTGCATGTAAAAGGTATTCCCATCGGCGTGGGCGAAAAAGCCTTTGAAAAGGGCGGCAAGTTCATTACCGGCAATCTTATGTGGTCAAGTTTTAAGGCTCGAAATGCTTACAAACTGCCTTCTATTCCGGCTAAAGAAGAAGCCATTATCCGCAAAACAGTGCGTAAGTACCGCAACGATCCGGCTATGTTTGCTTATTATCTCTCCGACGAACCGGAAATTTCCGGCATTTCAGCAGCCGGACTTACCGATGCGGCACGGATCATCCGGGATGAAGACCCCTATCACCCCATTGTGATCTCCAACAATTCAGTTGTAGGCGGCAAAGATTATGCCGATGCTGCTGAAATCAACGGCTTGCACCCGTACCCCAACCCTGCCAAGAATCAGCATAAGAGCAATTTCTCCAAGGTGGTGACTTTTATGGATCAGGCGATCGAGTTCAACCGCAACCGCCGCCACCCCCAGACCATCACCTTTTTGCAGCAGGGCTTCAACTACGGCGACTGGGGTGCTGCCGACAGCCGCATACCCACTTACGATGAGATCCGCACCCAGTTTTTGATGACTCTCATCATGGGCGGCAGAGGTATATTGACCTACAACCGCCTGACTCCCCACTACCCCGAGCTTTATATCGGTATGCCTTACTTTGTAAAAGAAATGCAATATCTTGCTCCGGCTTTCCTTGCTGATGATGTGGTCAGTAAAAATATCAAAGTAAGCAATCCGGCAGTGCGTTATGTGGTCAAAAAACTCAATAACGACTACTTTGTTATGGCAGTTTCCACCAATCACAATAAAGAAAAAGCCGCCTTTACTGTTCCCGAAATCGGCAACCGCAAACTTTATGTGGTCAGCGAAAACCGCACGGTAAATGCCCGGGGCGGCAAGTTCAGCGATCTGTTTGACAATTATCAGGTGCATATTTATACGACCGATGCCAACGCTGCGAAAGTTGCTCCCGTTGCCCGGATCGAAGCCGAGATCGCCAAAGTAAACAACGCTCGCCGGAAGCCCGGCAACAAGGCGTTCCAGATGTTTGAACACGATCATGTGCAGATTTCTGCCTCCAGCAATGCCGGGATGAATCGCCGTGCCGACTGCGGTTTGTGGCATGTTACCGATGGCGTGATCGTGGATTACAAAAACAGCAATATCAAATATACTGTCTGGCACGACAAGACCCCCAATCAGGCTCCGGACTGGATCGAACTTAAATTCGATAAAGTTATTTCCATGAGCAAAGTCAGGGTTTGTGCTTACGAAAACAGTTTGCGTGACTTTGAAGTGCAAATTTTCAAAGACGGCAAATTTGTGACCGTTGCCTCGGTCAAAGGTTCTGACAAACATTGGAACGAGTGTTCGTTCCCGGCTGTGGAAAGCGACCGGTTGCGGATTTTTGTGACCGCCACCAACGGCCCCACTTGCAAAATCGACGAAATCGAAGTATATTGATATTAAAGTGATTTTATACAACATATAACGAAAGGATCAGATTATGTTGAAAACTCTCTTTGCGGCAGTGTGTGCTGCTGTTGCGGTAACGGCTGTGGCCGATGATCCCCAGCTGGTAGGGTATTGGAAGTTGGACGACGGCGAAGGCAAAGTTATCAAAAGTTCGGTGGAAAAAGTGCCTGCCGGTACCGTTTTTAATGCTCAAAACACCAAGTGGGTCGATGGCAGAAAAGGCGGTAAAGCTCTCTATTTTTGCGGCGACCCCACCAAAAAAAGAGTGGGCGGCTGCGTAAGAGTTCCCACCAAGAGCTTTTTTGACAACACCAAACCCTTTACCATCACTTTCTGGGTCATGCCCGAAAGCCGCAAAGTCATGAAGCGGGAAGCCAACTATGAATTGGTTTCCAATACTGTCAGCGACCGGGGACCCGGTTTGCGGATCTGTTTTGCGTGGAATGTAGCTAATGCCAGCAGCGGCGACGGCAAGAAAAGTGTCGGTATGACCGCTTCCGAAGCCAAATTCCCGGTCAAGCGTTCTGCCTGGAGCCACATAGCTTTGGCTTACGACGGCAAGGTGCTCAAGCTCTATGTGAATGGAGCGTTGGCAAACAGCAAGGAAATGGCGGTGACCAAAGGCCGTGACTATTTTTGCATTGGCAGTTACTGCACCGGTTCGGCATACAGTTTTATGGGAGCCATCAGCGATGTGAAATTCTACAACGGCGAACTTGCCGCCGGTAAGATCATGGCAGAAGCCAAAGATCTGGAAGACGAAGAATAAGTTTTTTACACCAATTTTATTCAAGACGGGGTCGTTTGAAAACAGGCGATCCCGTTTTTTTGTCTGTTTTGCTTGCATATTCATAGGGTTATGTTACATTAATTGCAAAAAGGAGAGATTTTTATGTTGAAAAAAGTTTATTTGAGTAGTTTGATATCGTTGGTTGCCGGTGCGGTTTTCGCTGCCGGAGAAGTTAAAATGCCGATTTTTTACGGCCACCGGGGCGATCGGGAGTTCGGGTTGGAAAACACTATGGGAGCGTATAAAACGGCTTGGGCAAATGGCGTGCAGGGTGTGGAAATAGATGTCAGAACCACTGCCGACGGCAAACTTATCTGTTTCCATGATTCGGACTTTACCAAGATGGCAAATGATAAACGCCGGGTCAATAAACTTACTTACGAAGAAATCAGAAAAATCGACATCGGCAGCAAAAAACACCCCATGTTCAAAGACGAAAAACCGCCGCTGCTGGAAGAATTTTTTGCCGCCATGCCCAAAAATACTTATGTGCTTGTGGAGCTGAAAAAGAATTCGGTAAATGCCGATTTCCCTTATGCACTTCGGGATTTGATGAAAAAGTACAACATTGACCGCTCCCGGGTAACGGTGGTCTCTTTTTATGAAGATATGCTTATAAACCTCAATAAAAAAGTTCCCGGCATCCGGAATATGCTGATCGTCGGTTTGGGCGATTGCCGCAGACTGGGTATGAAAGCCCCCAGCAGCAACGCTTATCTGGCATTGAACAACATTCTTGCTCGGCTGAAAGCTATCGGCTGTACCGGATTATCTTTCGGAGCTTCGGATAAACGCATCAAATTCGATGCAAAGTTTATCAAAACCATCACCGATGCCGGTTACGAAGTCAGCGTTTGGACGGTCAACGATACCTGGGATCTTTACCGATTGGTAAAAATGGGGGCGACCAGCGTAGTTACTGACCGCTCGACAACCATGAAACAGGCTTGGGAAAAATTGTTTGGCAACTCCCCGGCAAAGTAAAATCAATCAGGGGATCGACCGCTCAAAGGTATTTTTGCTGATAATTGCCAGCAAAAGCAGTATTCCTGCTATGGCAATGAGTACTGGGGAGTATTCCTGATACTCTATATAACGGGGCTGCTCAAAGTTTGTTTTTTCCAGAGCGTTGATTTCCTGCATAACGCTGTTCATGGCCTGCTCATCGGCGGCACGGAAGTATTTGCCGCCGGTAGTGTTTGCCATTTCCTGCAAAAGTTTTTCATCGAACTCGCCGGGGTAACGGACATAGCGGCTGCCGAATAAGCCTTCCTGCAGAACAAAAGCGTTGTTGCCGCCGATACCCACTGTGTAGATAAGTATATTCTTTTCTTTGGCAAGTTCGGCAGTCGCCAGCGGAGTCAGCCGGTGGTTGACATTGTTTTTGCCATCGGTAAAAAGCACCATCACCCGGCGGGGAGCGGTGGATTTATCCAAGCGGCGGATGCCGGAGGCTACGGCACTGGCTATACCCGTGGCATCGCCGATAACTCCCGGTTCCAGCGGCGACAGTGCGGCAATCAGCCAATCGTGGTCGAGGGTAGGGGGCGAAAGATTGTAGCCGTATTCAGCAAAACCGATCAAGCCGATGCGGTCATTGGGGCGGTTTTGAATAAATTTACTCAATTCGCTCTTAGCGGCATCCAAACGGTTTTTCAGTTTGCCGGACTTGAGGGCTTGCTCCAACGCTGCCTGACTGGTGATGTTTTCGGGTACATCTATTGCCTGCATACTGCCGGAAACATCCAGCACCATTATCATATCAATACCCTTGTTGCGGACGGCAAATCTTTCGTTGCCCAGCCGGGGCCGTGCCAATGCAATGATCAACAGCAAGAGTGCCATGGCAGTAAGTGTTGCTGCCAACGGAGCGGTTTTCCAGCTCAAAGATTTTTTATTGCCCGCTGCCAACGGGGCGGTATCGCCGAAAATCACACCAGGCTGGGGCTTGAAAAAGCAGTAGTATGCGATCAATACAGCGGCGGGCAAAAGCAAGGTCAAAAGCCATGGATAAGCAAAAAATGTCATTTTTTCACCTCATGGGCGTTAGCAGATTTTTCTTCGATACCGGTTTGTTCCACCAACTCATCTGCCCGGTCTACGGCAATAGTGAAGGCTTCTTTGTCGGGCTTGATGTTGGCAAATTTGACCAGGTCGGATTGTTTCATAAATTCTTCCAGATAAAATGTTTGTGCGGCACTTAACGGCGAACTTTTCCGCTTGAGCGATGCAAAAAATTCTTCAGTGGTCTGCTGTTTGACCCGCCAGCTGAAACGGATGCTCAAATACTCCCGTACCACATCGCTCAATTTAGCTACGCACCACTCCAAAGGCTGTTTGCCGGCGATGGCGGTTTTACGCAGTTCTTCCAGATTGTTTCGGGCAATGACCCACGGGGGCAACACTTCTTTTTGCAGCTGGTTATGCCGCTTTTTCAGCCACCAGAGCATACATAAAACCATTACAAAAACTATTGCCCCGGCTGCGATAAAATACCACTTGCTGCGGTCAACGGCTTTGTCGGCTGCGGCGGCATCAGCCAGCGGCAGCTGATCGGGGTTCTCCACCTTTAAGGGGGCGAACTCCACAACTTTGAGTTTTTTGCTCAAGGTCTGTTTTTTTATGCTGGAATTGTGAAAATTGCGGGTAATTGTTGCCTGGAGCGTACCCGGTTCCAGTTTGCCGGTACGGTAACTTTTCAGGGGTATGGTAATAAGTTTGGTTCTTCCGCGAGCGGTATAGCGGGTAGTGGCAACATTTATATTGCCCTGCTGAACAATGCCTTCGCCGGGAAGAAAGGCTATACCATCCATATCCTGCCCCCAGGGGAGGGCACAACTTACTTCCAATTTATACAATTTGCCCAGCGAGGGAGTTTGCTCATAATCGTGAACCGCCTCTTGCAAAATGGCTTCTCCGTAGCGGGCACTTTCAAGAAAGATTTTTCCACCCCAAACAGCAAATGCCAGCACTGCTGCGGTCAGGATAAGTGTGAAAATCAGGAGTTTTCTTTTCATAACAAATCACTTCAAATAGCCTTGCCGTGGTTTCTGCGGCGTTGGCGGCGTTTAAAAAAGTTCATAAGCGTTGTTGCTGTATTACTGCGGCACTCCAGGTCGATCACTTCCACGCCCGCTTTGCGGCACAGCTCCCGGCGGCGGTCGATGGCTTGAGCTTGGAAGTCGGGGGCCAAGCGGTC
>JAZSHD010000079.1:0-4508 GCA_045533055.1 Victivallaceae bacterium | reverse complement strand
GGGAGAGGGATTTTCGTAGATCACCTGATCGTGTTTGGCGTAATAATTTTTGAAATCGTTGACCATCTTAACAGCTTTATCAAAAATTTCTTTGTTGATACAGCGGTTGAAAAGCAGCGTTTCGGCACCGAACATTTCCGGTACTTCCGTCAGAACTGTAGTTCCGCCCTGCCCGGCGAGCCAGTCGGAAAATCTGCCGCACAAGGGGTTGGCGGTCAAGCCGGAAAAACCGTCAGAACCGCCGCATTTAAGCCCGACTTTCAAACTGCTTACGGGTATTTCGACACGCTCATCAACAATATTTTTCTGCAATTTATCAATGAGCATTTTCCCGGCGGCAAGTTCGTCGCCCGCATCTTGAGCCAATAAAAACTCAATATTGAGCTTGCTGTAATCGCCCAAACGCTGCTTGAAACTCTCTAATGTATTGTTTTCGCAGCCCAATGCCACGATCAGCACGCCCCCCGCATTGGGGTGATGAGCCAGAGCCGCCAGCACATTGGCAGTATTTTCGTGATCTTCGCCCAGCTGGGAGCAGCCGTAGGGGTGCTCCAAAGCCACGCCATGGGCATAGTCGGCAAGCTGTTTGGCAAGTTTGTTGACGCACGCTACCGTAGGGATCACCCATATATCGTTGCGGATCCCCACCTGACCATCGGGGCGTTGGTACCCCATGAAAGAACGGTTGCAGGCAATTTTCGGAACAGTGAAATCGGGTTCATAAGTATATTCCAATATACCCTCAAGATCAGTCTTGCAGTTATGCGTATGCACATGTTCGCCGCAAGCGATGTTGCCGGTCGCCGAACCTATAGGCATACCGTATTTGATGATTTTTGTGCCGCAAGGTATGTCTGTACGGGCGTATTTATGACCGTCGGAACGGATCTCCACATTGTCTTTGGCATGGATTATCATAACAGCACCTCCTTTACAGCCTCTGCCATGCCGGGGATATCGTGCAGATCCATATCCCACAACTCTTTATCGCTCAAAAAGTCATCTATGGTATACGATCCGGCAAAGCGGGCGGCGATTTCGGCGGTATCACCGGCAGCATTATTCAGCTTATAACGCTTGAAGAGTTCGCCCAGCGAGCGGGATAAATAGTACGGCAGTGTTGGACTATCCAATATCACCGGCAATATACGCACCTTCCACTTGGCAACGCTGTTCAAAGCAATGGCTTCAAGTTTGTGATGGGCAAAAGGATTGGCAAACCGCCGCAGAACACTTTCGGCAAAGGAGCGTTTTTCCGCTTCGGGCAAAGCAATGGTGGGCAGAATTTCATCAAAGAGCGTTTTTTCGATGCGGCTGCGGAATTTTTCATCTGCCAAAAGCTGCTGAACTTCGGAGAATCCCGCCAGCAATCCGCCGGAAACCATTCCGGTATGGGAAGCATTGAGTGCCCGCACTTTCCGGGTGCGGTAAGGTGTCAGATCATCGGTCAGGAGAGCAATATCTTCCGGCAGCGGCAACCGTTCCAGAAGTTCTTTACCGCCTTTGATCGCCAGAAATGCAAAAGGCTCCACCGCCACCATCAACTGGTCATTGGCATCGAATCTTGCGTAATCAGCCGGGAACCCCGACACGATGCGGTCAACCAGTGTATCGTAAAAGCGGCACTGATTTTTCACATAATCATAAGCCGTATCCCCTGCCAGATAACGCAAAACATACTCTTTGAGGGTCTGACCATTGTTTTCAATAAGTTCGCAAGGCAGAATATCCACTCCGGGCAAATTGGCTTGAAAGCGTTTCTGCAGAAGCCGTGCCAGCTTGCCGGGGAAGGTATCAAGGTTATTTTCTTCATAAGCAATGCCCGCTTCGGTGGTGTTGCTGAAAATAAAACGCAAATCCCTGTCACAGGCAAGAGCTTCGACTTTATCCCACTCTTCCGAACTGGAAAGAACTTGTTTCAGCACGGTGATTTTTTCCACAGTTTCCACCGTTTCATTGTTTTCGGTAATGCCCCGCACCAAAAGATTGTACTGGCAATTCTGCCCGGCAAATTTTTGAGGAACCGCCCCGGCACGGGGTTTGACGGCATAGACTTCGCCGTTGAAATCGGCACATTTGTTCATCTGCTGAACTAATGGTTCAACAAAGCCCCGCAAAAAAACGCCTTCACCAAACTGCAAGATCTTATTCTTTCTCATAAAACTGCAACTCCTGATGCATAAAAAACCTTGCTGCAAAGAATATTCACAGCAAGGCTTGAATTTGTATACACAGTTGAATTATTTTGCCCCATACTGTTCGTAGTAGGCGTTGATCGCCGCCATCAAAGTATCGTCAATGATCACCTTGCCTTTGTAGGGGCGGTTGTAAAGGTGTTCTATAACTTCTTTCATAGTAACGATGGCACAAGTCTTGAAACCGTATTTTTCGGAGATTTCGCACAGAGCACTCTTTTCGCCCTGCCCCCGTTCCATGCGGTCAACACTGACCACCAAACCCAGCACATCCACCTTGCCTTGAGCCTGCAGTATGGGGAGAGTTTCGCCAATGGAAGTACCGGCAGTGGTAACATCTTCAATAATAACGACTTTATCGCCGTCAGCAATGGGGGAACCCAGCAGGATACCCTTATCGCCATGATCTTTGACTTCTTTGCGGTTGGAGCAGTAGCGGATATCGGCATCGTATTTTTCCGAAAGTGCAATGCTGGCAGTTACCGACAGGGGAATACCTTTGTAGGCAGGGCCGAACAGAACATCGAACTCCAAACCGAAAGTTTCTTTGATCGCCTGTGCGTAATATTCGCCCAGCTTGCGGAGCTGTGCACCGGTGCGGTAGAACCCGGTATTGACAAAAAACGGGGTCTTGCGGCCGCTTTTGGTAACAAAGTCACCAAATTTAAGCACCTGGCAGTCGATCATGAACTCAATAAAATCTTTCTTGTACTGTTCCATAAATAAACCTCTCTATAAAGTTTTAAAAGTTTTCAACTTAATATAGCACCGTTGCTTGTTAAAAACAAATTTGCAACTCAAAAAAATAATGAGCCGCCCGCAGTCTGACAGAACGGGTATTGTTTTAGCGGACGCTTTGCCTGACGCTTTTTCTCTAAATCTCTGGTTTATTGGCATCTACTCTTGATTTCAGTTTTTGCTTTTGATATATTATACCCAAGGAACCATCTGCACACTATCTGTAAAGTTCTTGCAGATCAATCAGGGAGATTTTTATGCATTCGGATAATCTGGCGGTAAAGATCGCCGAACAAATGAAAAAATTACTGTTTGAAAAAAAAGAGTACACAGTTTCTTTCATGTCTGCCCGGCAGGCAGCAGAAAAATTTCAATGCTCCCGGCAGACTGCTAACAATGCCTTGAATATACTGGCAAAAGATGGATTGCTGACCCGTAAAAACGGCAGCGGAACATTTGTCAACATCCGGAAGAAAAAACTGCATATAGCCTGTGTGATTTCAGAAGAACTTGCCAACAGCACCCCCTCTGGATTATACAAGAAAATGCTGATAAATAAGCTGTTGCGTCAGGAACTTGCCAACAATGATTGCGAATATAAGTTATTTTCGTTTGAAGATTTGCAGCGATCCAATTTCAGTCCGCGGCTTTTTGACAAGTTTGACGGCTTGATCGTTCACGAGTCATTTACCGATAAAAATTCCCGGCAGCTGATCAATGATTTTGCCAAACCCAAACTCTGGCCATGGACGCGACATGTACTGCACGAAAGCGGCAACCAGCTGGTATTGGATCTGATGACGCCTTTCAGTCAGATTTTCCGGAAAGCCAGATTTTCCGGGATCCGCAAGTGTTACTTGCATTACTTTGATGAAAATTTTTTGCAAATAATGCAAAACGCCATGCTTTACAGCAATTTTGAGTCAGCCGATCAACAGGTGCTGAAATATCAGGCTCCCTTCGAGATAGCCTCATACAAAAACGGTCTTAATCTTGAATACGCCCCGGATGTCTTGCATGTGTGTCAGGCCGACGCCATAGCCTGGGGGCTTTTTGAAGCCTTTACCGACCGGGGAGCACAACTGGGAGATTTTCATGTCACTGGTTGCGGCGACAACGAAAGCCTGGGTGTTTATCCGCTGCAATATCCCCGCTTGACCACTATAAATTATCAACACGCTTTGGGTATAGAGTTAAGTGTAAAACTGCTCTGTCAGAAAATCCGGGAAAACTCCCTGATTTCGGAAGTTATCCGCATCCCCGGCAAAGTAGTCTACCGCGAATCAGCTTTTTACGAAAAAAAGACAACTCAACATATAACAACGGAGTAGAAAAATGAACAAAATCAAGCTTTTTCCCTGTTTTAAACCTTGCCGGAAGTTCACGCTGATCGAACTATTGGTGAGTAAAACTTGTCAAATAGGTGTTTTGCTGTTGTATTACCTAAAAAAAATCTATAAAAACAACACATCCTTACGCCCGGCAGGGCGCACTTCACGCAGTTTTGACAGTTGTCAAAACTGCTCTTCACACCTTCACATCTTCACTCGATCAGCGTTCACGCTGATCGAACTT
>JAZSHD010000200.1:0-2442 GCA_045533055.1 Victivallaceae bacterium | reverse complement strand
AAGTACCGACCCTTATTGGGAACAGAGCTTTCATTTTCAGAATATGTGTTTTTTTTGAACAGGAGTAAAAATGCGTTTGAACAAAGCTCAATGGTGCTGGCTGCTTTACGATCCGGGGAATGCGGCTTTTGCTTTGCTGGTTCGTGCGGTTTTTGCTCCATTGTTTTTTATGGCATGTGCCCGTGGAGTTTGGAGTGAAAGTGCTGCCACTGCAAATTGGGGTATAGTTTGTTCGGCAGCCGGAGTTTTTGCCGGAGTGTGTTCGCTCTATTTCGGAGCATTGGCAGATGCTTACGCCCGAAGAAAAATGGCATTGACTATCTCTACGGCAATCGGTGCGGCGGCAACGCTTTTGCTGGCAGCGGTCAGCGATCACCGGTTTATTTTGATAGTTTACTTTATTGCTTTGGCGGCGTACATGGTCAGCAATTCCTTTTACGATTCGCTGTTGATTTCGGTGGCAAGGCCCGAAGAATTCAGCTGGCTCTCCACTTTTGCTTACGGATTCGGTTATCTGGGCGGCTTGGTGCCTTTTCTGGGGATGCTTATCGGGGCGTTTTTTATTAAAGAAAGTCTGCTGGTTGCCCGGATATCCTTTGTGACAGCGGCGGTCTGGTGGGTACTTTTTACTTTGCCATTGCTGTTCAAAGTCAGGGAAAACAGCGAAGGAGTACATCAGGTGTGCTGGTATGATGGTTTCCGGCAGCTGGCAAAAACTTTGTGTGAGGTTGGGGCGAATCATAATGTAAGGGTTTTTCTCATTGCCTACTTTCTCTATATAGATGGAGTGAGCACCATACTTTTGATGGCAACCCCGATTTCAGTGGAGATCGGCATGAGCGAAACATTGCTGATGATGACAATTCTGGGGCTGCAGGTGATCGGTTTCCCGGCAACGGTTGCCGCCGGAGTGCTTGCCCGTAAATTCGGGGCGAGAACGATCGTTTATCTGGAATTGGGGTCGTATATCGTCACAGCTGCTTTGATCGGAGTTCTGACTTTGCTGACAGATTTCAGGAGCAAAGTTGCTGTATTTCTGCTGGCGGCACTTTTTATAGCTTTGTCGCAAGGCGGCATTCAAGCCTTGAGCCGGTCGCTTTTCGGTACTTTGATACCGCCGGGTAAGGCGGCAGAGTATTTTGGAGTATATAATATTTTCGGTAAATTCACCACCATTCTGGGGCCGGTGCTGATCTATGCAGTTTCACAGCTCTGGCAACGCAGTGAATATGGTATAGTGTTATTGATCGTACCGTTTACAATAGGCGGTATATTGTTGAGCCGGGTGGATTTTTCCGGCAGGATTTGAAATATCGAGGTAAATTATGGAAGAACGCATCACTGATTTTCCCCATACAGCAGAAGGCTTGGCACTGCTGGTCAAAGAATTACGCAAACCTTACGGCTGTCCGTGGGATAAAAAACAGACCATCGAAAGTCTGCGGACAAGTTTGACTGGTGAATGTGCCGAAGTGATCGAGGCTATTGACTTGCACGACCGCAGTAATCTTTGCGAAGAACTGGGCGACCTTTTGATGAATATAGTTTTTATGGCGGTGGTTGCCGAAGAGGAAAAGGCGTTTTCGTGGCAGGAGGTCTGCAAAGTTGTGGTGGAAAAAATGGTACGGCGGCACGAACATGTTTTCGGCAGCAAAACCGCAGAAAATGTGGACGATGTTTTGAAAATCTGGCAGCAGGCAAAAGCTGCAGAAAAGAATATTACAGAAGAGCCGGAGTCCATTTACAGCAAAAAAGTGCTGGCACTTTCCGCTCTTGACCGGGCAACGGAAGTTCAGAAACGGGCGGCAAAAGTGAATTTTGACTGGCAGGATGCCGCCGGTGTGCTGGAAAAAATCCAGGAGGAAACAGCCGAGCTTGCCGAAGCCTTTGCTGCCGGCGATGACGATGCTGTTGATGAAGAGCTGGGCGATCTTTTGTTTGCGGCTGTTAATCTGGCAAGATTCCGCAAACGGGCAACTGCCGATGAACTGCTGCGTGCCAGCTGCCGGAAGTTTGTCGACCGTTTTCAGACAATGGAAAAGATGCTTGCCAGTGAAGGCAAAAAAGCCGGAGATCGTACCGCTGAAGAGCTTGAAGAGTATTATAAAGCGGCAAAAGCTCTGGAAAATGCAAAAAAAATGCAAAAATAATCCCATTGCAATTTGCATATAAGCACTTTTGAGATTAGTTTATATGCGTGTATGAATATTGATGTTTTTTAAAGTTTATAATATTGAAAGGTAAAAGTAATGAAAAAATTCCTGTTTATGCTGATGATCGCCGTTTCAGCGTTCAGTTTTGCTCCCGCTGCCCAGGGCAACGAAACCATTGAAAAGCTGGTGCTTTATCTGCCCAACCGGGTGGTCGATATGTTCGACCTTTTCTCCTGCAGTTTGGGTTTCGGGCCTAAAGTTCAGGCTGAGTTGATGTTTACCCGCATGG
>JAZSHD010000094.1:0-7298 GCA_045533055.1 Victivallaceae bacterium | reverse complement strand
CCATGCGTATTGCTGTTGGCGTAAACAGTAACTGTATAAAGCAATTTTTCCAACGGAATTGTCAAAGTCGTATCTTTTTGAATATGCAGTACCGATGAGTGCGTTTTATAGTGCAGAGCGGTAATTTTCAGCTCATATACGCCATTGGGGACTTTAGTAAAAGTCCCCCGGCCTTTTTTATCCGCCTGCAGGGCGAATTTTAACTGGGAATTTTGCCAAAGTTCAATCCGGCTTTCCGGCAGCGTGGTAATAGTAAATGTTCGGAAAAGTTTTTCCATTGGCAGCGATATTTGTAAATCTCTTTCAATGATCAGTTGTTTTTCGGTCGGGACGTATTCCTCATGTACAGCTTTAAGATGGTAACGACCTCTTTTTAAAGATTTAACCGTAATGATGCCGTCAGATGGAATCCGGGCAGTTGTCGAGCTGCCGTCAGGATACCGGATTTCCAACTCTGCACCCGGTATTCCGGATATGGTGAGATTTTTAACAATCGGGTTAAGCGGTAAAAGTAAGGTTTTTCCGGTTGGAATGGTATATTTCTTTCGGTGAGTAAAATAATCTTGACAGGAGATTTCCAAATCATATTCTCCGGCCGGTAAATCCGCAATACTAAATACACCGCTGGGGTTGCCGGCGTAGGTGACACTTTTTCCGTCCGGTGCAATCAAATGCAATGTTGCCCAAGGGGTAGTTTTTATGTTCAGAATATGCATCTGCACCGGAGGAATTTTTTTCTTTTCCTCAATCAGCGGCGTTTTTTGCGGACGGGAGTCCCGGAGAGGTGCGGGGGAAAGAGTTTCCGACTGTCTGGGGACAGCTTTGATAGCTTTAACAGGCGGCACGGACTTGGTTGCCGGATTGGCGGCTGATTGTTTATGCCCGGATTTCAGCTGGATTGACGGCTCTTCTTTTTCCGGATTTACTGCAGGATACTCTACCGGCGGTTTGACCTTGATTGCATCAATTTTCCGGGGAGAATCAACTGGCGGACCGGAAGTATTGTCCGTTTGCAGAATAGTTTCTCTTGAGTATGGCTTTGAAGGGACTTTTTTGATCTCTGTTGCCGGAACCACGGATTCTTCTTCCCCTGGCAGGTTGGGAGTACCGTTGATTTCTTTGTTGGAGCGGCTGTTGCCGGAAAACAGCGTTGCAATAAATAGCGCCAAAGCCAACAAGCCTATGCAGACAATGCCTGCCAGCAAGAATGTGGATTTTCTGCGTTGTGGTGATGACACTGCTGATTTGGTATCATACTCCAAATGTTTGACCACGGTATCTGCGGAATTATTTTTTTCAAGACTAATGATGCTTTTTATAAGCTTTTGAACATTGGTATCAGACGATACCGGAAGAAGTTTGGCCAGAGCATCAAGCAACTGATAAGGTGTCTGAAAACGTTTTTGTGGATCTTTGGCCAGCATTTTCATTACCAATATGGCGACTTTTTCCGGTATTTCCGGATTGACCGAGCGTGGATCAGGAACCGGGTCGGAGAAGATTTTACGTAAAATATCGAACGAGGTTTTACCACAGTATGGGGGGTGTCCTGTCAACATTTCGTAAAAAGTTGCTCCCAGACTGTAAATATCGCTGCGTATATCAACTGCTTTGGGATTTTCAATCTGTTCCGGAGAAAGATAAGCCGGAGTACCCATCATGACATTGGTTTTAGTAAGATTGTCATCATCATCATCTTTTTTGGCAATTCCCAAATCGGCCAGTTTGACTTCGCCGCGTTGGGTAAACATAATATTATCCGGTTTTATATCCCGGTGAACAATACCATGTTCAAAAGCAACACTCAATGCCGAGGCCACGCTTTGAACGGTTGCGATTGCCTGTTCCGCGTTAAGCTGCGGATGGATTTTCAGACATTGCCGCAAACTGCCGCCATCAACATATTCCATGACAATGTAAGAGGCGTTGTACTGCGGATCTGTTTCCACATCCATTACTTCAACTACATTAGGATGCCTGATTTGCGATGCTATGCGTGCTTCGCGGATAAACCTTTCGGCAAAGTCCGGATTTTCTTCCACACTTTCAGCAGAAAGGACTTTCAACGCCCGCAGTGTTTCGAGGTGAATATGCCGGGCAAGATAGATCACCCCCATACCGCCCTTACCGATTCTTTTTACGATTTCATACTTACCGATGATCTGGCCATGATTCCAGGAAAAAACAGTGGCATCTCCGGACGGTTTGACTGAAGTATCCTGTACTCCTTGACGTATGGAATCAATATCGCCGGATTTAAGTAAATCTTTTAGGTTTTGATCCGCAAAAACAGTTACTGCGGTATCGTCCTCGTTATTTATATTTTCAAGCATGTTTCCTCGTAAAACAGTATAAAATTTTTATTTTTTTAATCTGATCTGGTATTCTCCCGGCGGCAAATTTTTTGCTTCGAATTTGCCATCTGGAGAGGTTTGCAGAATCTGACAATATCCGGAGGTGGAAACTGCCTGCAGAGTGCTGCCTGGGGGGGCCTGAATCGTAAAGTCAGCGCAGGAGACAGTGTCGGATACCTTGGAATCCATTATGAATAAAAAATATTTCCTTGGCATCGCATTGCTGCTGTTCATCCGGCTGGATTGGGAAGCTTTTGCCGGCAAAAGAAATTCCGCAATGCTTTGACGGCAACTGAAAAAAATAAAACTGAACGTTGCCCCAAGGCCGGATGCAACTCTTTTCTTTACACCTTGCGGCAAATCTGTACCCAGTACTGCCGAGCGGATTATGCTTTGCCCCAGTGAAACATCGTAACGTTGCAGAACTTCGTTCAACACTTTCAGCAACGCTTGGGGGGATTGGTAGCGTTTTGCCGGATTCTTATGCAGCATTTTCATTACTATTCGGGCTGTAATTGCCGATACAAGAGGATTTTTTTTACGTGGATCGACTATGGATTCCGACACCATTTTTTGCAAAATCTCGTAAGTGTTTTTTCCTGCGTACGGTGTGGAACCGGTGAGCATTTCGTAAAGAGTTGCTCCTAAACTGTAAATATCTGACCTTATATCGACATCTTTAGGGGTTTCTATTTGCTCCGGAGACAAGTATGCCGGAGTCCCGATCATAATATCATTTCTGGTCAGGTTGACGTCATCATCTTCATTTTTAGCAATTCCGAGGTCAGCTAATTTTACATCTCCATTACGTGTAAACATAATATTATCCGGCTTTATATCCCGGTGGATGATTTTATGTTCAGCAACTGCACTTAAGGCTTCGGTGATACTTTTTACGATCAGCAGTGCTTGAATTTCAGGCAGTGGCGCTTGATTTTTCAAGATACGCCGGAGGGTACCACCGTCTATAAATTCCATGACAATATAGGATACTTTCTGCACCGGATCTGTTTCAGCATCCATAACTCCGACAATATTAGGATGTCTGATTTCAGAAGCAAGCCGGGCTTCCCGCATAAACCGTTCAAAAAAATCGTAATGTTCTTCTTTTACCGTGTGCGGCAATACTTTTAATGCCCGGTAGGTATTCATTATTTTGTGCTTGGCCAAAAATACCACTCCCATGCCACCTTTGCCGATTTTTTTGATGATTTTGTATTTGCCTAACTCCTGTAGCGAATCGAACGAAAAGGATGGCAGTTGTACCGGCGCAAGCTGGCAATCTGTTTGGGCCTGCAACGTTTGCAGATCTCCGGATTGTATGGCTGCTTTAACTTCTGACGAGGCGATGATTGTTACTGCCGTGGAAACGCCATTATCTGTTTCCTCAAGGCTCAATGGTTCACTTTCTTCCACTACAAAAAGTGAACTGTCCCGGCAAAAGGCAGTTATTTCCCAGTAGTCCGGATTTTTTTCAAATTTTAAATTCACGACTCCGATGAGTATAGAATCTCCATGACTGATGGCTGTTTTGCCGGTCAGTAATTGCTCATTGAGGTATGTCCCATTCAAACTTTGCAAATCTTCGACAAAAATGCTATTTCCGTCGACGGTTAGACGCATATGCATTGAAGATATGCCAAGCGCATCAATTACAATAAAATTATTTTCGGCATAACCGATTATACCGCCGGAATCAGGCAGTTCAAGTTCTGTAAAATTATTTTCTATATCACAATACGAAATTAACATGGTACTTCCCCCCGCCGGCGGATATATCTGCGTTCCCGGGCTACAGGAGAATGCAGTACATCAATCAATTTTGTCATTTCATGCTGTTTCTGATCGCCAGAACAAACAGAATATGCATTGCCGAAATCAAATAATTTGCTGTTGCCTTGTAAGTCGATTCCCAGATTGTTGAGTCTTATATCGCCATGCAGCAGGTCGTGCGCATGACAGTAAGCCAACCCTTGCTCATATAAATGATCTTCTCCCAGTTGTGCAATAATGGGTTCTAAAAGGATTGCCGCATAATCCGATTCATTAATAAAATCGAAACATCTGATAATATTTGGATGTCGCAGTTTTTGCAGAATTTTGTACTCCATTTTCAGTTTAGGAATTGCTGTTGCAGCGGAAACTTTCAAACTGTAACCGTTATCCGTTTTATATACACAACTGTCAGTTCCGGCTCCCAGAACTGCTGTTATTGTGTACGAACCTATTAAACACGGTTGATAATTTTCTTCCGTCAAGGACTTAAAAATACCGTTCAGCTCCCGGTGGAACCCGGTAAGTTTTGATAGAAAAAAATCCTTCACAATCTGTTTCCAAATGTGTTGTGGAATATTTTCTGTACACAATCTATCCCCCCCTTGCAGCAATTGCCGGGCTATTTGCGGCTGATGCCGTACAACATCTTCCGGAGATTGCATTTGCATAGCGCAAAATCTTTGCCAGTGATCGTATAGTGATATTTCACTGCTTTTTGAATAAGTCAGACGCACAGATGACCTCGGTAGGTGGAGTGTCGCTCAAATCCATTAAATTTCTGACTTGAGCTTCCGATTCAAGTCTGAATTCTTCATCTGAAGGTTGATACTCCTTGCCTGTTTTTTTTATTTTTACAACAATTACCGAAACATTATCCCGGCCACCGCAATTCAATGCCGTTTCGATAAGTTCCTTGCATATAGTTGAACTTGATTCATTCTGCAGCGTATTGCCTATATACAGGATATTGGCATCGGGAACCATCCGTGAGAGTCCATCCGAACATATGATATAGATGTCATCTTCCTGAACATCTACAGATGTTCGTTCCAGAAAAAAATCAGATCCGGTTCCCAAGGCATTGGTCAATACCCCCCTGAACATCGGCGCGAGTTTGCTTTCGTCTACCTTGGAAGCAGAGGCTACAGTGTGATCTTCCGTTATCAGCTCCATGGATTTTTCACGAATACGGTAAACTCTGCTGTCGCCGGCATGAAAGACCGTTGCCATTGACGGGTGCCAGCTGTCCATTAAAAGGCACACAAATGTTGCCCCCATGGAAGAATAATTATGACTTTCAGCATACTCTCGGATCAGTTCATTGACTTTGTAGGCGCTCCGGATTACAATGCCTTCTCTTTCAGCTGGAATGGTGGTGGGAGTAATGAAAGCTGTTTCTACCTCCCGAACCATCATGCCGCTGGCGACTTCTCCGGCTTTACCGCCGCCCATGCCGTCCGAAACCACATAACATTGAACTCCCGGCAGAAGCAAAACCGCATCTTCATTGTTTTTTCTTATTTTGCCCACATGGGACAGCGCGCAGGCATCAATTTTCGATAGGGAATATGACATCACAGCTCTCCCCAACCGCTTGCAGGACGCTGCTGCCACATCTTCTTTACAACCGAATCGCCGGGCAATCCGGTCTGAATTATCTGCAGTCGGATTTTTAAGGCTTCTTCCGGCATGGCCAGCGTGTAAGCCTTGCCCTGTTTAAGAATTTCTTTTTTATTAGCCGCGAATGCAACCTTCAACTGTTCAGACAACTCACTGTGCCGTTTCCCATCTGGCAGCAGATAAACCGCAATTCCGCGGGAAACAATAAACTCCCGACTGCCGACAGTTGTATGTCGTTGCAAATGTTTGTCGATAATCTTATCGCGCAAGGCAAGTATTTGCTGGCAATGCTCAAGATATTTTGCGAAATTGCCACGGTTAAACCACTGATTTTCAGCCTGATTGGCGAATTGAGTGAATTTTTCCACTTCCAGAATTATATCTCTTGCTGTGTAGAGTTTAGGTATGAAGGGATGATTATCTACAGGCAGTGCAACCATTTGCGGGTTGCCAACATTGCTGACAAAATCATAAAAGAAGTCAATACCGAGCAATTCATCGTAAACACCGGCCGGTTCCGGTCGGGAATTTTTAGGCAATGGCATATCCAAGCAGTCAAAATTATATAATTTATCCAAATACTTCTGCTGTAAAAACACTTCCAGAGCCGGTACAGTCTGACCGATAACAATACCTTTGGTTTCCAGATTTTGGTGCAGGAGCGACAACTGCAATGCAGCATCTTTGAAACTGTCTACTGTTTCAATAAGATTACGACGTAAAGAACCGATATTTTTTTCCGCTGACCAATCTATGTCTTCCGGCAGATTAAGCTCAAATTTATTGACCGCTTCAAAATCCATATCGCATATTTTGTCGATCATAAGCTGCATTTGCTGGGTTTCCCGATGTAAAATCAAAATGGCAGGCAATATAGTGTCGGCTCGGGATTTGACCGGCCCCCGGGATTCTTTACTGATTTTTTGCAATCGGCTGATGATCGCCTGATAGTCCGGCTGCGGATTATTCAATAACTCAAGCGCGGCTTGCAAATCGCTGTCATCATTGATGGTTTTTTCCACATTTTTCAATATCGGTTGAGTATCTGCAAGCAACTGTTCAATATAAGTTGCTTTTATCTGTGAAGTTTCAGATATAGCAAGGCTCAACTCGGTCTTAATAGCTCTGACATTATCTATGGTGGAATTTTCATTTTTCAACACTGCCAATGCTGAAGACCTTGCATCAAGCAATTTTTTTACTGAAAAAGCTTTCTTTTTTTCAACATTACCCCCCGGCCAGGTCCAAGCGTTGTAATCTTCGTGATTCATGCTGCTTAATTTTCGATTGGCAAGGTTGTATTTTCTGTTTTGTATATCCGTTTGTACGGCCAGCCACGTAGTTTTAACGTTTTCCCACAGCTTAATTTTTTGTGCCATTCGCTCCCGCTCGTAGCTGGTGTTTTCTGCGCCTTCCGCTCGTCCGGCGGCCTCCAGTAATTCTTTGGCTTTATCCAGATTACCATTATTCATTTCAATCGCGGACATAGCGATGATTTCGGATGAATCCGGTGTCGTTTATATGTAACCGATGTAACCGGCCATTATG
>JAZSHD010000151.1:0-18856 GCA_045533055.1 Victivallaceae bacterium | reverse complement strand
TACCTACCCGCATTGGGAACAGAGCTTTTCACATAAAATAAACAAGTCCAATGAAAGTTAGCACAAGAATAAAAAATTTCAAATAATCCGGCAGATTTTAAAGCAAAAAATCGTTATAAAATCACCTTGCCGGGCTGCCTTCGACTCTGTAAAGCATTACACTGCCGGAAAAGCGTTCTGCAAGTTCGTTCCAGGCGTTGCTCTCCAACGCTCCGGGAGCAATATACCATACGGCATTATAAACATTTGCTCTGCCCGGCGGCGTGTAGTTATTGAACCAGTTGTTGAGTATGAGTATATGACTGCAGCTGGAACTTGACTTATATAAAAATTTGCGTAATTCCTTAAAGCCGGTTTCATTCTTTGAGCGGTAAATCAGAATTATTGCTTCATCGCTCTCCGGCACACTCTGCAATCTGTGCAAGCTGTATATTTGTGATGAAACATTGGCAAAAATTTCGGTTGAAACTTGTATTGGCAGCGGCAAACTTTTTTCGTTGAAATCTTTATCCATACCATTGATTTTGCCGGGGCTGTTCAACAGCAGCAATCCGGTCAAAGAGGAACTTGCTTCGAGGGTGTTATAATATTTTTCGGCAGCTTTGCCGTTGCTGTTATACAATACCGGGTAGCCGTCGCCTGCGGGGAAAACGGTCAGCACATTCTCCGGAACTTTGTCCAAAGTATTCAACACCGGGTAATAATCGGTAAAACGCCACTGCCGCATCTGGTAAAAATTCGTTGCCGTCGCCAGCAGTATAAATGCTAATGCCAATAATTGTTTATTCTGCGTTCCGGGCAATTTTTCCAGCAAAAGTCCAGCTCCGGCACCGGCAGTTACTGATAATAAGGCACACAAGGGCAAATAGACCCGCCCCGGCCCGCCGTTGGTAAAAATCACTGAACCAGCCAGCAGCAGAAAGAGTAACAAATACCCCACGCATTGCCGCCGGGTCAATGCAAAGTAACAGATGGTCAGCCCCACCGTTCCCGCCGGAATTATTTCATAAAGCACCCCGCAGAGCCAGTTGCAGTAATCGCTTACACTGTTAATGGCTGTTCCCCAGACTCTGGCGGCTTGCAAATCATGATAATTCAGCACCAAATAGACCAGTGAAAGTACTCCGGCGATGATTATTGAGCAAACCGTTGACCGGCAGGGCAGTTGCCAATTTGCGTGATTCCAGAGAATAAAAACGATTCCGGTAAGATACAATGCACTGGTGGATAAAGTTATTACAGCAAGCAGTGCCGAAACGATCAACAACGCATCAAATATCGTAAAAATCTGCTTACGAACCTTTTCTGCCGACCGGATCACCGAGTAAGCAAAAAGCAAAAGCCAAAATACCTGCAAGCCGTACCCCCGTGCCTGACAGCTGTAAACGATCAGCGGGGCATTTACCGCCATAAAAAACATGCTCCACAACATTCCACTTTTGCCCGCAAGGCGTTTGGCCAGCAAGCCCGCCAGCACCACCGAACCCAGTCCGGCAAAAAGATTGGGCAGCCGGATATACTCTTGAGAGAAATCAAACAGCGTCATAAACTTTACTGTTATGCTGTTCAGCGGGTGGTTGTTGGGCAAAGTCAAATCAAAAAGCAGTTCATACCAGGGTAACCGGGTAAAATTGGTCAGAGTCCAGATTTCATCGTAAGCTAAAGTAATAAAAAATTCCGGCAGACGCAGCAGAAAAGCTATGAGCATTATACCTGTAAAATAATGCTTTGCCGTAAGTTTTTTCATTGCTCAACTCCAAAGCGTATTTTCCCGGATGATTCTTTCCAATGCTGCAAAGCCTTCGCTTTCCGGCAAGGTCGCTTCGATCACGCCATGGCGGAACAGCACCACCTTGCCGTCGCCGCCGGCAATGCCCAAATCAGCATCTTTTGCCTCGCCGGGGCCATTGACCACACAGCCCATTACCGCGATCTTTTTCAGCTGGATAATGCCTTTTTCCGCTTTGATACGGTTGATGAGATTTTCCACTTTTTCAGCCAACGCCACCAAATCTATTCTGGTTCTGCCGCAAGTGGGACATGCCACCAGATCAGGTGCGGCATTGCGTAAGCCGATACTTTCCAATATCCGCACTGCGGCAATGACTTCCTGCAGCGGGTCAGCGGTCAAACTCACCCGGATAGTGTCGCCGATGCCGTCAAGCAGCAATGCCCCGATACCGATGGAACTTTTGACGATCCCCTTTGCCGGAGTACCCGCTTCGGTCACTCCCACATGCAGAGGGTAATCGGAGCGTTGAGCGAACTTGCGGTAGGCTTTGACCGTTGCCGGTACGCTGGAGGCTTTCAGCGATACTTTTATATCTTTTACGCCGTAACGCTCAAATGCCCTGCTCTGTTTCAGCACAGCTTCCACCAAAGCGTCGCTTAAAAGTTCATCGTGCAACGCAGAATTTTCAGCCGTCAAATGAGCAGTGAATTCTTTGGGCAGACTGCCGGAATTGGCTCCTACACGCACGGGGATATTGTATTTTAAGAGAGCCTCTGCCACGGCTTTTACCGCATCATCGCCACCTAAATTACCGGGATTCACCCGTACTGCCGCAGCCCCGTTTTCAATAGCTTTGATCGCCAGACGGTGGTCAAAGTGTATATCGGCGATCACCGGGATCGGTGATTGTTTGACAATACTTTTAAATGCTTCAGCAGCAATCATATCCGGCACTGCCAGCCGGATGATCTGGCAACCGTTGTCGGCAAGTATATTGATTTGTTTGAGCGTAGACTCCACATCCGCTGTCGGCGTATTGCACATGCTCTGGATGGATACCGGAGCATTGCCGCCCACGGCAACATTGCCGATAAAGACTTGGCGGCTCATTATTTTCTGACCTTTTCCGGAACTTTGACTGCCGGCTTTTCAGCAGATTTTTCCGTTGTATCAGCAGAGAGTTTCTGCTCCAGCTTTTGAGCCCCCGGCACCACCCGCAATACATCCATATAGGTCACATAGAGCATCAGCAGTATCAGCAACCCGATAAATATGTAGCTCAAAACCCTCACAAATATCACCGGCAGCGGGCGGCGGAAGATTATTTCGATAAGCGACATAAACACATGCCCGCCATCCAGCACCGGCAGCGGCAGCAAATTGAAGATCGCCAACGCAAAGCTGATCATCACCACAAAGTAGATCCCCATTGCCGGAGAGAGCCGCACCGATTTATAAAGCACCACCGCCATACCCATGGGTCCTGACATGTTCCGGGCAGAAAGATTGCTCTGTTTTTCGGTCATGCCCAGCGTATTGCCCAGCCGCACCGCCATACTGCGGATACTCTTGGCTGTAAGCTCAATAAGCCCCACAAACTGCTGGAAGGGGTTGGGGTAATCCCGAAGCATGAATTTGACCCCGATGGTGCGGGGACGCACCGCTTTGGCACTGGTTTCCAGCGTCAGAAGTTTATCGCCCCGCAAAACGGTGATCTTGAATTTTTCGCCCTTATTGGCTTGCACACAATCGGAAAAATCCTGAAAGACCTTTACCTCTTTATCGTTGAACTTTTTGATGATATCGCCGGGCAGCAGACCGGATCTTTCCGCCGGGAAATCCCGCATGATCCCAACGATCTGCAGCTGGGGCGTCAGCGATACACCGGTGTAATACTGGGTCAGAAAATCCAACTCATCGGGTAAATCAACCGGCTGAACTTCCACAGTATAGACTTCCCGGGACTCCTTTTTACGCATTTCCAGCTTCAAAGGTTTATCGCCGTAATAGTTGATAAACTGCTGCACCACCAAAAAGTGGTCGCAGGGCAAATTGTTGATGCTCAAAAGCTGATCTCCGGCTTTGATACCGGCTTTTTCTGCCACTGAACCTTTTTCGGGGTGAAACTCTATGGGGATCCGGGGTTCAAAAAAGGGATATGCCGTTTTTTCCACCGCCATCTTTTTGGGGTTGACTTTGGGCAGATACTTGACCTCAAAAGTTTTGCCGTTACGCTCCACTGTAAGATCCACTTCGCCGATGGTGGTAAGAATTTCCACGACAATATCTTTCCACGCTGCGTGGAAAGTTTTGCCGTTGATCCGGGTGATAACATCGCCCTGCCGCAATCCGGCTTTCCATTCCGGGCTGTTTTCTTCTACATAAGCTACTTCCACCGCCCGCATCTTGGGTGTATCCTGCGGTATACCCACAGCCCAGACTATGCACCCCAAAAGCAAACCGAAAATAATATTGCATACCGGCCCTGCCGCTGCCGTCAGCAGCCGGTCAAGGGGCTTGGCGGGAGGCAGCTCCGTACCGTCAGCAGCTTTGGGGGTTTCGGTTGCCGCATCCACCTGGGGCAGCTCCACATACCCCCCCAGCGGCAGACAGCCGATGCGGTACTCCACGCCGTTGATCTTCTTTGCCCAAATCTTCTTGAACCCAATGGAAAAAGCGTCCACATGCAATCCACGCCACTTTGCCACCAGAAAATGCCCAAGCTCGTGCACAAAAATACACATGCCGAAAAAGAACACCACAAAGATCACCGATCCGGCGATACCCAATATATTCAATATGTAGTTGAGCAAATATTCGTAATCCATGTTTTCGTCATATCCTTATATAATTTGATTGATAAATTCCTCTGCCTTGATCCGGGCTTCCCGGTCGGCTTGGATTGCTGTTTCCAAACAATCCAGCTGCTGAACATTATGCTTTGACATAACCTCCGCCACACACTGCCAGATTTGCGGCAATGTGATTTTTTCTTTGCAGAAAGCATCAACAGCCACCTCGTTTGCCGCATTCATTACTGCCGGGAGCGTTCCTCCCTGCCGCAATGCAGTATATGCCATACCCAAACTGGGGTATTTATCAATATCCGGTGCCGCAAACTCCAATTTGCCCAGCGTGCGGAAATCCAGTTTATCCAAAGCTCCATTGACCCGCTGGGGATAGGTCATGGCGTATTGTATGGCGTAACGCATATTCGGGTGCGAAAGCTGGGCAATAACACTGCCGTCAACAAACTCCACCATGCTGTGGATCAGCGACTGCGGATGTATCACCACTTCTATCTTATCGGCATCCATGCGGAACAATCTGCCCGCTTCCACGATTTCCAGAGCTTTATTCATCAAAGTCGCCGAATCAATGGTGATTTTGGAACCCATGCTCCAAACCGGGTGTTTAAGTGCATCACGCCAGGTGGCTTTTGCCAAATCTCCGGCTTTCCAATCCCGGAATGCACCGCCCGACGCAGTGATTATCAATTTACTGATACTTTCAGGTACACAGCCATCCAGACATTGGAAAATCGCACTGTGTTCGCTGTCTACGGGGATGATCTCGCCATGCCCGGCATCCAGTTCGGCATTGACCAGCTCGCCAGCCATCACCATAACTTCTTTGCTTGCCAGTGCTATGCGTTTATTGGCTTTAAGTGCCGCCAGCACCGGCAGCAATCCGCCGGTACCTACGATGGCACATACCACAATATCCACATCGCTGCGGCACACCATTTCCACCAGAGCTTCGGCTCCGGCAGAGCATTGGCAACCTTCCGGAGCCAGACTTTTGAGTTTTGCCAAAACTCTTTCATCGGCTGCCGCCAGATGTTTGCAATTAAGTTTCCGTGCCTGTTCAGTTAGCACTTCCACACTGGTATCAACAGCCAGTCCCACAGTTTCAAACCGGTCGGAAAGCTGTTCCAAAACCCGCACTGTATTTTTACCGATCGAGCCGGATGAACCCAGCACCACCACTCTTTTTTTCATAAAAAACTCTGTATGAAATTGCCGGATGCGGTCAGAATAGACTTTCTTACCGCTCCGGCAACTGCAATTTAACTGTATTACCGACAAAGATTTATCAGTTTTCCACCACTTTGCTTTCGTCAAAGTTGGTATCAGTTTCCCGAATACCCACCACCTTACGGTGCCACAATGCCACGATGGGGCTGGCAATAAAGACTGATGAGTAGGTACCAATGATCACACCCAGCAGCATCAGCAGCACAAAGTCGCTGATCGCCGCACCGCCGAAAATCAGCAGCATCAGCACCGCCAAAGCAGTGGTGATACTGGTCAACAGCGTACGGTTTAGGGTTCTATTGATACTTTCGTTGATGATCGCTGCATAACTATTGCCGGATTTGGCACGCAAATCCTCCCGGATACGGTCAAAGATAACGATAGTATCGTTGATGGAGTAACCGATCACCGTCAGCACCGCCGCGATCACCGCCAGCGAGATCTGGCGGTCAAGCAGCAGAAACACACCCAAAGCCACGATCACGTCGTGAACCAGGGCAATGATAGCCGCCATAGCGTAGGCAAATTCGTAACGCAGCGAAATATAGATGATCATACCGATCATACTGGCGATCAACGCAATGATTGCTGATTTACTGAATTCAGCACCGATCAAACCGCCCACGCTGTTTTCCTGGGCTCCGGAAAGTTTCAGAGCCGGATATTTCTTATTGAGAATATCCTGTATACGCATACCCGGAGTACGGTTTGCTTTATCAATGCCGGACTCACGCACCATGATTTCCAGCTTATGCCCTTCGGCACTTGCCGCACTGCTCTTGTAAGCGATACGGGCATTGACAAAACCGTTGGCGTTGAGGGTATCAACGATCTGCTGCTGGGGTACGGCTTCTTTGTAATTGTAAACCACCACCGAACCGCCGGAGAGGTCAACACCGAACATATCAGCATTTTTGTACGCCATCAGTGCCAGACTGCCGATGACCAGCAAGCCGGAAACGGCAAAGGAGATCTTGCGGCAGCCCAAAAAGTCGATCCGGGGATTTTTCAAAAGCTGACGCATGGAGAGCTTCTTCAACCCCATCCGCAGCAGATAATCGAAAATCAAGCGGGTCACAAAAAGTGCAGTGAACAAACTTGTAAGGATACCCACACACAAAGTTACCGCAAAGCCCTTGATGGCACCGGAACCCGCCCAGTAGAGGATCAAGCCGATAAAGAGGGTGGTCAAGTTGGCGTCCAGAACCGCACTCAAAGCCTTGCCGTAACCCGTATCAACAGCAGTGGCAAGAGTTTTGCCGTTGTTGAGTTCTTCCCGGATACGCTCAAAGACCAGCACATTGGCGTCCACCGCCATACCGATAGTAAGCACGATACCGGCAATACCCGGCAGTGTCAGCGTGGCATCAAATGCTGCCAATGCCCCCAGCACCAGCACCACATTCATTGCCAGAGCAAATACTGCGATCACCCCGGCGAGGCAATAATAAGCGATCATAAAGACCACCACGGCGATCATACCATAAATACCGGCACGCACGCCGTTTTCCACATTGTCTGCCCCCAAAGTGGGGTCAACATCGTAAATGCTGTCCACCCGGATCATGAAGGGGAAACTGCCGCTGACCAGAGCGTTGGCAATGTTGTTGACTTCTTCATCGCTGAACTGACCGGTGATTTCGCCGGAACCGGCAAGGATCTCGGTCTGGATGGTGGGAGCTGTATAGAGCTTGCCATCCAGCACCACTGCCAGCTGATGACCTTTGTATTTTCTGGTAACATTGGCAAAGTTGCGGGTGCCTTCGCTGTCAAAACGGAATACGATCTTGCGGCGGTTGTATTCGTCACGCACAGCGCGGGCATCGACAATACCTTTGCCGTCCATTTCCCAGCGTTTCTTCACAAAATAACGCTGCACTCTGGCCTGTTTGCCCCGCTGAAATTCCTCAATGGTCATAAGTTCATAACCGATGGGGGCGGTAAAACCGGCAGGATTCCGGAGCATCTGATCCACCAGTGCTGCCGAATTTTCGTGCACCAGCCGGAAGTGCAGTTTGGCACTCATGCTCAAAAGATCTTTGAGCTGGGATTTTTCGTCTTTGCTGGTGATCGGAGCTTTAAGCGAGATGAATCTGCCGCCTGCCGGAGCGATCTCCGATTCAAAAATATGGTTGGCTTCCAGGCGTTTACGCAAAACTTCGATTGCCAAATCACGATAGCGGTTGAACTCTTCGGTCATGCGTTCGCTGGCTTCGTCTTTACTTTTGGCATCCATTGCCGCCACCCGGTCGAGGAAGTCCTGATCGGGAACCAGTTCCATCATAAATTCCACACCGCCGGCAAGGTCGATACCCCGGCGGATGGATGCACTGGTAAGTTTACGCAAAGCACTGATGCTGTCGCGGTTGTCTTCCGCTGCCGGAAGGGTAGTCAGCTCCGACAAAAGCACGCCTTTATCGTTGGCGGCTTTCAGCAATGCGTTGGAGTCAAACATATCCGGACTTTTTTTCTGCAAATTCTGTGCAGATTCCACCAGTTTTTTGGCTTCCGGATCATCTGCTTTTTTCAGCACCGAAAGAAATGTCTGGTAAAAGTCCCGTTCCTGCAAAGGATAGGTACTCCAGGCAAAAACACCGATCACGATCAGTGCAATAACTGTTCTCAAGATCACCGGGCGTTTTTCGTTTACTGCCATAGTAAAATCTTTCTTTTTTAACGCCGAAAGCCGGAAGCCCCGCTTTCAGGCTCCCGGCAAACGGAAATTTGATTATTTCTTTTCTTCAGCGGCAGTTTCGTCAATAACTGTTGCCACGGCATTTTTAACGATCTCCACCGGCGGCATCTTTTCCGCCAGTTCGATCATCAGAGTTTCGGCACCCACTTCCACCACTTTGCCGGTAAAACCGCCGATGGTGCGGATCTTGGTGCCTTTGACGATGGATTCGTACATCTTCTGCTGCTTTTCCCGCTGTTTACGCTGGCTTCTGCCCGAAATAAAGGTCATGACCACGATCACGATCAGCAACGGAACCATAAAAGTCCACATACTGCCCTGCGGGGCTGCATCCCCACCCTTGGCAGCGGT
Organism: Victivallaceae bacterium; assembly: GCA_045533055.1. Taxonomy (GTDB): domain Bacteria; phylum Verrucomicrobiota; class Lentisphaeria; order Victivallales; family Victivallaceae; genus SIG78. The sequence goes on along the minus strand of JAZSHD010000151.1, from coordinate 10,041 downwards.
TTGAGCGGCGTTGGCGGTTGCCAACAAAATTTGATTGATAAGCATTGTTTTTCTCCTTCTTTAAATATTTTTTATATACGATTTTTATACAAATATACAAAACGAACTATACACCATAAACTGCACTTTCGCAAATCGGCAAACTTGATTTCTCCAACAAATTTTTGTTTTTCGGAAGATATAAAGCCATTTCAAAAAAGCTGACCTATACTGTGCCGCCGCAAAAGCACACCGGCACAAGTATCAAAATAATCCTCCGGCAATGCCCACACTTCTGCCAGTTCCCGCAAAGCGGCGGCTTCCTCGCTTTTCCAGATGCCGTCGCTCATACGCTGCTCTATGAGATTGGCAAGTACGCACTCTTTCTGTTCGGTATTGAATAATGTATTGCCCTGTTCAACCAATTCCGGCAAAGTGCGGCTGGCGGCATACTTTTTACCAGCCCGCCAAAGCTCTTTGCCCAAAATATTTACAGCGTACTCTTCGTGACCGTCCGCACTTAAAAAGCTCAACAAGCCTGCCATTACCAATATTGCTTCGGAGTAAACCGTATGGGGGTCAGCATGGGCTTGAGTTATGCTGTTGAGTATGGTTTCGGCAGATTCCCGCTCCGCCGGAGTAAACTCAAACAGATACTCCGCTCCGGCGTAAAAACTTTGCAGCATAAGAGCATATTTTTCTTCCCGGTAATCTGCAAAAGACCAGTCGCTCAACTCGCCGCAGCAGCCTTCGTAATCACGCTCGCCCAAACGGCGGTAAAGCAATACTAAATTATCTTCATACAACAACCAGTAGCCTTCGCCACGCTCGCCGTTGACAGCTCCGGAAAGCCGCACCCCCGCCAGCAATTCGCCGGAGGCACCCATTTTTACTGCCTCTTTTGCCACCGAACTCAAGATAAATTTTACATCCATACCAGCACCGCCTTTCGTTTTTAAGTCAGCCGGTAAAAACGATTATTTAAGTTTATTCTGCCAGAACTCCAACTGCGAAGCTACTGCTTTATAACCGGTTCCGCCGGTGATTTCCCGCTTGCCCACACTTACTTCGGGATCAAAAAGCTGCAAAAATTCTTCTGTGGCTTCGGGTATGGTTATCTGCATTTCTTCCAAAGATACTTCATCCAGCTCTTTATTGTTTTCCCGGCAGTATTTCACCAGACTGCCCACCCGGTGATGAGCAGTGCGGAAAGGCACACCCAGTTCCACAAGTTTTTCTGCCACATCGGTCGCCATCAATGCCGGGTCGGAAGCCATTGCCCGCATCCGGTCGGCTCTGACACTCATAGTGGCGATCATGGGCGGATAGACCATCAATATTGCGTGAGCCGTATCCAGCGAATCAAACAGCGGTATCTTATCTTCCTGCAAATCCCGGTTGTAGGTCAGCGGCAAACCTTTGCACAAGGTCAAAAGTGCGGTCAGATTGCCGTAAAGTCTGGCTGTTTTGCCCCGGCTCAACTCCGCTACATCGGGGTTCTTTTTCTGGGGCATCAAGCTGGAACCGGTACAGAAAGCATCTGCCAATTCGATAAATCCGAATTCCTGACTGCTCCAGAGGATTATATCTTCGCTCAAACGCGATACATGCATACCGAAAATCGCCAATGCCGACGCCGTTTCGATGGCAAAATCCCGGTCGGCAACTGCATCCATACTGTTGCGGGTGACCCGCTCAAAATTCAACTGTTCGCAAACCATTTCCCGGTTGATGGGCAGCGTGGAACCCGCCAACGCCCCGGAACCCAGCGGCATGACATTGACCCGTTTCCGGCAATCGCTCAACCGTTCAGCATCCCGGTCGAGCATTTCCACATAAGCCAGCAAATGATGGGCAAACAGCACCACCTGGGCGTGCTGCAAGTGTGTAAACCCCGGCAGAATGACCGTTTTATTGGCATCGGCAAGATCCACCAGAGCTTTCTGGAAGGAGCGGATGCCCTCAATGATGCTGTCCAATTCATCCCGCAGATAAAGGCGTATATCCAAAGCCACCTGGTCGTTGCGGCTGCGGGCACTGTGCAACCGGGCACCTTCGTCGCCCAAAGCAGCGATCAAAGTGGATTCGATGTGCATGTGGATATCTTCCAGTTCCGCTTTGAACTCCATTTCGCCGCGGTCGATCATGCCCCTGATCTCATCAAGTTTGGCCTTGATGGCATCGGCAGTAGTTTGCGGAATGATGTTCTGTGCCGCCAGCATGGTCACATGGGCCTTGCTGCCCATGATATCATGTTTATAAAGCCGTTTATCAAAAGAAATAGATTCAGAAAATTCAGTAAGTTCCTGTCTGCCGGTTTCGCTGAATCGGCCGCCCCATAGTGCCATAATTACTCTCCTTGAAAATCATTTCCGCACAGTTGCGGATAATACATATTGCTCACAACGCTATGTTCCCGACAAGGGTCGGTACTTGAGGAGGGGAAAAAGACCTTTTGCTGGATCGGTCCTTTTTTCCATCCTCAACTTGTCACGGCGCAGCCTCCGGCGAAGACGGAACCCACCCCTTTTTTCCAAACCTTTTACCGGCATTTTTCTTTTTGCGGAACAAAAAGATAAATGCCATTCAAATTTTGAAAAAATTCTCAATGCACAGGTATATCTGTCATTTTTATCTGCCTACCCGCATTGGGAACAGAGCTACTCACAAACAAAAGCACGGCATCCGCCGTGCTTCGGTACTTATTTCGCCACTGGCGGCCAACCATGCCGCCAGCAGCAAAACATTCTGCGATTATTTTTGATTTATCTTGCTGTAAACATGTTCGGAAATGATCGGCAGATCGATCCGTTCCGTACTCTTGTTCTGCCAAATATTCAAATAATCAAATGTTGCTACAAGTGCCACAAAAACCAACAGCAGCAGTGCCAGTACCCCAAAGAACGAAAATGCAATATTGATCCCCAGAGATTCTTTGACCTGCTTGCCCGGCACAGCACCACCCGGCACTGCCATATTGGGCGGGGGAACAGCTCCGCCTGCGGCTGCCGCCGGACTGCTGCCCAGATCCTTGATAGCATCGGTATTGACCTTCAAACCCTTACGCTTTTTGGGCGGAGTCTGATCTTTGCCCAGATTGCCGGTGGGTTCTGCTGTTTTGGGAGCTTCGGCTTCCTTTTCTTCAGCTTTTTCCGCTTCTGCCGGAGCGGGTTCTGCTGCCGGTTTGGGAGCCGGCTTCGGTACGGGTTTGGGCTTGTTGAGCTTAATACCGCCTACTGCCGAGCCACCGCTCTGAGTTGCAGGAGCCACCGAGCCGGGCATGACCGGCTTGGGAGCCGGACGCTGCAGTTTTACTGTATCATCCACATTACCGGCTTTGAACTTTTCCGGTGCTTCTGCAGGAGCCACTTTAGCAGCCGCCTGAGTTCTGGTATCCTCTGCCGGAGCCGCCACCTGAATTGTACTGGGTCCATTATCTGCCGGCATCACCGGTGATTTGGTCGCAGGTGCCACACCGGGAACCTGTATAGTCTTGGGCACATCGTCCACCGGCTTCACCGGCGACTGGGTCGCAGGTGCCACACCGGCAATCTGCACAGTTGCAGGAACCACCGACGGAGCTGCCGTACTGGCAGGCATAATGCCTTCGACCTTAACGGTATGTTTGGCTGGAGAATTGGGTTTGACAGTCTGCGGTGCAGGCTGAGCAGCCATAGCAGAGATCTTAGCAGCCTTGCGGGTTTGAGTATCCGGAACCGCCGAAGGTGCAACTTCAGTCATAGCCACCACATCTTGAGTATCAAGAGCTTCAAGCTTTTGTGTGCGTCTGGTCACAGTATTGGCTGCTGCACTCGTCGAAACAGCCGGGGCTGCCGCCTGCGGCTTATTCAAATCCAAATTTTTGACCGTAGGTTGAGCCGCAAGCGAAGCAAGCTTAACCGTCCGCTTAGTCCGGGTGTCATCGCTTGCTGCCGCCGGGGCCGCTGCCGGAGCCGGTTCTGCTGCCGGAGCTGGTGAAACTGCCGGTTTTTTGGGAGCCATTCCGGCAAGTCCCTGCAGCTTCATAGTACGCCCGGTCATAGTATTGGCCGGTTTTTTTGCTTCAGGAACCGGAGCCGCATTCAAATCTATCTGCGGCACTTTCTTGCCCGGAGTATCCGGGGTGACCTTTGCCGTGACCCTGGTCTTGGTGTCTTCGGCTTCGGGAAGATTGTTCTGATCTGACATAAAACTGCCCTGTTTTCCGATTTTATATAGCTATTACTCTTTGATTTTAAAACAATATTCAATCATGAATATAACGCAACAAGTGGCAAATGTCAATTTTCAAGCAGTATAAATTTGATGAAATTACAACATTTTTAATAAAACCTGCATCTTTTATGCAGCTGACCACTCATTGCCGTTTGATTTCAATATTATATCACGCTTCGCCGCCCAAAGCCTGAATTCTTGCTGCCACATCTTTGAATTTTGCATTATTGCGGTAAATTTCCTGAAACGCCGCAAGAGCCTCTTCCTTCCTGCCCAGAGCCTCCAGCGAATGTGCCCGGTTGTACATAACTGCAAACTTATGCCGGTCCATGCGTACCATTTCCGCCAGTGCCTCGTCACAGAATTTGATCGCTTCTTCGTAATTGCCCTGCTCCATAAAACAGCGGCCCATCAGAGCCAGACTTTGAGTGCGTCGCTGCGGACTCTTTGAGGCTTCTTCAAGCTCAACAAAGGCTTCTTCGTAGCGTTGGGCATCCGCATAGATCGAACCGAGGTCAAAGTGCAGTGCAGCTTCTGCCGGGTACGCCTGAGAACGGCGTTGAGCCCGTTCGATCCGGAAATCAAGCAGAAATTGTTCTGCTTCAGCAAGATTTGCGGCATAAGCCGGATCAGTTTCAGCCTGCTTCCGGACATCATCTACAATCAAATTATATTTTGCCAGATATGTACGCTCGATTTGTTTATCCAGTGTCGGGTCAAGTGCAGGCAAATGTTCGGCAACCAGCTCCAGAAGCTGGATCGCTTCATCGTAATTACCGACCACAATGTGTGCTTCAGCAAGTTTTTTACGCATTTCATCAGATTCATTTTCAGCCAGCTCTTTGGTATAGAGTTTAATGAGAGTTTGAGCATGGTCAGCATCCCGCAAAGTACCTTCAGCAAGCTGGATGGTCAAAGCGTCATCTTTAACACTCTTACCCTTGGTGGCAAGGCTTTCCTTTTCCCAGGCGGCTTTCTGCTGGGTGGCAAATGCCGATGCTTCACGCAATTCACTCAATATTTTCTTATCTTTGGGATTTTTACTGGCAAGGTACTGATATACTTTCAATGCCTCCTGAGCCTGACCATCCTGCCGGTAGCAATTTGCCAGCTTACGCATGACTGCTATGTTACCGGGCTGATAATCATGCAGTATCAGCAACGCTTCAATGGCAATATTTGCCGCATCTGCCTTAAGTGCAGCATCGGCCAGAGCTTGCAGTATCACCGGGTTATTGAGGTTGAACGCCAAAATTTTTTCGCACTCACTTACCGCATCGATGGGGCTGGAAACAGTGAGCTTTTTAATCTTCGGCAAGGCCAGAAATCCCTTGACTTGAGCCACTATCGGATCAAGCCCCTTCAACTTTTTGGTAAACTGTTTTTCGTACTCCCGCAACTTGGTGCGTGCTTCGTTAAAAGCCGGTACCCGCAGTACAGTTTCCAACATGCAGCTGATGGCAAATTCCCAATTTTCCTTGCGTTCAAAATCCACAGCCCGATTGTAAAACTCCCGGATCCCGGGATGCACATCTTTAAGCGTTTTCTCTTTCATTTTAAAAACCTCTCCGGCAACTCACATACCGATTCGCCGAAACTCATGAATATTTATAAATTTTACACTTTTTGCTGTCCACACGCCGCACCTGAAGCCAATTAAAAATCAGAAAAAATGCGGCGTAATTGTTACAAATACACCATATTCAAGAATTTTTCAAGATTTTTCCGGCAAAAAACGCTTTTTTTTAGCTTTTTTTATATTAACAGCAGCACATTATGCAAAAAAATTTGCCGAACATTGCAAAAAGTGCTATATTATTTGAATATTTTTGTTATTATTTTTAATAACTTTATCCAAGGAGTTTTTTTTTATGTTGTTGGGGATGAGTGACCCGTGGGTAGCTGTGGCATACATAGCCAATATTGCCGTGACGCTTTTTTGTGTGATCTACGGCTTGATAAATTTCAACAAAGGCGACGATTCGGGAGAAGTTAAATGAATATTGCTCTTTTGTGTATCATTCTGCCGGTATTCCTTGCAGCAGTCGCTTTCCTGAGTTACTACGGCTACCGCACCACCCGCAGCAGCAAAGATTATCTGGTGGGCGGCAACTCGGTAAACCCATTTGTTATGGCAATGAGCTACGGTGCGGCATTTATCAGCACTTCGGCGATCGTGGGTTTTGGCGGTATGGCAGGCTTGTTCGGTTTGGGCCTGCTCTGGCTGCCCTTTATGAACATTGCCGTGGGTGTGCTTATAGCATTTCTCGTATTCGGCAAACGCACCCGTCGGATCGGGCAGCAGCTGGATGCCAACACCTTTCCGGAATTTATCGGCAAGCGTTTCCAGTCCCGCAACATCAAAGTATTGATGGCGGCGATCATCGTATTTTTCATGCCCATCTATTCGGGTGTGGTGCTCATCGGAGGAGCCAGATTTGTGGAACAGGCTATGGGGCTGGACTACAATGTAGCCTTGCTGATCTTTGCCGTGGTGGTGTCGATCTATGTAGGTTTCGGCGGCATCAAAGGTGTTATGTATGTGGATGCTTTGCTGGGCGTGGTTATGGTGCTGGGTATGGTATCGCTGCTGCTGATGACCTATCACGAGTTGGGCGGATTTGTTTCGGCTCATCAGGCACTTACCGATATGAAACACCTGGTACCGGCAAATCTGGCAAAAGACGGTCACGAAGGCTGGACCGCGATGCCCCGCTGGAACTCCCAGTGGTCGTGGACTCTGATTTCCAGTTTGATTCTGGGCGTGGGCATTGGAGCTTTGGCTCAACCCCAGCTTGCAGTGCGGTTTATGACCGTTAAAAGCGGCAAACAGATCAACCGCGCCATCCTTGCCGGAGGAGTTTTTATTCTCTGTACCGCCGGTATAGCCTATGTGGTGGGAGCTTTGTCCAATGTATGGTTCTTGCGGCATGAAGGCAAGATCGCCATTGCGGCGGCCAACGGCAACGCTGACTTGATCATTCCCAAGTTTATCGATGCAGCCATGCCCAAAGCATTTGTCTATATATTCATGCTCACACTGCTTTCGGCAGCCATGTCCACATTGAGTTCGCTGGTGCATGTAAACGGCAGTTCCCTGGGGTACGACCTCTGCCGCACTCTCCGGGGCGATAAAGGCGACGGCAAACTCATTACCCGTATCGGTATAATTCTGGGTATCATCGCCAGCGTGGCGGCAGCCTACATTTTCCCGGCGGGCATCGTTGCAAGAGGTACAGCGATCTTCTTCGGCGTTTGTGCCGCGGCATTTCTGCCTACTTATGTGGCGGCACTTTACTGGAAGCGAGCCACCACTGCCGGAGTCTGGGCAAGCATTGCCACCGGAGCAGCAGTGAGTATTTTCGGACTTACATTCCTGCACCGCAGCGAATCAGCGGCGTTGGGTATCTGCAAAAAACTCTTTAACTGCAACGAACTTATCAGCACTTTTCCGGTGCCGTTTGTGGATACATTATGCTACGCTCTGCCCCTCTCGCTGGCGGCACTGGTGATCGTAAGTTTACTGACCAAACCCATGAACCAAGAACATATCAATAAATGTTTTGATAAATAAAAATTGTAAGGAGAAGCATTATGGCTGTAAAACAGTTACTCAGCGGCAACGAAGCTATCGCTCTGGCAGCTTTTGATGCCCGTGTTGCTTTCGGTGCCGGTTATCCCGGTACGCCCTCTTCCGAGATCCTCGACGAATTTGCCAAACTCGGCGGCAAAGCCCAGTGGTCGCCCAACGAAAAGACCGCTCTGGAAAATGCCATCGGCGGAGCTTTCGGCAAAGTCCGCACTCTTGCCACCATGAAACATGTGGGCTTGAATGTGGCGGCTGACCCGCTTTTCACCATTGCCTACTCCGGCACTCCCGGCGGACTGGTAATTATTTCTGCCGACGACCCGGGTATGGCATCCAGCCAGAACGAACAGGACAACCGCCGTTACGCCGCTGCTGCCGGGGTACCGATGTTTGAACCCTCGGATTCCCAGGAAGCCTACGATTTTCTTTTTAAAGCATTTGAGCTTTCCGAAAAATTCCACCAGCCGGTGCTTTACCGTTTGACCACCCGGGTCTGCCACAGCAAAAGTCTGGTGGCTCGGCGGGAAAGTCCGGTGGAAGTTGCTCCGGCATCTTACACCAAAGATGTGAAAAGCAATGTAATGATCCCTGCTTACGCCCGGATCGCCCACAAAAATCTGCGGAAAAAGCTCTCCGACATCGCCGCTTTGAGCGACAGCAGCAATGAATACACCAAAGAGCTGGTCAAAGGTGAAGAGTTGGGTATCATCACTTCCGGCATCAGCTATCACCACTGCCGGGAAGCTGCCCCCGAAGCAAGCATACTCAAACTTACTTTGAGCTACCCCTTCCCCGCTGAAAAACTCAAAGCATTTGCCGCCAAAGTCAAACGCTGTGTAGTCGTGGAAGAAGGCGACCCCATTCTGTACGAAGCCTGCAAGGCCATGGGGTTGGCTGTGGAAGGCAAGGCCGAAATGTACCGTTTCGGCGAACTTAATGTGGAACGGGTGCGCCGTATCCTTGCCAATGATTTGACAGCCGAACCGGTTCCGGCTCCCGGCAAGCCGCCCCAGCTTTGCGTGGGCTGCCCCCACCGCAAGAGCTACGAAGCGTTGAAAGCTCTCAACTGTATCGTCACCGGCGACATCGGCTGCTACACGCTGGGTGTGCTGCCGCCTTTTGAAGCGGTTGATACCTGCGTTTGCATGGGTGCAAGCATCACCACCGGTCTGGGTCTGCGCCGTGCATTGCCCGAAGCTGAAGCCCGCCGGGTGGTCAGCGTTTTGGGCGACAGCACCTTCTGGCACACCGGCATCAACGGCATTGTGGATATGATCTACAACAAGCCCGCCACCGGCCATGTGGTCATGGTGCTGGATAACAGCATAACCGCCATGACCGGCTTGCAGGAACACCCCGGCACCGGCAGAAAACTTGACCACACCCCCGCCGAAAAGCGACTGGTCATCGAAGATACCGTCAAAGCCATGGGTGTCGATAATGTGGACATCATCGACCCGCTGACCGAACAGGATAAACTCCGGGCAGTGCTGGCAGAACGCCTTGCCAGCAACGATACAACTGTGATCATCGCCCGCCGCCCCTGTATCCTCGGAGCGGTCAAAGCCAAGAGCTACGAAGAAACCAATAAAGCTGCGGAGAAATAAGTTATGAGCAATACCATCAATATCATCGTCGCCGGTCTGGGCGGTCAGGGCGTGCTGAAAGCCTCCGACATTGTTGCCGAAGCGGTCTTTTCCGCCGGATTCGATGTAAAAAAGAGCGAAGTCCACGGCATGAGCCAGCGGGGCGGTTCCGTTTCCAGCGAAGTAAGATTCGGCGATGATGTGGCAAGCCCCATGATCCCTGCCGGAGAAAGCGACTTTCTGCTGGTTCTGGAAGATACCCAGATCGAAGTCAACAAGCCCAAGCTGAAAGCCGAAGGCACTTTGATAACTCTCGCTGATGTGGATGCAAGCAAGCTGGAAAACCCCAAAACCATCAATATCGCCATGCTGGGCGTATTGAGTGCCAGTCTGCCCCAGGTAGACGAAGAGCATTGGATCAACGCCCTGAAGAAGTTCCTGCCGGAAAAACACCACGCAGTGAACTTAACAGCTTTTGCGTTGGGTCGCAACAAGTAAAGCTGTACTTAATTCAAAAGCCGCTGCATTTTTTGCTGCGGCTTTTTTTTTCGCCGCATACGCGGGCAATATGGTTGTTGGCGGCTTTTTTTATGGGAAAGTATGGGAAGGTATGAGAAAGTATGAGAGCATTGCCGCACAAACGCAACATTGTGCGTGGCGGCGGCTGCCGCC
>JAZSHD010000098.1:0-2467 GCA_045533055.1 Victivallaceae bacterium | reverse complement strand
GTTCCTTATTTTCTAGGCTCTGTTCCCAATAAGGGTAGGTCAGTAAAAATCTTTATGATCAACTTTTGTATTGGAACTTTTTTAAAACTTGAATGGCATTTATCTATTTGCAGAGCAAATAGATAAATGCCGGTAAAAGGTTTTCCTCCTTCGCCAAGGCTACGGACAGGAATTTGTGGTATCTCCGGGAGTTTGCATTAGTCAGGATTTAAATTGGGAAAACTGCTCTTTCTGTGAAATATTGAAAAATCTGGAAAAAATATATCCAAAAAAAGAAAATAATCAATAAAACTCCGCTACTGCGACTAAAAATGTCTTCTTTTATTCCGTATATTATTATGTAAACAAATAGGAGGAGTTTTTTATGATGGCTTTACCAATGGTTCTATACAGTAATGACGGTAAAACTCTGGAACGGTTTTCGCCGGAGTCGGAAGATACGTTTTTTGCCATTCCGGAAACGGTGGAAGAAATTGCAGAAGAAGCGTTTTACGGATGCAGAAACTTGAAAAAAGTTATTCTGCCTCCCAAACTTAAAGTTATTCCATTCGGCTGTTTTGAAGAGTGTGAAAATCTGGAAGAAGTTGTTTTGCCGCCGGGATTGGAAGATATAAAATTCGGGGCTTTCTGCGGATGCAAGGCGTTGAAAAGTATCACTCTGCCCCAAACGATGACTGTTGTTGAAGACCATACATTTTCGGCCTGCGGTTTGATAGAAGTTATTATTCCAGAGGGGGTGACAACGATCTGTCACGGAGCTTTTGTGCAATGTAAAAAGTTGAAAAGAGTTGTGCTGCCATCCACTTTGGCAATCATCGAAGAATTTGCCTTTGGCGATTGCATAAATCTGGAAGAAATCAATTTGCAGCCCGGTACATTTCTGCGGCAGGACGCCTTCCGCAACTGCGATAAAATTACCATTGACCGCGATAAAATGATCTGGACGGGGTATTTCCCGATCCGGGAATGTTATTGCTTTATGTGTGAAGAAAAACTGGAAAAGGTGAAATTTCTTGATATGCCGCAAGTTGACGGCAGTTTCAAAAAGGTGAATTGCGTTCATTGGTATTGCAATCATTGTCAGGCACATATATTCAAAAACTTTCAGCTGGAACGGCTGTTGAAAATCAGAAGGGAAAATATCTATGGATGATTGGACGATGGCTGACACATTGAGTCTTTTAGACTGTATTGCTGAAGAAAAAGCCAATGCTGAATTTCTGGCAGCAATCAAAAACGGCGATCTGACTGAAATCGAATTTGAATTGCAGAACGGGCGGGATCCAAATTTGCCGGTATTGAAAAAGGTTCCTCTTGAGTATGCAAAAAATAATCCACAAGCAGTTAAACTCCTGACGGAATACGGGGCAATTTCTGATCTTTGCACCAGCGACCGGAATATATTGCAGCGTTTGCAGACCGGTCAGGCGGAATTGGAAATGCGGTACGCTTTATGCCGTGAAAATAATTGCAAGACCATTATGGAATACAACCGAACCGCAGAGAAGCCGTTCAAAAGATATTTTATGGTATTCCCCTTTGTCCATACTTTGACAGAGGGGGAACGAAAGATACTTTGCAATATCGCCAACAAAGGTCGGGCGGCAGATATCCATGTTGCCATAGGTTCTGTGGATGAAAAACTGCCCGCAGAATTGGCAATGTGCTGTCAGGAAAAAATCTCCGCCCCCATCGGGGCAAATACGCTGCTCATCTGGCATTGCCCCGGTTATTCTGTAACAGTATTTCAAAGTCCTTGGTGATATGAAATATTAAAAATTTTCAAAAAGTTCTCCGGGTGTCCTGCCGCTTTTGAGCATAGAAAATGCTCTTTCAGAGGTGAAACCCGTATCCATGCTCTTTTTCAAAAGTTCAAACAGCGGATCAAAAAATCCATTCACATTCAATACGCCGATGGGACAATGGATCGTACCCAGTTTCTTTTGGGCAAGAGCATCAAAAAGTTCATCAAAAGTCCCGATACTGCCGGGCAGAGCCACCACTGCATCAGCACGGCGGAGCATTTCAGCTTTGCGTTCTGCAAGGTTTTCCGTAATAATGGACTCCGTCAAATCGTTCCGGATGAGTTTTGCCGGAAGAGATCTGGTAAATACGCCAATCACCGTGCCGTTTTTTGCCAGCACACTATCGGCAAGGAGTTTCATCATTCCGGTATTGCTCCCGCCGAAAACCAGCGTCATATCGTGGCCAGCCAGATAGTCGGCAAGATCGATTACAGCCTGCCGGTATTGAGGGTCGGCAATATCCGCAGAACCAAGATATACTGCAACATTTTGTATGCCCATAAAAACATCTCCTGAATTTTCTCATTCGTAATATAGCATACAAGGAGCGACATTTTAAGTCCCACTTCAAAAAAAAGTGTGATTTTTTATTTGCTATGCCCTGTTTTGCAGTAAAAGTGAGCGGCATTTGTTCTACTCTAATTTACCACTAATAGCGGAGA
>JAZSHD010000118.1:0-9213 GCA_045533055.1 Victivallaceae bacterium | reverse complement strand
ATTTTTATCATAAAGTTTACTGTTATTATTCACCTTCGGAGCTATATGAACCAGCAATATAGGCTTTTTGCTCTTTTTTGCCGCTGCAATGGCTTTGGCTACATCCTTTTGCCAAACGACATCCGCAACTTTTTTTTCGCCCTTTGCCTTTTTGACGAGTTTCTCCTTTTTAGTTTCTGCACCATGCACAGATACTGCGGCTATGCTCGTGATAACTGCCAGAGCAAACAATACAAATTTCTTCCCCATCATCAGACTTCCTTTACTTATTTTATTTACCGTTTGCGATAAAAACATATTGAATTACAGCGTGGGCAACGAATTACATTGGTATTTTCCGGCACTATAAAACTTACATGGCACTCCGGACAGTTCAATACCCGGCGGGTGCTGCTCTCCCAGCTGTAAGCCCGGTTTCGCCAAAGCTCTCTTGCCCACAATATTACGATTGTCCCCAAGCAAAGCAGCACATAAAAGAATATACCCTCTGCGTATGTCAAATTGATCATAACTTTTGCTCCTTAATAAACGGTTCCGCAGCAGCGGCATTACGCCAGATGAACTCCACAATGCCGTAATATTCTGCATTGCCGGTATTTGCCAGCATTGATTTATGAATGATTTCTGAAGCTTTTTCATCCAGCAGCAGACTTCCGCTGCTTTTTTTCAACACCACCCTTGCTCCGGTATCTTCCAGGCGGCCGGGCACAATCTCCAGCTCGGTATTGGAGTTTTTTTGCAGCTCCTGCAATTTTTTCAAATCATACCCGGCAAGCAGTTCGGCTGCCTTTTTGCTTATTGCCGCAGAGTATTCACCATTTATTACGGCCAAAAAACCCGCAGTTTCTGCTTTGGTCTGTTTATCGTGCAATAACATAACCGGAGTGTTCTCCGGCAGTAATTTTTCAGACAATATTTCCAGCCTGCCCGTCTGATGCACAGCAACAGACTTTTGCGGCATTACCGGCTGCAGAAGATTGGGCAGATCCTCCGGCTCGCTGCGTTGATAACTTTTGGCCATCACTTGACTGTAACCCAGCACCGGATCAACAGCAGTCATCACTGCCGGATCGTGATTTTTCATCCACTTGACCAGATTTTCATTACTTTTATCGCTTAAAACTATACGACCCACCCGGGGAAGTTCGCTGATATTTTCCTGACTGGCTTGCGGAGTATGCTTAAACAGCACTGCCAACAGCAAATGCACTGCCGCAACAATAAGCAGTGCCCCCCAAACACAGCGGGACTGGGGGGAAAACTTTTGCAGAGTTTGTACGATTTTCTGCGTCATTGCTTAAAACCTTGTTGTTATTCAGCAGGTGCCGTTACTACTCCAGCGGAGGTTTTAGAGTTATTTTCTGCCTGTGCCACAGCCAGAAAGGTGGAAAGTCCAAACTTGGCAGCTATGGTCATAACTTCAGTTACTGCGGCATGAGAAGTATTGGCATCGGCACGCACGATCACCATTTTCATATCGCTTTTGTTGCGTACCTGCGAAAGTTCTTCGGCAAGATCTGCTTTATTCAATGGTTTATCGTTGAAATAGAGCTGCACCCCGCCATCAGGGGTGTTGGCTATGGTTATAATAAACCGTTCCAACCCAGCACGCATCTGACCGGCGTTGATCTGGGGCAAGGTCACTTCCACCCCCGAAAGCTGCACAAAGGGCAATGAAAGCACGAAAAAGATCAGCAGCAAAAAGAACACATCCAGAAAGGGCGTAAAATCCGGCCGCCCGCTGAAAGGCTGCAGCTTGGGTGCATATTTCCTCTGATAATACTTTTTAATCATCATCCACCGCCAAACTCTCAGTTCTGACTTGTTTCCTGACGCTCAAAAAATGCTGTAATTTCTGAAGCTGCCTTTTCTATATCCAAAGTTATTGAGTTAAGTCTGCCCAGCAGATAGTTGTAGGCTGCGTAGCAGAAAATCGCCACCGCCAGACCGGAAGCCGTAGTGATCAACGCCTGATTAACTGCCGATGCCAGCTCAGTTACCGATAAATATACACTGGCAGTGGAGTTCACTGCCTGAAATGCCTCCATTAAACCAAGCACCGTCCCCAGCAGACCCAGCAATGGCGATATATAGCCGATGGTGCCCAGAATATTCAAGTGCCGTTCCAACCGTGCAACTTCGTCCAGGCAGGCACTTTCGATGGCGTTATCCAGCTTGCGGTCGCCCCGCTGCCGTGCCAGAATAGCGGCGTTGAGCACCGCCGGAACCGGCCCGGGGGTATTGTCGCATAAAGTGATGGCTTCCACATAACCATCCCGACGCAGCACATTGAACAAACCGGTTATCAGCTCGCCCACATTGATCTGTTCCCGGTGGAACTGGAACCATTTTTCCAGAAATATAAACATTGCCGCAATGCTGGCAAAGAGTATCAGCCACATGACCGGGCCGCCATCAGACATCATTTTCATAAAAAGCATCAATTTACCTCCGTAAAACTTGCTGCCGGAACAGTTTTCTCCACCAATTCCAGCTGTTTATTTATATCTTCACCCGGCAGATCCAGGCCGGCAGCTGCTTTCAACAGGCGTTTGGCACCATCTTTAAGCTGTTCTGCCTGATCGGCTGCCGGTGCTTCACGCACTGCCTGAAGCAGCATTTTCAGAGCTGCATCCAGAGCTTTCACGCTCCATATCGCCTGATAATACTTACCCTGCCGTTTGCAAAGCAGCGATTCGTAGATAACCAGCCGGTAGTTCCGCAACGCCCCTGCCGCATCGGATCTATCCTCCAGTGCACGGCCCAGTTTATACAATGTCTGCAAACGCATCCCGACAGGTAAATCGTTGTTTTTCAACAAACTTTCGTAACTTTCGATCGCCAGGAGCAGATATTCTTCTTTGCGTTGTTTAGTGTAAAGCGTGTAAGCCGCATCGCCGGTTCTGCCGGTACAGCCGTAACCGAAAATACCATCAGAGCGTTTTCTTGCCTGCTGAAAAGCGGTCAGTGCCGCTTCGGCATCAAGCAATGAGGCTTTCAGGTCGCCCAACATGAAAAATGCTCTGCCTGCCATGGGGTGATCGGCATATTTTTTAACCAATTCTTCCAAAGCAGCAAGCTTGTTGGTGTGATCGTTGAGATGACCGTAGATCACTGCACGGTCGTAAAGTATTTCGGGTATCAATTCCGGTCTTACGCTGCTGTAACGCTTGCTTATGGCATCCAAAACAGCCAATGCTTCGCTGTAACGCAGTTTATCCCGCAAAAAGTCCACTATCCGGAAGTTGCCGGCAATAGTGAATTTGCTTTCGGGATATTTTTCGGTTAGTTTATTCAATATCGTTTGAGCCTCAGCTTCTTTGCCTGCCAGCAGATCGGCACTTAAGACCTTATAAAGAGCGTTTGCCGCTTTTTCCCCGGGGTAGCGTTCCGCATAGTTTTGCAGCAACTCCACACCGTTGAATTTTTTGCTGTTCAAAGCCAGCGTTCCGGCGTGGAAAAGTGCTTCGGAGGCTTCGGGGGCAGTTGCGTGCTTTTGGGCAAAAACAGCAAATTTGCTCACTGCTTCGTCTGTCTTGCCCAGCTGCTCAGTAATAAGTGCATCCAGATAATCGATCTGACTTAAAAGCTTTTTATCAGCCGGAGTTTTGATTTCAGAAAGCTCTCTTTGAGCTTGTTCGTAACTTTTGAGCATATAAAGGCTCTGTGCCAGATAAAGCTGCGAGTGCTGAAAAGTTTTTTCTCCGGCAGCTGCCGCCGAACGGAAATAACTTGCTGCATCATTATACCTGCCCAGACGGTAGAGATATTCGCCGAATTCATGCTCAAGTGAGCTTTTCAATGCTTTATCTTTAACATTTCCAATGGCAAATTTGAACATCTCCGAAGCCTCCAACACCTTGGATTGCTTCTGATACAGTCTGGCCAGCTTTCCGGCAGCGGCACAACGCTCCTGCATATCGGCATTTTTATTTTTGCAAAGGTCTGAAAGTATCTTGACCGCTTCATCGTTGCGGCCCAGCAGAATATAAAGATCGCCGATCACCCCTTGCAGCTCATCCTGTCCGGGAGCGGCTGGAAATATGGCTTTGAAGTTCAACGCATCATTAAGTGCATCCTGCCAGAACTTTCCGGCTATTTCCATTTTAATAACCGTTTTCAATGCTGTCTGACGGAACGCACCTTCAGCAAATTTGTATGCCAATTTAGCATATTTTACAGCTTTTTCCGCATCTTTTCCGGCATTTTCCGCCAATGCGTATGCTATGCGTGCCAGCAAGGGGTCGGGGGCGGCAGATTTTTCAGCACTTTTCAGAAAATTCTCTTCCACATCTTTACTCTTACCGCTGCGGCAATCCACCAGCCACACCAGTTTTTCCATGCGGTTGGCTAAATTTTTCTGCAAATCCTCCGGCAGCTCTTCCTGCATGATTTTTTGAGCTTTTCTGGCCTGTTCCAAATCGTCGTTTGCCAATGCCAGAAAAATCAGCCATTCCAAAGCCTTGAACTTCTGCAAATCGTTATTTCCGGCAATCACTGCCATATCCAATGCAGTTTGTCTTGCTGCGGCATAATCGCCGGATTCACTCAAAGCCTTGCTCAAAAGTTCCAGTGCCGGAAAAGTCACTGCCCGACGGAAATCAAGTTTTACGGTCAAATCTTTCAGCAGTTTGATCGCTTCAGGAGTTTTCCCGGAATAAAGCAGCATTCTTGATTGCATAAGTTTATATATGCTGCTATGACTGAATTTCTGATTTTTTCCGGCATCTTTCAGCAGTTTTTCTGCTTCGTCAACTTTCCCTGCCGCCAGCAAACTTGCCAGCAGCCGGTCGGTCGCCTGATAACGCAAAGAGCCTTCGGGCAAATCATTAAGCGACTGGCGGAAAAAATCTGCCGCACCGGCGGCATCGAAATTTTCCAGCGCCAATTCGCCCAGCCGATAATAGCGTTCTCCGGCATTGCCGTTACCGGCAAAAAGTGCCGCATCAGTGGTATTTGCTGCATTTTCCGCACCGTTCAATGCAGTAAACGCCAGCAAACCAGCTGAAAAACATGCGGCAATGTACTTCATAAAACTCTTTTCTCTTTTTGCAAACTTCTATTATTCAGCACTTTCAGCAGCTTCAGATCCCGGCTTTTCCGGTGTCAGCTTTTCCCGGACTTTTTCGGTGATCTTACCGGCAAGTTCGGCATTGCTTTCCAGAATGGCCTTGGTCTGTTCCCGGCCCTGACCGAGCTGTTCACCTTCAAAGCTGAACCAGCTGCCCCGTTTTTCCAATATGCCAAGTTCGGTAGCTACATCCATGATCGAACCGATACGGCTGATACCTTCGGAGTAGTTGATGTCGAATTCGGCAATGCGGAAAGGCGGTGCCATCTTGTTTTTGATGACCTTGACCCGGGTGCGGTTGCCGGTAACATTGCCGGAAGCATCTTTGATGGCCGTAACTTTCCGTATATCCATACGGATCGAAGCGTAAAATTTAAGAGCGTTGCCGCCGGTGGTGGTTTCGGGATTGCCGTAAACCACACCGATCTTTTCCCGGATCTGGTTGGTGAAAATAACACAAGTCTTGCCCCGGTTGGCTGCCCCGGTGATCTTCCGCAATGCCTGACTCATCAAGCGGGCCTGCAAGCCCATGTGGGAGTCGCCCATCTGACCTTCCAATTCCGCCTTGGGCACCAGTGCGGCTACGGAGTCCACTACCAGTACATCAATGGCACCGCTGCGGATCAGAGCGTCGGCAATATTCAGAGCATCTTCGCCGCTGTCGGGCTGGCTGATGAGCAAATCGGCGGTGTTCACCCCGATTTTAGCAGCATACACCGGGTCGATGGCGTGTTCGGCATCCACAATGGCACATCTGCCGCCGGCTTTTTGAGCGTTGGCAATAACATGCAGACAGACCGTGGTCTTACCGGAGGATTCCGGCCCGAAGATCTCCACGATCCTGCCTTTGGGCAAACCGCCGATACCCAAAGCCAGGTCGAGGCTCAAGGCACCGGTGCTGATGACCTGCACATCTCCGGCATAGGTTGCCGAATCGCCCAACCGCATAATGGAGCCTTTACCGAACTCCTTTTCGATCTGGGCAATGGTTATTTCAAGATTTTTATTGCGTTCGGCATCGCCGATATTTTCTGCTTGAGGAGCATTTTTCACAGCCATATTATTACCTCACAACTCGTTAAATGTCAAGATCTTTTACGCTTGCTGCGTACTTTTCGATGTATTCTCTTCTCGGTTCCACCGCATCGCCCATTAGCAAGGTGAACATGCGTTCGGCTGCCACGGCATCTTTCATGGTGACTTTGATCATCTTCCGCCGTTCCGGGTCCATGGTGGTTTCCCAGAGCTGTTCGGGGTTCATTTCCCCCAAACCTTTGTACCGCTGGATGTCGATACCTTTACGACCGTTTTCCCGGATGATGTCGAAGAGTTCCTGCAAGCTGCAGGCAACGGATTCTTTGCCGTCAGCATTGACTTTCCAGATAGCGTCGCCGGCAGTGAAAACTTTATCGGCACTTACGGACTGTGCCGCCAGATCACGGGCAAGTTCGCTAACTGCCAATGCTTCAAAGATGTCAACAGTGTCAACAGCACTCATAGCTATTGAAGTTTCAAAAAGTGCTTCATCGCTTTCATTTTCAACAGCTTCAGTATTTTCGCCTTCGGCAGATCCCGCACTTTCCACACTGTCAGAAGCATCCACCACTTCGGCAGCGGGCATTTGAGCTTCGCCGATGCGGTCGCGGCTTTCGGCGATCACTTCTTTGCGTTCTTCGGCAGAGTAGACAAACTTGCGGGAAATGGTGCCATCGAGCTCACGCACGCTGATTTCAGCAATGGGGAAGGCTCCTTCAGCATTACCCAGAGCAAAGTATTCCGGCGGTTCCACGCCGCAACGCTGCAAGCCGTTGGCACAGTGCTGGGCACGGCGGAAGAGGGCAATAAGGGCTTCCACTTTTTCCCGTTCCACCGGGGTACCGTCGGCATCAAAGACCTGAATATCTTCCACACCCAGCTGAATGAGGTAGTTATCCAGCTGTTCATCGGTATCGATGTAACGCTCTTTGTTCTTGCGTTTGACCTTAAAAAGCGGCGGATTGGCTATATAAATATGCCCCGCTTCGATCAAGGGCCGCATCTGGCGGTAGAAGAAGGTCAGAAGCAGTGTACGGATGTGGGCACCGTCCACATCAGCATCGGTCATGATAACGATGCGGTGATAACGCAGTTTGGATATATCAAAATCTTCATCCACACCGCAGCCGATGGCGGCGAACATGGCTTTGATTTCGTTGTTGGCAAGGATTTTATCCAAGCGGGCCTTTTCCACATTCAAAAGTTTACCGCGGATAGGCAGAATCGCCTGGAACTTGCTGTTTCTGCCCTGTTTGGCAGAACCACCGGCGGAGTCCCCTTCCACGATATACATTTCGCAGTTTTCCGGGTTGCGGTCAGAACATTCGGCAAGTTTGCCCGGCAGACCGAAACCATCCAGCACGCCTTTACGCTGCACCAGTTCACGGGCTTTGCGGGCGGCTTCCCGGGCTTGAGCGGCACGCATACTTTTGAGGATGACTTCTTTTGCCACGGCGGGATTTTCTTCGAGGAAGGTCGAGAGTTTTTCAAACACCACCGATTCCACGATACCCCGGACATTGCTGTTGCCCAGTTTGGTCTTGGTCTGACCTTCAAACTGCGGATCAGGCACTTTTACGCTTACGATGGCGGTCAGACCTTCCCGGACATCTTCGCCTGACATACCTTTATCGGAGGCACCCTTGAGCATCTTGTTTTCTTTGGCATAGTTGTTGATGCTGCGGGTCAAAGCGGTCTGGAAACCCACCAGGTGGGTACCGCCGTCAATAGTGTTGATGTTGTTGGTATAGCTGGTGATGTTGGCACGGAAACTGTCGTTATACTGCATGGCGATCTCCACATCCACCCCATCTTTTTCGCAGTGAAAGTAGATGGGTTCGGGATGAACCACCTTGATATCCGCATTCAGATACTTGACAAATTCAGCCACCCCGCCTTCGTAGCAGTGGTGTTCCATGTATTTGGGGTCGGAGTTTTCCAGCCGTTCGTCAATGAGCGTAACTGATACACCGCTGTTCAAAAACGCCAGATCCCGCAGACGGTTGGCGAGAGTTTCCCGGCTGTAAACAGTTTCAGTAAAAATCGTGGCGTCGGGCTTGAAAGTTACTTTGGTACCCCGTTTGTCGGTATCGCCCAGGCTGTAAAGCTCTCTGGTGGTCACGCCCCGGGCAAATTCAATGCCCCAGGCTTTGCCGTCACGGTAAACTTCCACTTTCATCCAATCCGAAAGAGCGTTCACGCAGCTGACACCCACGCCGTGCAGACCGCCGGAAACTTTGTAGCTGTTGTGGTCAAACTTACCCCCGGCATGGAGTACGGTCAGCACCACTTCCACAGCAGGCTTGCCTTCGGTTTCGTGCATATCCACCGGAATACCGCGGCCGTCGTCCAGCACCGAAATAGTGTTGTCGGGGTGGATGGTTACAATAACTTTGCTGGCGTAACCTGCCAATGCTTCGTCAATGGAGTTATCCACCACTTCGTAAACCAGATGGTGCAGACCTTTTTCGGAAGTCGAACCAATATACATGGCAGGGCGCATACGCACCGCTTCCAAACCTTCCAGCACGGTGATCTTACTGGCGGAGTATTCCCCGGCGGCAGAAGGAACACTGTTTTCGTTGACCACATTGGGGTCTTTGATTTCGTCGGACATCAGTAAAAATTCTCCTGTATTTTGATATTATATATAATTAAAATTACAATCATTGCATACAATACACCGCCCGCCGGATTTTTTCAAGATTTTTGCACTCAAAACGGCAATTATTTTGCCATTTTTTTGTTCGCCGCATACGCCCGGCTTCGTTACACTACGCCGTGGCAAGCGGGCAGTATTTATTTAAACAGTCAACGACCATACTCGCGTAAGCGAGCAACTTCACGCTTGCTTTGTCAAAAGCAAGCTCTTCACATCTTCACCCGCCGCAGGCGGACTTCACGCAGCCAGCGGAACGCTGACTGCACTAATAGATGGCGGCTTTTGTGGGAAGTATTGGGAAGATTTGGGAAGGTTTGGGAGTTTTTGGGTGTATTCCCGCCTGCTGTTGCGATTTTGTGCGTAGCGGCTGATGCCGCATTCCGCCGCATACGCGGGCAGTACGGTTGATGGCGGCTTTTTATGAGAAAATATGGGAGAGTATGGG
>JAZSHD010000044.1:0-4250 GCA_045533055.1 Victivallaceae bacterium | reverse complement strand
CGGAACCCCATCACCCTTTTCCAAACCTTTTATTGGCATTTATCTATTTGTTACACAAATAGATAAATGCCCTTTAAGTTTTGAAAAGATTTTATTCAACATCTTTACTGTTAATCAACCGATATTGGGAACAGAGCCTTTATTTATAAGTAATGGAAGACGCACAAAAAAATTCCGCCGGAACTAATACAGATAATAAACTACGCACTCCCATAAAACAAGGAAAAAACAACAAAGGCACGGGATATTCCGGATTTTGGGCAAAAAAAATGGAGCGAGTGAACGGATTCGAACCGTCGACAGTCACGTTGGCAACGTGATACTCTACCAGCTGAGTTACACTCGCATATCTCTTTCACTGTTTAATTAAAATACCACTTTTTAGAAAAAATGCAAATAAAAAACTCGAAAAAACGCAAATTTTATTAAAAAAACATGAAAAAAGGCGGTTTTTGCCACTCCTGACAATTTTCCCAGAACCCGGAAGCAATAAAAAGTCGGCATGGAGCATTATAGGTTGTAACAAAAAAACGGTAAGGAATATATATTATGCAGAAAAAATTGTTGTTTTTATGTTTTCTGACTGCGGCAGTGGCAGGTGCCGGTGAAGTTTGCAATGATAATGTATGTAATCTGCCCGGAGCAATTCAAGATGCGGGAACGAACTTCAAGGTGCTTTCTCCGGTGGGCGAAAGCAGCGTAAAGGCAATCAAACAAGCCCCCCGGCTGAAAACTCTGAAAGGCAAAACCATCGCCATTGTGGGCGGAAGTTTCATGGCACATGTTACCCATGTGGAACTCAAACGCCTGATTTTAAAAGATCACCCCACGGCAAAAATACTTTTGCTTAATGAAATAGGTTCGGCAGGCCCCTACCCTGCCCCCGGAGTGGTCAGAAAGCAGAAGGACGATTTTGTTGCCAAATTAAAAAAGCATAAGGTCGATGCAGTAATTTCCGGCAACGGCGGCTGCGGATTGTGCACGCCCAAAGAGATGGGTTCGTGCATAGCAGCGGAATATGCTCAAATACCGTCGGTGATGATCGCCGCCCCCAGCTTTGCGGTGCAGTCACGCATGACTGCCGTAAACGCCGGAGTAATGATGCCCAGGGTGGCGGTTTATCCGGGAGCATTTTCAGCACACACCCGGGATGAACTTATTAAGAATACAAGAAAAGTTCTTTATCCGGCAATCGTAAAAGCATTGACCAGAGATTTTACCGATGAAGAAAAACAAGCAGCTCAAAAGCCCAAATCCGCCGAAACGATTTTCAACGGCAGTTTGGATGAAGTAAATCACTTTTTCAACGAAAATAACTGGTCGGACGGTTTGCCGATCGTGCCGCCAACTACTGAAAGAGTTGCCGAATTTTTGAAGTTCACCGACCTGCCCCCCGATACGGTAGTGGCAACCATTCCCCCCGCTCACCGGAAAGTCACGGTAAAAACTGTGGCGGTCAACGGAGTAATGGCGGGGTGCCCCGCTGAATTTATGCCGCTGTTGATAGCATTTGCCCAAGCCATGACCAACGGGGATTTCCGCAGAACTCTTGCCAGCACTCATGCGTGGACACCCTATTGCTGGATCAACGGCCCGGTGACAAGGCAGCTGGGTTTTGACCACGCTCAAGGGATGATTTCAGCTCAAGTGAATGTCAAGTTGGGCAGATTCATCAATCTTGCCATGCTCAATTTGGGCGGGTATTACATAAAAGCCAACCGGATGGGGACTTTCGGCTATTTAATGCCGTGGAGTATGGCTGAAGATGAAAAAGCAGCTTTGGCTATGAAGTATCTGCCGTACCACATGCAAATGGGCTATCAGCTCAATGATAACACGCTGACTGCCGCATCGTCGCTGAATTGGGGCAACAATCTGGCACCGGCGACCAGCGATCCGGTAAAGATAATGGAGCTGATTGCCGCCGATGCAGTGGAAAAACAGCAGTTTGCCCTGGGCAGCGGAACGCCGTTTGTCTACCGGACGATTTTAATAACCAGTCAGGTGGCAAAAGATCTGGCAAAAAAATATAAAACTAAAAATGCGTTGGAAGATGCTTTGATCGCCAATGCCCGAATGCCGTTGTACGAAAGAGCATATTTCAACTTTCACGCCAATCCGGGCAGTGCTCAAACCAGAAAAAATTCGTCAGTTCAGCGCCACAGCTACCGTATAGCCAATACGGAAAAGAGCCGAACAACCGCCCTGCCCGGTCATCTGGCATGGAGCAATAAAAAGTCGCTGGAAACAGTTCCGGTAATGAAACTGGGCAAGACCGCAATTCTGATAACCGGCGACGAAAGCCGCAACAAAACCATGTGCGTCCCCGGCGGCGGCATGACAACTGTAAAAATAGAGCTGCCGAAAAACTGGAACAAGTTGATGCAGGCAAAAGGCTACGAACCGCTGGAAAAGTTTTATCTGAAAAGCGATTTAACGCCCGAAAAGAATCCGCGAAAGTTCAGCAATTACCAGCAAAGACGGCGGGGACAAGGTGAAAACCGGCGTTATCGCAAACAATATAGGCAATAAAATCATAAAAAAAAGCAAAAATCGATTTGCTTTTTTACAAAACAGCGATATATTAAAAAACATTGAGAATGATTTATTCATGCTCCGGCATAGCTCAGCGGTAGAGTAGGTGGCTGTTAACCACTTGGTCCCTGGTTCGAATCCAGGTGCCGGAGCCATTTTTTTGCTTCATATCGTGGCACATCTCGTGCCTTGCTGTCGTCACTCTTTCGGTCGAGTACAGTCGTACACTCCCTCATTCGCTCCTTGGCAAAACACGACCTGTGCTCACGCTATTTCGCAAAACTGTCGGTTAGCTTGGGTCTGGATTTGCGGAAACGGAAACATTTCCGCATTTTTTGTGTCAACAAAAAAACGGGAACGAACGGGAACGAACGGTATTTTGCAAGGTTTGTTCTGCTGTTTCTACAAACATTCTGAATTCTTTTTTAGAAGCTACATGCATATTTATAAATTTTTGAGCAAGCAAATCGTCTTTATTCCAGATTTCAAAACCGTGCTGGCGCAGGTAATCCTGACAGTCGATTTTAAGTTCTTCCAGAGAACCCCGGGCAACATTGTAGAGATTGATTTCAAGCTTTGCCGAAGTAGCGGCATCAACCGACCCTTCAGCAATATTCTGTTTGCCGCTGCGGGCAGCTTGAACCATTTGATCACAAGTGCGTGAATTTTGTGGGATATACAGTTCCACAAACCGGACGGTTATATCATAAATCACTCTTGCCAACTGAAAACTCTTCAAGCGGCGATATCATCCGGAAGCCAGCAATACTTTTCTGTAAACATCCGTATTCATCCGTACCTATCCGTATATACTGCTTATCTCATGCTTTGTTGTCTTTTTGCTTTCGCCCCATGAAACGCACCAGAGCTTCCAGTAAGGTTGCCGGGTGCGGCGGGCAGCCCGGCACGAACAGATCCACCGGCAGCATATCGCTTGCTCCGTTTGAACATTTATCGCTTCTCTGGAACAATCCGCCCGAAATCGCACAAGTTCCGCAGGCTATCACCAGTTTGGGTTCGCCCACTGCATCGTAGCTCTTTTTCAATGCCAGACGCATATTGTCGGTTACCGGTCCGGTTATCAATACAGCGTCGGCGTGGCGGGGACTTGCCACCACTTTCAAGCCGAATCTGCCCATATCCCATGCCAGAGTGTTCAGCACATTGAAGTCCAGCTCGCAAGCGGCACAGCCCCCGGCGGAAACCTCTCGTATATGCAGCGATTTACCGTACAATGCCTTGATCCCGGCATCCAGCTGCTCATCTATAACATAGCTGCTGCCGTCCACGATCAGATTTTCCCGCTTCATTGTCCCCAAACGGTACTCGTTGGTGAACTTGATCGCCGGATTGGCTTTGGCACATTTTCCGCAGAATATACACTTGCCCAAATCTATTGCCGGAGTCTGGGCGTTTATTGCTTCGGTGGGGCAGACTTCGGCGGCACTTTTCCACGCTTCAGCATCCACAGCCGATTTATCAAACTCCGGCCGCCCGCGGAAGTGTTCCGGCAGATTTGGGGCTGCATCGGGGAATTTATTGGTGCGGTATTTCTGAAAAAACCTTGCGTGCAATGCTTTAAACATAATTCATTTTCTCCTTAAAGGTCATGCCCGCAATAGGACAGATTAAAACTTTTGTTGCAAATGGGGAAGTTGGAAATTTGTTCGCCCCGCAGAGCCAACGCCAACGCAAACCAGTTGTGGAACGAGGGA
>JAZSHD010000057.1:0-15098 GCA_045533055.1 Victivallaceae bacterium | reverse complement strand
CAAGCCTGCGTTGTAATCATCCAGATATACCTTTTCTCTGCTGTCATCAACTGTGGTCGTACCCTCGTTTACAGCATCTTCCGCTTCCTGACAATATTTTTCCATATCCGCATTATAATCCTCAAAATCCATCTCTTTTTCTCCCAAACAACACGCCAAACTTAACGCGGTAACTTTTTTTGAAAAATTTTTTCTTTCGTCAAAGAACACTTTCTTGCGCTCAAATCAACTGTCCGGAGCATCATTTTCAAACATAACCAAATATAACTTCCGACTATCCTGTGAATGTAAGGGGCAACGCTGATGATGCTTCTTTCCGCAAAGTGTTCTTCGCTTAACGATATATAAGATATCACCGGCAAGCAGACATCTTGTGTCCACTCGTTTCATCAGCAAGAAAAAACTTCCAAAATAAGGAGAAAAAAACATGGAAGCAACAGTCAACACCACCGCCGTCAGCAACGAAAACAAAGCCAAACTGAACGTACGGTACACAAGTAAGGCGGTGTGAGCGATGATAAATATTGAAATCGTTCGTAATTATCTGCAGGCGGGATTAGCCGTCCTGCCTGCAGATAAAGTCCGTAAATGTCCCGTTCTGCCCGGTTGGAAACGCTATCAGGAAGAGCTCCCTACCGAATCAGAAGTACACGCTTGGTTCAGCAATCATCACAATGCACTTTGCATCGTGTGCGGCAAGGTCTCCGGCAATCTGGAAATTATCGATTTTGATAATCAAGGAGAACTTTTTCCGGCTTATCAGGGTGTCGCCTGTGCGGAGCCCGGTCTGCCAGCGGGTGTGCACCGTGGAGGGTGTTGCGGCTCGTTGCACTGTACGAGTCTCTGGCGGGCGTTATAACATTGAGCCAGATTGCAGTTTTAGCAACGCCTTTATTACAATTTGGTTTGAACTTATTCGTGACACCACCAGATGATTATGCGGATACCGACAAATGCGATCAGGCATAATCCGGTTATGCTCCATAGGCAGAGAGCAAGCGGGATGGCAATGTGCAATGCTCCGAAGCCGGAAAGCAGGGTAATAAAAAGCAATGCCGTAATTATAAGTTCATAAAGTTTCAGTTTTTTGGAAGTCTTTTCAATCAGAACTGTTTTCATCATATTTTCCGTTCAGTTGAGGTTGATAATGGTGTACTGCGGCGATGGAACATCTTTCGGTTCTACCCATTCTGTCATCATTTGGAATGATGCGAGGTTCTCCGGCAGAGCCTTGAATCTGTCTCCACTGCCACCGAGAATGATGGCTGTTCCGGCAATGACCATCCCACTGCCAATGAATGTAAATGCTCCATGGACGGATTTGCATTTACCCTCCTCATCCACCACCATGACCATATCCCGGTCTATCTGCACCAGTTCCACGAGGTCGCAGCCGATGATTTCATAAAGTTCATCAAAGGTGAGGTTGGGATTTTTCTTGAGGTCGATTTCCGTGACCGTCCGGCTGACGGGATCGATTTTTACTGCGCGCATAGTTCTGCTCCTTATTTTACGATGACATATTCCATTACGCGGCAGAGAGCTTCTTCATAAGAACTGCTGCTGGTGATATAATCAGTGAACTCTTTGATAAGATCGGAGCGTCCGTTTTCACGGAGCGCTTCTCTGACCTTGGCGATAATCGCAAAAATATTTCCGTCCGTACCTGTGAGCTGCACGGTGATGTTGGTCTTGGTATCAGCCATTATTTCACTCTCCCATTTTTGCCGGGCCATCCGATGCCCTCGAAGTTACGATTGCCGGAGCGGAGTGCTGCAAGCTCGGCATCCACCGCTTTCTGATAGTCTGGGTGCAGATGCTCTTCTTCAAGGCAGCAAAAACACAAGGCACTGATATCAAATCTGCTCATTGAAAAGCCGTCAGCCAGCGATTTGCCGCATCTATCACAGAATTTTTTGTTGAACCACGGATCCATTGCTTATTACTCCCCGAGGATTTCTTTGAGGGTGTCGCGGCGGGCGAGGAGTTCCTTGAGCGTGTTTTCGCTCTGGGCAATCATCCGGCTTGGGCAGTGGAAGGTGATGCTGTCGGCATCGTCTGCCTTGGCAAGCAGCCAGTTGGCAAGGTTCTTGATTTCCGTCAGCTCGATTTCGATTTTGTGATTCAGCCGGGCGATTTCTTTTTGCATCTGCTCTCTGGTCATTTTTATGTATCTCCTTGAATATTAAGGTTTTGCTTTGCACTATACATATATTAGCGTACTATTTACACTTATCCAGTTGATTAGCAATAATATATGGATATTTCTCGCAGTAAAATTGTTATTTCTGTCGATTTTGTCGAAGGATAAAAAAATAATTCAGATATCTATAGATCACCGAATGGAAATTCCCGAACGGTAAGATTTGCTTGCGATACACTTATTTTTGATTATTTTGTTACCGAGCGGTAAGAATTGCTTGATTTTTTGCTTTTTTGTGCTATATTATTCCCGAACGGTAAGAAAATATGGAGTTTTTTATGAGCAAAGAAGCATTATTGAGCTGCGAAGCTATTGGTAAAAAGGTGCGTGAACTGCGAAAAGCACAGGGCGTTACTCAGGCACAGCTGGCAGGCTTGTCGAACACCGGAGTACGGTTTATCGGTGATTTGGAAAGTGGAAAAGCGACCTGTCAGCTGGGTAAGATTTTGAGTGTACTCACAACATTGGGGGTGGATATACACATTTACAGCCCCTTTGAGGAGTAATGACTTATGGATTTTCACGATCAGCTGGATGTATTCTTGAATGAAAATAAAATCGGCACGTTGTTTACTGACAACGGCGTGATGTCCTTTATCTACGATACGGAATTTCTGAATACGCCGGGAGCTTATCCGCTGTCAAAAAATCTTCCGCTGAAGGAAGGCTTTTTCACTGATTCTGAAGTGGATGGATTTTTTTCAAATCTGCTCCCGGATGAACGCATCCGCAACACCGTGGCGATGATCCTCCATGTGTCGCCGGGCAATACTTTCCGCTTGCTCAAAGAAATCGGTGCAGACTGTGCCGGGGCAGTCTCATTTTATCCGCAAGGTGAAACACCGCAGTCGGCAAATGATCCCGTTTACCGAAAACTTTCAGCAGAAGATGCCTACAATATCCTGGACAACCTCGGTCAACGCCCCTTGGATGTGGGCGATGAAGGTGTCCGCATTTCCGGAGCTGGTTCGCAGGAAAAACTTGTGGCGTGTGTTCAGAATGGTACGATTTCACTGCCCCTTTACGGGACACCGTCAACTCATATCATCAAGCCGGTGATCCCGAACTTTCAGAGCAGTGTTCACAATGAATATTTCTGTATGAAACTGGCAAAAGCAATGGGGCTGCCGGTCGCAGAATGCGATATTCTGACCATTGATGACGATGTTTTTTATGTGGTGGAACGCTTTGACCGCAGTACAAAAAACGGCATTACACGGCGGCTGCATCAGGAAGACTTCTGTCAGTTGCTCAATGTGCCGCCCCATCTGAAATATGAAGAAGACGGCGGACCGGGAGTTAAGGATTGCCTCAAGTGTATGAATGATATGCATATATCTGCGATGAGCCGCTTAATGTTTTTCCGCTTGCTTATTTTTAACTTTCTTATCGGCAATTGCGATGCCCATGCCAAAAATTATGCAGTGCTTTATAACAACGGCATTCCGTCATTCGCTCCGGCGTATGATTTGCTTTGTACGATGGTTTACGAAACGATGTCACGCTGTTTTGCTATGAGTGTCGACGGCGAAAACCGCATGGGAATGTTGAAAAAAGAGCATTTTTCCGCAATGGCTGATGCGTGCGGACTCAATCCCAAGATGGTAATTGCCGAGCTTGATTCCATGGCGGCAAAACTTCCCGGCATTGCTGACAAACTTGACCGGGAACTAAATGCAATACACCCGTCAACCGTTTATGGCAGCATTGCCTGGCAGGTCAAGCATCTCTGCCTGCAAGTAGCCGAGTAAAAAGTTTTTTTACAAAAATCTTCCGTTCGCAATCCAATAGGACACAAAATGTCCACTTGCGGGGTGTATATTATATTTCGTAAGTGTATGTTGGGGTATTTTGTCGATTTTGTCGAAAGGTTTTATGATAAATATCAACGCAGATGAACACCCGGGCTTGCATCGCTATTCTCTGGAATTGGCGAAGTATCCGGAACTCACGGAGAGTCAATACAACTCCGTCTTATCCGACTTGAAACAGCCGGAGGGGAGCGTATTGTATCAAAATGCCCGGGAAACGCTGATCTGCTCACATCTTGCCATGATCCTCGGCATGGCAAAAGATACCCACCGCAGATACTATGGCTTATCAATGGAAGACTATGTCGGCTTGGGGAATGTGGCAATGGTGACAAAATTCAGCCGCTTCAAGCCAGGACAGAATGTACCGTTTTCTACATATATGAAAAAAGTCATTGAGCGGTATATTCTTGCCAATGTCAAAAAACACGTTGTCTGGGATCGGGCAGAAGATGTGGATATTGAACTTGTCGGCACTACCGATAACCTTGCAGAAGACCGCAACTATGATTTTCTGCACCGTGCTATCGGTGAACTTTCCGAACTCGAACAGAATATTATCCATTACTCATTTTTTGATAACTTTGAACCGGATGACCGGGAAATTGCCCGTAAACTGCGGATTTCTAAAAATTACCTTGCTGAAACACGGCAGAAGATATTTGAAAAACTGCGGGGCAAGCTGCAGTACCGTTATTTGCCCATCCCCGACCGCCGATATATCGTTGAACCACGAACTCAAGAGGATTTGTCATAATGCTTGAAATAACATCCATTGCCGCAAACTTGATGAAGATTTTTGCTCAAAGAAAATATAATACCCATCGCTATGATGATTCCATCGCCATTGAGTTGCTGAAGTATCTGCAAACTTTGGCTCATGCTGAAAAAGTACCTACTCCGAAACTGGATCAGTATCTTGCCGGAGAATATCCGCCAGTGCATATGGGGTGTCATATTGCCAATATTTTGTGCAATCAATGTGGTATGGAAGATGTGGAAGTTCCGGATATGACTACAATGCCGTTAG
The DNA here is from genome assembly GCA_045533055.1 of Victivallaceae bacterium. GTDB lineage: Bacteria > Verrucomicrobiota > Lentisphaeria > Victivallales > Victivallaceae > SIG78. The sequence continues at coordinate 10,054 of JAZSHD010000057.1, read as the reverse complement.
AGGAGTACCAGGACATCTGCAAAAACATTTTTCCGGAAGTCATACTGAAAATCTTTCCCGAACCAGTTGCGAAACTTGATCCCTATGTCAACTTGCTTCCGATATGGGAGTTGGAGCTGTATGAAAAAGTATCTGATGAAGTGTGGTACGGCTCGGATGAATTACGCAATGTTTTTGCTCTGATACGGGATTATATTCATCTATGCGTCAATGATTGGTCATTACATATGGCAGAACTGTTCTTCACTTCCTGGAATGAATATCTGCTCACTCAGAAGTGGCCCGACCGCATTGCGGAACTGGAAAGTGAATTGCAAGATGCACAGGAGTACAACCGTACTGCCGACCTTATGCTTGAGCTGCAGTCACGCCGGATGAATGCACTCCGGAGTGCCGCCGAAGAACACTATATCACACTCACTGATGCGGCACGGCGCGTGCTGACAGTGGAATTTGATCACAATCCCTGCGATAAAGATGTTCGGGCATTGGCGATGTGGCTTTCCCGGCAACTGGAAAACGCCGAAAGTATTCAGCTGCAGCCCAAACGCCCGCGATATTTCCGCTGCGAAGATGTTTTGAATGCTTTTGAAAAACATTCCAACATCAAAATGACAGCGGAACAAATGCGTATTCAAATCCTCGATGCCGGTGTCCCCCGTAGCAAAATCAGTTAACAATCGGTTCACACAACAACTTTTTTCTGAAATTATTCAAATTTTATTTCCCTGAAAGTCAACTGCTTTCGGGGATTTTTTGTTTTTACGCAACTGTTTTCAGTTCACATTGGTTCACACGCTCCTATTTCAGCGGCAGGAAGGTGCAATGGGGCATCTTCCGTAACCCAAAGGAGCGTGTTTATGTTGACACCAGAAAGAGTCCGTTGCGGAAAAATTTTTATCCGCAAAGCCGCCAGTTCCTGCCAAATGGTAAGAGGGAGGGACAAATGAATAACGACTATCAAAGTGCAATGTCTGTTTTGCCGCTGATCGATAAGCGCAGAGCCGATGATACCAGAGCATGGAACGCCATCTGTATTGCTTTGAAAAACTGCGGTGTGCCGTATGATGTTTTTGAGCAATGGAGTTTGACAACCAGGTATCAGGACAAAAATCAAATACGCCGTGCGTGGCAGAATTTGAATGGCAATCACACCATCGGCACATTGCTGTTCTATGCAAAGCAGGATTCCGGAACAGTACCGGTGCAAGCCTACCGCCATCCGGACAGGTTTGATGGAGAAAAAGCTTTTGCAAGCATCATCCAGCCATACAGTAACTATTCTGAAATGGAACTGGATTGCGAATTGTGGGAGCGTTCTCCATACCGCCTGTTGGAAAAATCCGATGAAAAAGATTTTTGTGCGGTATTGGAGTCTTTGTATGATCCTGATGATATGCTCTTTGTCGGTACACCTCTTGCCAATGCCGCCGAACAGCAACGGTGCATAAAAAGTGTAAAAGAGCATCTTGCCCGTCCGTGCGTGGCAGAGTTTTTCCGTCCGAATCCGCTGACCGGGAAACCGGTGATGAAAGCAAACAATGTTCCAAGTTTTGTTTCCGATGCGTGTGTGGCTCTTTTCCGCTATGCGGTACTGGAATTTGATGACAAACCTCTGCAGCAGCAATACGCCTTTTATATGGCGATGCTGGATAAAGGTCTGCCGATTGCGGCGTTGACATTTTCCGGAAACAAATCCATTCATTATCTGCTTGCAGTGAACTGTGCAAATGCCGAAGAGTGGACAGAAAAAGTGGAAGATACACTCTTTCGCAACAATCTGGAACTTCTCGGCTGTGACGGTGCGTGCAAAAATGAAAGCCGCAGTTCACGAACGCCGGGAGCGATCCGCAGCAGCAACGGAGTACGGCAGAGATTGCTTTATCTCAATCCCGGCGTAAAAAAATGAGTGAATGTATAAAAATAATGTCGACAAAATCGACAAAATAAGGATTTTAACACAAAATGAATATTGATGATACGATCAAAACCATTGAAAGTGCCATTCCGGAGGAGACCAAATATCAGGAATGGCAGCCGATAAAAGATACGCTGAAACTGGATGATCCTCCGCCGTTTCCTGTGGAAGCATTACCGCCGATCCTCCGGGATATGGCTGAAGGAATTTCTCTTTCACGCAAAGTTCCGGTGGCAATGGCAGCGACAGCTGTTCTTGCCGCAGTGGGAATGGCAATCGGACGCAATGTCTACTTTCAGCGTAAACGCGGCTTTATCGGGCGGGCTAATTTATATGCGTTGGTTTTTGCTGCCCGGGGAGAATGTAAATCTGTCACCTTCCGACCGGCACTCTTGCCGTTTTACAGTTGGATGAAGAAAAAAGATCCTGCATACAAACAAAAAATCAAAGAATACCGCCGTAATCTTGCTTTGATGCAAAATCTGGAAACAGCATTGAGTAAACCGGGCTTGAAAGGAAATAAGCGTAAGGAATTTGCGGACGAATTGGCAATGCTTGAACATGAAATCGGTGAAATGCCACGCAACCCGTGGTTTCTTGCCGATGATGCCACTCCTGAGGCATTATTTAAGTTGATGAGCGAAACCGGAGGAACTGCCGGGATATTCAGCGATGATGCCCGACTGATGGTCAAGATGCTGCTGGGCAATGTTTACAGCAATTCCGGAGAGGGTCGGGAAGATTTTTTACTTCGCCCCTACGATGGCGAACAGCCTTTGATCAGACGGCGGGTCGGTACTGGCGATGATCATATCGACCGCCCCTGTATCGGAATGCTGTTGATGCTGCAGACAGACTTCCTTAAAAAGGTTTTTCCCTCTTCCCCAAGGCTCCCATATCAACCTTTATCGGGAACAAAGCATAAAAAAATGCAAAAAGAGTAAAAAAATGAGAAAATGTAATTTTTCAGGTAAAAAACGAGTTTTTTTGAAGAAAAAAATTTGCATTTTTCAAAAAATAGAGTATTGTAATAATACAACGAAATAGTTGGGGAAGTAGCTCAGTTGGCTAGAGCATCACACTGGCAGTGTGAGGGTCGAGGGTTCGAGTCCCTTTTTCTCCACCATGATTTTCCAAGCCGCTTTTTAAGCGGCTTTTTTGTTGTCTTTTTTCGGGGTGATTTTCACCTCAAAACTCATTTCTTATCGTCCATCCGACCCGCTGGAAATGAGTCGAAACCTCTAAAATCGCCGTTTTCTATAACTTTTACAGATTTAGAGGGAGACTTGACCCGCTTTCAAATCCCCCTCAAACAAAAAGCTGAGTTTGCCAAACTCTATACCTACCATTTTCGATTTCTGCGAACCTGTATCCATGTGTATTGTGACACCATGATACTTTCTGACACACTTATATTGTAAGCCGGCGTTTACGCTGGGTTTGATAAATTGTTTGTTCAAATTGTATTCGTCTTGCGTAAACCTTACTTGCGTACAAAACAGTTTCTTGTTTACACAACAAAAAAAACGGCTCCATATAGTTTATTATACATGGAGCCGTTTGTGCAAACTTTACTCTTCGATGATGATTATTTTGTTTGCTCCGGAGTTGTTTTTGCATTTTCAAACGCTGTTTCGGCTTCTTGTTTTTTCTTTTCAAGATTTTCAAGAGCCACTTTTGCATCTGCATCACTTCCGGCAGTAAAATCATATTCGATCACCACATCTTCTGTGCCAAAAAGTCCGATTGACTTCGTAGCCTTGAAAAATCCAGTCGTTGGGACTTTCTGATCTGCGGGGATGCCGACTTTGCGACTACGGTAATCAAGTTTTCCGGTGATGATACGCCCTTGCGGAGTTCCCGTTTCAGGATTTGCAACCTCCACTTCGCCCATTGAGATATAGCCGCTTGCGGTTACATTTTTATTGACGGCACTTTCTGCAAGTTTGTCAGTTGTGGACTGGCAACCAACAAGCAACATGATTGCACAAAAGGCAATCAACAACATTGTGAGTTTTTTCAGCATAGTTTGTTTCCTTTCTTGGCTGAATTTTTATCCATTGTATGTTATGTCGATTCCGTGGTGGCGTTTGAGTTCATTTATAATCTGCCGGATTGCAGATTTGTTTTCCTCAAAGCCACTACGCAATTCTTTTAACTGCGAACAGTGATCTCCCATAGAGGCATGACATTCTTCACGCTTTACAAATGCGTTAATAGCCTTTGTAAGCTCTTTGAGTTGAGCTGCTATGTTATCAAGCGTTTGAGTACCAGCGAAACCACAAGGGCTGTAAGACCGCAAATAAGCACTCCACAGGCGGAGAGTATCAGCAGTAGTAACTGTATCATTGTCGTTTGCTTTTGGTCTCCTTCCACGCACTATCCCCGCCGAGGACGACTGCTGCATATACTGCCGGGATCACAATAATTCTCTCAACTCTGGCAGAGCGTTTGAACCATCGCCAGAAGCCGTAATGTTTACGCCATACTTTGAGCATGTTGTCCTTGAGCCGTTTGTCTGCTTGCTGTTTAGTTACAGACTGATACTCATAATCAACATCATGCACCATGATTGGGGCTTCGTAGAGTTTGAGTGCGGAAGTCAGAGCATATCGCTTGCTGTCTCTCCAGCACTCTGCACCTGCCCCATTGCAACATCTTTTCAGCTCTGTAGCTGTTTTATTCCAGAACTCTTTCGGCGCATCCACCTCTTGTGTCTCTCATAATATCTTTTTCCCAAACCTTTTACCGGCATTTATCTTTTTGCTCTGCAAAAAGATAAATGCCATTCAAATTTTGAAAAATATCTCAATGCACAGGTATATATGTCATTTTTTACTACCTACCCGCATTGGGAACAGAGCTAAACAAAAAGCGTTCCTGATTGGCAGCGGCATATCTCTGCAGCTGTTACTGAACCGAGCTGATACTTTTTATGAAGTTTATCCGGCTGCGGAGCATTGCCGCACAGGTCAGAGCAAAGATCATGGCGGCTAATCCGACTACCCAATCGCCGAACCTGCTGTAAAAGGTCTGCTTGATCTGCTTTTCGGACGGAACATTGACTGTAATGGTTGCCGCTCCGGCTCCCCGGTCAAAGGCCCTGCCTTTACCCAGCTTGGCTTCCTCTGCCAAACTCCAGATGATCTCCCCGGAGGGCGAAATCAGGCAGGTAACGCTGTCATTACCGCAACGGACCATGGGCAGATTGTTTTCAATAGCTCGTGCCATGGCATTGGCAAGGTGCTGTTCGGGTTCAGAGCTGGTGGGGTACCACGCATCGTCAGATATGACCAGAAGTATATTGGCATTACGCATGACTTCGCCCCGGGAGATATATGGGAATACATCTTCAAAACAAATATTCACCCCCAGCCGGATATTTTTATTCAACTCAATGGGGGCAAGACTTTTCCCCGGCACGAGATCCCGGTTCATATCTATCAGCTTGATAACCCACAATGGCAGATACCGCCGCATGGGCACAAATTCACCGAATGGCACCGGATGGACTTTGCTGTAAATCGCCCGGTAGCCGTGATAAAGTATATCTCTGGTATCGGTCAGAACCGCACTGTTCAAACTGCCGGGCGGCTCGGTGCTTTGATCGAACTCCAAAGTCCCCAACAACATAGGTGCATTAAGCTCGGCTGAAAGCTGACGCACCAGAGTACGGTAAACGCTGCTGACATTCGATGCCCCCCGCAAAGGATAAACGATTGCTGTTTCCGGCCACACCACCAGATCAGTGGGCACTCCTTTTTGAGTACGGGTCAAATCAGCATATCTGGCAAGAGTCTTATAGCCCATTTCTTCGTTGCTGTAACGACCGGGGTGCAAGTTGCCCTGCACTAAAGTTATACGCACTTTATGCTCAAAAGAAGCATATTCCTTACGCCGTTCCCGCAAAGAGATTATGCCGTAGACCATCACTCCGGAAAGGATCAGCATCACTCCCATAAGCACCAGCGGCCGCCGGTAACGCAAAGTACCTTTTTCGGGATCTTTACGCACAATAGTAAGCACCGCCAGAGCCAACGCCGCATTGGTCAAAGCCGCCAGCATGGATAAACCGGCAACACCGGCGACTCTTACCAGCTGCATCATAACAGCGTTGCGGTAAAAAGCCACGCCAAAGTAGTTCCACGGCAGAACCGTATGCCGCAGATACTCCACCAGCACCAGTGTTGAAGCACAAACCAAACACCAGAGGATTTGCCGCCATAAAGCAAAATCCCGACAGGCGATCTGAACAGAAAACCCCTGTTTGCGAACTTCCGGCTCCAGCAGTATATAACGGTTGGCAACCGCTGCTATCCAGCCAACGGGTATATAGTAAGCACCCAGCACCACCATCATCATCCACGGGATCGCCGGATGTATCTCCCGCAGCCAGAAAAAGCTGCACAAAGCATAGCCCATGCCCCAAAGCCAGCCGGCAAAAGCCGCTTTCAGAGCCGAAAGATTCCTTGCTCCCAGCCAGAGTACAGTCAAAGCGGTAAAAGCTCCGATCGCCCAATTCAACGGAGGAAATGCAGCGGCGGCAAAACATCCACCTGCCGGAAACATCAAATAAGAGGCAAAAATCCGCAACTTGGAAAAACGCTTGATTTCGCTGCCGGATAATTCACTTTTGCTTTTATCGGCAGCTCCGACGGTCAAAAATGACTTTATTGCATGAAAAAACTTCATAAATACCTGTTTTAGTTTGAAATATTGCAAATTACAGTGTAATTTAATATAATAAATTTTATTTTCCAATCCGGAAGATGTTTTTTTCCGGAAAAAATGTGGCAATGCAGGTGAAAAAATGAAAAGCAACTCAAAGATCTTTGAATACGACCATTTGGTAGTCGGCAGCGGTTTGGCTGGATTGATGTCAGCACTCAAACTGGCAGAGGCCGGCGGTTCGGTGGCACTTCTGACCAAGCGGGAGATCAATGAGGGCAGTACCCCCAATGCTCAAGGCGGGATCGCCTGCGTTACAGATTCTTTGGATACTTTTGATGAACATGTGAAAGATACTCTCGTTGCCGGAGCCGGGCTTTGCCGGGAAAATGTAGTCCGAGCTATCGTTGAAGCCGGTCCGGAAGCGGTTGCCGACCTTATCGAACGCGGCGTACACTTTACCACCCGGGGCGAAATGGGCAAAGAAGGCGATGCCAACGAGCTGGATCTGGGGCGTGAAGGCGGTCACCACAAGCGGAGGATACTCCACGCCGGGGATATATCCGGAGCGGAAATCGAACGGGCTTTGGTGGAGGCTTGTCAAGCCAACAAAAACATCACTATTTTTGAACACCACATGGCTATCGATGTTATCGTTACGGCAAGACTCGGGCTGCCGGGTGCCAACCGCTGCCTGGGGCTTTATGCGTTGGATATAAAAAACAGTGAGGTCAAATCCTTCCGGGCATTGAGTACCACCATTGCCTGCGGCGGGGTGGGCAAAGTTTATTTGTATACCAGCAACCCCGATGTGGCTTGCGGCGGCGGCGTGGCAATGTGTTACCGGGCAGGAGCGGAAATAGCCAATATGGAATTTATCCAGTTCCACCCCACGATCCTCTATCACCCGCAGCACAGGAGTTTCCTTATATCTGAAGCTGTCCGTGGCGAAGGGGCCATCTTGAAGATCCGCAATGCCGAAGGCAAACTTGTGGAGTTTATGGATAAATACCACCCCATGAAGAGCCTTGCTCCGCGGGATGTGGTCGCCCGTGCCATTGATAACGAAATGAAGCGTTCCGGCGAAGAGTGCGTATTTTTGGATATAACTCACCACAGCGAAGAAACTTTACGCCGGAGATTTCCCAATATCTTTGAAAAGTGTCTGGAAATCGGGGTCAATATGGCCAAAGATCCCATCCCTGTAGTTCCTGCAGAACACTACTCCTGCGGCGGGGTCAAGACCGATGTGAATGGAGCAACCAACATTGCCGGACTTTATGCCGTTGGCGAAAGTGCCTGCACCGGATTGCACGGAGCCAACCGCCTTGCCAGCAACAGTTTGCTGGAGGCTGTGGTCTGTGCCAGATTTTCGGCGGCACACATTCTGAAGAATCTTGAAGAGTTGCGGAAAAATCAGTTCGACGGCTTCGTTGCCCCCTGGCACTGCGGTAATGCGGTGAACTCCGATGAGCAGGTGGTGATCGCTCACAACTGGGAAGAAATACGCCGCTTTATGTGGGACTATGTGGGGATCTTCCGCACCAACAAACGCCTTGAGCGGGCAAAAGCACGCATCGTGCTGATCCGTAAAGAGATCGAAAAGTATTACTGGGATTTCCTCGTTACACCCGATCTTATCGAATTGCGGAATATTGCCACAGTTGCGGAACTTATCATTGATTCATCGCTGGCACGGCGGGAAAGCCGGGGTCTGCACTATAACTCTGACTATCCGAACACCGATCCGGCATTGGCGGAAGTCGACACCGTTTTGTGCCGGAAACTTTAATTTGTACGGGTCGGGAATACCAAGAGATGCTTAATCACTTTGATGTAGAAGAAAATGTTTATAATGTAGTAGCCGATTTGCAGGATGCCGGTTACGAAACCTATATTGTCGGCGGTGCCATCCGGGATCTGCTTTTGAACCGGGTGCCCAAAGATTACGATATATCCACTGCTGCCACCCCGGAACAGGTGCGGGAGGTTTTCGGCAGACGCCGGGCAAGGATCATCGGCAGACGCTTTCAGCTGGTGCATGTGCGGGCGGGCAAAGAGCTTTTTGAAGTCAGCACCTTCCGCAGAGCCCCTGCCGAAAAGAAGCACGAGCCTCAAACGCCGGGTGCCAGAAAGATCGCGGCGTTGGAAGAAGCGGAAAATATGATCTTCAACGATAACGATTTCGGCACCAGCGAAGAAGACGCATGGCGGCGGGATTTTACGGTAAACGCTCTTTTTTACGATCCGGTTGCCGATGAGCTTATAGACTACACCGGCAGCGGTATAGCTGATATAGAAAGCGGTCTGGTGCGTGCCATCGGCGACCCCAAACTGCGGTTTGAAGAAGACCCGGTACGGATGCTCCGGGCGTTGAAATTGGTCGGTCAATACGGCTTTAAGCTGGAGCGGAAAACCGAAAATGCCTTGCTGACAACGCTGCCATTGTTGGAGTTGGCATCGGTATCACGCTTGTCGCTGGAATTGGAGAAAATACTTAATTCATCTTATGCCGGAAGTATCATGCAGGCGTTTGCCGATTACGGGCTGCTGAAACATTTTCTGCCCTACATTGCCCAGAACAGCGAGCAAAAGAATCTGCAGGAGGCATTGAATCTTCTGAAAGTCCGGGATAAACGCATTGCTTCGGGTTTTTACCGCAACAGTGCATCGGTGGCAATGGCAACATTGGCGTTACCCTTTATTGATTGCATGCTCGACGGCAACAGCCGCCGGAACTATGCCAACAACGCTTATAAAACTGACAATACACTGCAATTCTGGGATGAAGAGCTTATCCGTCAGGCGTTGCTGACCATTTATTCGCCATTGGCAATAATCAAACGCTTAAGCTGTTCGGCATGCAGGATGCTGGCTATCCAGCCGCTGCTGTTCGGCAAAAACAACCCAAAGCGTCTGGTTAAACTGCGGGGCTTTGCCCATGCTATGGAGCTCTTCAAGATCCAAAGCGATGCAGACTACATCCAGTGCGATTCCGAAATGATTGCCCGCTACCGGGAGCTGATCGCCAATCTGGGCGGAATCAACCGCATGGACGAGCGTTCCAGCGGAAGCGACGCTCCGGCTGGCGGCAAACGCAAACGCCGCCGCTCCGGCAAAAGATACAAGAAACCCAACAGCAATGCAAATGCTGAAAATAACGCTGCCAACGAAGAACTTATCCATCAGCAGCAAAAATCAGCAGCAGCCGACCTTTTCTGAAGGCGTTGTTTCCGTAAAGATTGATTGAAGAGCCTTGGCGAAGGTAAAAAAACTTTTATTGGCATTTATCGCAAATAGATAAATGCCGGGAAAAAGGTGTGGAGTTTGAGGATGTAAAATAGAAACATTCCTCAAAAGGTCTTTTTCCCTGGCTCAAGCACCACCCCATATTGGGTACAGAGCTAAAAAAAAGGCTCTGTTCCCAATATCGGTTGATTAACAGTAAAGATGTTGAATAAAATCTTT
>JAZSHD010000256.1:0-8250 GCA_045533055.1 Victivallaceae bacterium | reverse complement strand
AGGACATTTTTCCGCAATAAACTTGCGGAAAAATGGTGGAGAAAAAGGGACTCGAACCCTCGACCCTCACACTGCCAGTGTGATGCTCTAGCCAACTGAGCTACTTCCCCAGTCCGTTCAACTGCAATTAATTTACTCTTTTTTTTCTATATTGCAAATTTTTTTTTAGAATATTTGGGAATTTTTGGGAGAATTTGGGAATTTGGGAAGTATTGGGAAATTTTGAGAAGTTTTGGGAGATAGTGCCGCATATGCGGGCGGTTTGGTTGATGGCAGATTGGGAAAGCTTGGGAGTTGTGCCGTTCGCTGTTTGCTTTGGGCTTGACTGGTGGTGCTTGACCGGGCTCTTTCTTATACCTCATATTAATATTGGCGGCTTTTTTCCTTTCTTTACTTGAACTTTTCCGCTTTTGAGCTATCTTATATAATCTTTTATTATTAAGAGGTACTAATGCAGAATATTTCCGAAAACCGCCGCAAGATCAATGAGCTTTATCAGCGTTCCGGCAAGTATCACCCCGACGCTTATGAGTTCATCACTTCTTGCGTTATTGAACAAGTCAATGCTTTGCCCGAACCAAGGCATCTCTCGGCTGCCGAATTATTAACGGGGCTTAAAAAACAATTCCAATCCAATTTCGGGTTCCTTGCCGCCGATGTTTTGGATTCCTGGGGTATAAAGTCTGCCTCCGATATCGGCGAGATCGTCTTTGACCTTATTTCCTTAAATATTTTAAGTGCTTCCGACGATGATAAACGCTGCGACTTTGATCTGGAATTCAACCTCACTGAACCGCCTTGCTTGAGAAAAGCTTCGCCCAACATGGAGATTCCGCAAATTGACTGACCGATCTTTAATGCCCGTAAGTGTCAGAGCTTTGCCCAATGGTTCTGTGCTTTATCACATACTCAACAACTCCAAGTTGACCCGTATTCAGGCGGTCATGCGTACCGGGAGCATCCACGAAGAAGAGTTTTCCGGCTGCGGACTATCCCACTTTCTGGAACACATGCTCTTTGGCGGCTGCACCGGCTATCCCGGCGAATCCGCTGCCGATACCATCCACTCCCTCGGCGGCGAGTGCAACGCTTACACCACTTTTGACCACACAGCTTACTATGTGGAAGTACCGGTTGCCATGTTTGACAAGGCTGCCGATGTGCTTGTTGCCATGGTCACCAAGCCTGAATTCCCGCTGGAAAAATTCAACAGCGAAAAAGAGGTCATTGCCCGGGAAGCGGATATGATCTTTGACCGCCCGGCTCATGTGATGATCCAGCAGCTCTGGGGCGGGATCTTCCCAAACCACCCTGCCCGGCTGCCCATTATCGGCTACCCCGACAAAATCGCCGGAGTTACCCGGGATATGATGGTGGAGTATTATTTGAAACGCTATGGAGCTATGCGACTGCACTGGATCGTGACCGGCGACCTTGATACCGACCATATTGCCACGGTTTTGAGCGATCTATCTGCGGATTTCCGCCGGGGCAATTTGAATGAAATCGTTTTGCCGCAGGTTCCTGAACCGGCTTTTCCCCGGCGTTACACCACAACTTTTGCCGACCCACTGACCCGTTTGGCGTGGGGGGTAAAAGCTCCGGAAGCCGCTGGCAAAGTTACTCCGGCGTTGGATCTTTTGGGCGGAATTTTAGGCGGCAGCGACAGTTCGCGGCTGCCCTTTGAGCTTGTCTGCAAAGAAAATCTGGCTCTGGCGTGTGATGCGGAATTTGACGGCATGAGTTTCGGCAGCATTTTGGCAGTTTCGGCAGCTTGCGAACCGGCTAAACAAAGCAAGCTCGAAAAGGCTCTCGCCAAACAGCTTGCCCAAGTCCGCAACAAGGGTGTGACTGCGGCGGAACTCAAGCGGGAGAAAATGCAGCAGGCTCTGACCATGTATCAATTATTGAAGAACACATCTTCCACCGTCAGCATGGTCAATGGTATGATCATGAACTTCGGCACACCCGATGTTACACTTTATTTGGATAAGCTCAAAAAAGTTACCCTTGAAGAGATCAATCAGGCGGCGTTTGAATATCTTGATGAGCAGAAAATCGTGCAATCTTCTGTTTCGCCTGCTGCGGCAAAAAGTCTGGTTCGCAAGAGAAATCCGGAAAATTCTGCCGCCATACCTGTAACTGGCACGCTCAAAAACTCCAGCCGTTTTGCGGTGTTGGAGCGGAACAATATTCCGCTGGATACCCTTTCGGCGGTTTTGCCTGCCGGGCCGGTTTGGGAAAACGGTTATTCCAAGGGTATGACCCAGCTTTTGAGCAAGCTCATTGCCACCGGGTACAACGGTATTGCGGAAGAAAAATTCTACACGCTTTTGGACGATCACGGCATTGATCTTGATGTCAGCTGCGGGAACAACACTCTGGCTGTGGAGTTGACTTATCCGCCCAAATCGCAGAAGTTTGCCGAAGATATTTTTGTGAAACTGTTGACCAAACTCCGGCTGGATCAGAAAATCTTTGACCGCATACAAAACAATCTTGCTGAACAGCTTGCCAGCCGTTTGATGGATACCAACTTTGCCGGTTCGGTGGCTGCCAAACGGTTGATTTTTGGCGATCACCCCGCCGGAAACAGCCGCATGGAAAGTTTGGAAGAGTTACAGAAGATAACCCTTGATGAAGTTCAAAAGTTTTTTGCCGCCCGTTTCTCGCCCCAATGGGTGATTTTCGGGGCAACTGCCGCCCCCGGCAAGCTGGGCACGGTTGAGGAGTATCAAACTTATTTTGAAAATATTGCAGCAAATATCATCTGGAGCAAGGAAGTTTTGACTCCGCCGGTGGGGGCGACCAGAGAGTATCTGGCAAGTTTGGAAAATTCGCAAATCCACAATATTGAATTGCCCAGAGAGCAGAACACCGTGATTTGTGCAGTCGCCGGAGGTTTTGCCCACACGCAGGAATATTATGCGTTGCTGATATTGGATGCCGCACTCAACGGTTTGGCGAGCCATTTATTCAAGGAAGTCCGGGAGAAGCGGCAGCTTGCCTACTCTACAGGCATTTGGACAAATTGCGGTCTGGTGCAGGGCGTTGTGGGGCTGCATGCCGGAGTTTTGCCCGAAAATGCCAGGTTGGCGTTGGAGTGTTTGAATAGTGAGCTTGACCGCCTGATAAATCAGGGGTTGACCGCCGAAGAGTTCGCTGCCGCCAAGCTGGCTGCCTTGAGTGCTTACGCCAAACAAATGGAGTGTGCCGACGCAAGATTACTGCACTTGCAGCTTGGTTTGTTCTATAATGATAAAGCTGAAAATTGTTTGCAGGATGCACAAATAATCAGCTCCATGACCCTTGCGGAGTGCAACGCTTTACTCAAAGAAGTCCTGACCCGGTCGCCCCGGGTGCTGGTCAATGCCGGAAAAATAACATCTTAATACAATATAAGGATATATCTATGAGCAACAAATACTTGATCGGTTTTGACATCGGCGGTACCAAAATCGGTATCGGTTTGGGTACTATTGATGGCGTGATCGTGCAAAGCGACCGGCTCGACAATAAAAATACTGATCCGGCGGTGATCTTGCCCCGGCTGGCGGCAATCGCCCAAGAGCTTATGGCAAAAGAAAATATCACCGGCAAAGATGTGCTGGCATTCGGTATATCCACGCCCTCCCCGGCGGATATACCCAACGGCATCATTACCACGCCGCCCAACAATCCTTATTGGCGGAATGTGCCTATCAAGAGCTATTTGGAAAATGCATTGCAGATCCGGGGCTGTTTTGAAAATGATGCCAACTGCGGAGCTTTGGCAGAGTGGCTTTTCGGAGCGGGCAAAGGCTGCAAGGATATGATTTATCTGACTATGAGTACCGGCATCGGTGCCGGGATCATTGCCGGGGGCAAACTGGTGCAGGGCAAAAGTTTTCTTGCCGGGGAGATCGGTCACTCCGTGCTCGTACCCTACGGCAGACAGTGCAACTGCGGGCTCAAGGGCTGTTGGGAAGCCTACTGCGGCGGCAGAGCCATCGCCCAGCGTATGCAGGAAGAACTTGCCGGACAAACCGGTCACGCCATGCTCAATTATGCCAAAGATGGTTTGCTTGAAAATCTGGATATGCTTTCACTGGAAAATGCCGCCCGTGATGGTGTGGAATACGCTGTAAAGCTCTGGGACGAAATGTGTCTGCGTGACGCACAGGCGTTCGGGATGCTTATGAACATATTCAACCCCGAAAAAATCGTGCTGGGCACCATTGCTTATGCCGCCGGGGATTTCTTTATGGAGCCGGTAAAAAAGTATTTGCCTGACTTTGCGTGGAAAGAAACTCTTGAAGCGTGCCAGGTTGTACCAAGTTTGCTCAAACGGGATATCGGCAGTTATGCCGGACTTGCCGGAGCTTTGTATGAACTCAAGCAGACGGGAGTCCTTTGATGAAAACATTGATTTCCCGGGAAGAGATACAAAAGCGGATCGAAAGTCTGGGTAAAGAGCTTACTGAATATTACAAAGATAAAGATCTGACGGTAGTTTGTCTGCTCAACGGAGCCATGATCTTTGCTTCGGATATCATGCGAGCCATGGAGCTGCCGCTGCAATACGATACCTTTGCAGCATCCAGCTATGTAAACACCAGTTCCACCGGGGAGTTGAAGATCCGCAGCGACCTCAAACTGCCCATCGGAAACCGCCATGTATTGTTGATCGACGATATTCTGGATACCGGTTTTACCATGAAGTGCATTATCGAAGAGTTTACCCGAAAGGGTGCTTTGAGCGTAAAAAGCTGCGTTTTGCTCAATAAAAAAATCAAAGACAAACTTTTCTCCGCCCCGGATTGGGTGGGATTTGAGATCGAAGACGAATTTGTAGTGGGCTACGGCCTTGACTATAACGAGGAATACAGAAATCTGCCGTTTATCGGCGTATTAGATCAGGAGTAAAAAATATGCGTACCAATCATCTCCGCACCATCAGCCACTGGTTCACCTGGGAAGATATGGATTTTCCCAATCCCGCAGTAGAAGAACGCATCCGGCAAAAGGTTGCCGCCGCTGCCGCTGCCAAAGTGGAACTGGCAGTGGTTTTCGGCTATCATTTCCGCTGGGATTATCTCTTTAACTTTGACTTGATCCACAAACTTATTGCTTTTACAGTCAATGAATATCACAAATACGGCATCAAGGTCATCGACCACCATTCGGCGGTTTTGACTTACCGTCCCCGGAACTGGGAAGACCGTGTGGAAAACTTCAACCGCAACCATCACCATGTGCCCATGACGCCCGATCCGGCGTTTATCGACTGCTTGAGCTATGCGGGGAAAAAACTCAACGACTTCCGGCAGCGGCGGGTAGATGACAATACTCCTATATATATAGCAAGGTATCACTCCGAATGTTTTTGTGTGAACAATCCGGATTTCCGCTTTGCTTATCAAAGCTATGTTCAGCGGCTCTTTTCCGATACCAATATCGACGGACTTATGTGCGACGATGTCTGCCACTACGCCCACTGGGCAAGCTGCGGCTGCGAACATTGCCGGAGAAAATTCAACCTTGCCACCGGCAAAATACTGCCGGATACCAGCGACTTCAGCTTCTGGGGCAACTACGACAATCCGGATTTCCGCATGTGGATAAAACAACATGCCGAAGATGGCAGGGATTTCCTTGCCATGGTTCGCAACGCCATTCCGGCGGGCAAACTTCTGACCAGCTGCTGCAGCAGTTCCACCGGCAAAAGCAATGACAACAGCGGACTGGATATGGCTGTATGGCACAGTTCGCTCAATACAGTTATGCTGGAAATGTGCGGCAATATCTCCGGCGGCAAAAACTCCATCGAAGTCCGCATACCCGATATGCTCCTCAATGGCGGCATTGCCGAAAAATACGATATGCCCTGTCTGGGCTTGGGTTACGCATTTTTCCCGGCAGAAGGATTCCAGACCTGGAGCTTGAACAAATTTTTCAACAGCGACAGCTGGATCTCCACGCACAAGACCCGCTGCGGCTTGACTTTTGAAGAACAGTGCCAGCTGCCCGATGAGCCGGAGATCGTCCACGAAGCGTACAACTTTGATGCCCGCTATCCGGAACTTTCGGAATTGACTGATACCGCCCAGGTGGCAGTCTATTTCAGCAGTGCCTCCCGCAACTACAACGGCAGTTTTTCTGCGGATTATGCGGATGGGTTCAAGGAAATAATCCGGGCACTTTACCGCAGCAATGTAGCAGTGAATGTAACTTCGGAAGTTCCGGAAAATGCCGATAAGATCAAGTACCTCATCCTCTCCAACTGCGACAGTTTGAGCGATAAAGAACTTGCCGCATTTGCCAGTTATCAGCAATCCGGCGGTACGCTGATCGTTACCGGTTTGATGGGTTCTTGCGATGAATTTGGTACAGCCAGAGCCAGTGGTTCACCCTTGAAGAAGTACGGCATCGACCCGCAAAAGCCCCAGGTTGACCGGACTTTGCCGCCGGAAGTACGCAAAGAGTTTTTCCAGATCACATTCTGGGAGATCCCCGGCACGGTGCCGCCGGTCGTTGAATTTACCGGCAAAGAAAATCTGCCGGAACCTGACAAGTACGGGTTCTATAAACTTGCAGAAAAACTGTTGTGGGCCCCGGTGCTGGGCAACGCTCCCGGACAGGGGGAAAATATTGCTGAAATGCTGAAAAACATGATCCAAACCGATTTGCAGATCACGCTGCCGGAAGATTTGCGTTACCGGGTCTATACCGATAAAAACGGCAACAGCGTGGTGCATTTTATGCCCATAACCATTACGGCAAATCTGCACCCCACGGTGAAACTGCACAAAACCGGCAACCCCATCGTGGAATCACTGAACTACGGCGAGCTGACCGGCTCGGTGGAAATCGCCGGCAACATCAAAGGTGCCAAGCTCTACGCTGCTGACTTGACCGAAGTAAAAGCGATCCCTGTAACAGCAGGCAAAGCGGTGGTTGAATTGCAGGGCTTGAAGAGATTTTTCTCGGTGATAGTAGAAAAATAAAACAGTTTGGTTGCAATTTCTGCTTTCAGCTTTATAAAAAAATCAGGTGTAAATCTATGAAAGAATATAAAAGTTACTTCCGCAGTGTGGTTGACGAAATGGCGGGCTATGCCCCCGGCGAGCAGCCCAAGATGCTGGATCTGGTTAAACTCAACACCAACGAAAACCCCTTCCCGCCCTCCCCGGCGGTGCTGGGGGCGTTGGAAACCTTCGATGGCTCCATGCTCCGGCGTTACCCCGACCCCATGGCGGACAGCCTTTGCTCTGCCATTGCCGAAGTGAATAATGTAACACGCAACATGGTGATCGCCGGTAACGGTTCCGACGATATATTGACCATGACTTTCCGGGCGTTTACTGCACCGGATAAGCCGGTGGCGATCATGGAACCGACCTATTCGCTTTATCCGGTATTGGCAAAAATGCAGGAAGCTCCGGTAATCAAGATAGCGTTGCAGGAAGATAATAACTTTGCCATGCCCGATAATGTGCTTGAACAAGCCAAAGGAGCCAATATCCTCATCATCACCCGGCCCAACGCCCCCACCGGCAACAGTTTTCCGAAAGCCGCCATCCGGAAGATCGCAGAAGAATTCAACGGCATACTTTTTATTGACGAAGCCTACGCCGACTTTGCCGACGATAACTGCATGGATCTGGTGCATGAGTTTGCCAATGTCATAGTCAGCCGCACTTCCAGTAAAAGTCTGGCACTGGCGGGGTTGCGGTTCGGTTACGCCGTAGCCCACCCCACGATCATCGAGGGATTGAACAAGCTCAAAGACTCCTATAATATGGATATGTTGACCCAGAAGCTGGCGGAAGCCGCAGTGCGGGATCAGGAGTATTTGCAAACCACTCTTGCCAAAGTAAAAACTCTGCGTGCTGAACTGGCTGGTGAACTGGAAAAACTGGGCTTTAAGCTTATACCAAGTCAGGCAAACTTTATCTTTGCCGCTCCGCCGGATAATGATGGAGCCAAAGCGTTCAAATTCTTGCGTGACCACGCAGTGATCGTCCGATATTTTCCCGGCGAAGTTACCGGTAAATATCTGCGGATAACCGTAGGCACCGCCGCCCAGAATCAGCGGTTGATTTCAGTATTGCAAGAACTCTACAAGTAATTCTGTAAAAAATCATTGCCGACAGCTTAAAAAGTTGTCGGCAATTTTTTTTGCGGTTATTTACCGAACAATGCTTACCGCACCAGTTTGCTTATGGCTTTGAACGCCGGGTGTTTGGCACTTTTAAGCAGCATAAAAAG